>JAIYDP010000280.1 GCA_027487435.1 Verrucomicrobiaceae bacterium | reverse complement strand
TTCCCTTTTTTTTTTCTTTTTGAATTTGATGGGTGGCCGCTGGTTTTTTCGTTCCCCCTCCGACGTCAACTCCCCCCCCCCCCCCTCCTTTCTTACCGTCGATAACATACAGCCGCCCGTTGTCATCCCCGACGTAAATCGTCTACGCGCGTGAGAAGACCTCCTCCCCTTGTCCGCGACGTTGCCGTCGGGCGAAACGTCAAGGCCGCAGCACATCCGCCACAAATTCTCGTTGACCCAACCGTCAGGGTTGAGGTCCAGCAAGACGTCGTACGCACCCGTTGAAACATCCGTCCGACACGCCTTGCCTATGCCCATCAACCCCACCCTCCCTCCCCCTCCCCCCCCAACCGTCGGCGGAGGAGGTAATGGCCATCGCCGCGCTACCCCTGGCGGCAAATGAGATGGCGTTGACGATGCAGCTGTGCGTCCCCACGCGCGACGTCACCTCCGCAGCAGGGTTGGCGAAGTTCCACACAGCCATGTTGCCTTTCTGAACAAAGTGGGGGAGGGTGAGGCGATGAGGGAGGCGGGAGGGGGTGGTACTTTGTCGCCGGTCATGACAAGGTCGGGATCTGTCGGGTGGAACTCAAGGGCGGTGATGCGACGCGGGTGGAGCTGGAGGATGCCGGAGTCTATCTGAGGGGTTAGCGATCGTCGCTGAAGACTTTGTCGGGAGGAAAGGAGTGAGGGGGGTTGAGATGCCTCGAAGTCCGTTCGTGTCGCAATGCTCAAGCGGCCAACGACGGCCTTTCGAAAGGTGCCGGTTTCTTCTTTCTGGCGAAGGTGCGTTGTGACGCACTTTGACTCTCTCGACGTTGATATGGCCTAAGCGTCAAAAATCGAACGGTGAAAACAACTCCGTCGCCGGGTTTGTGCTTGTAAGGGCACGTCGTCGTTGTGTGTCCGGGCCGCTTGCATAGATAGCACGGTTTGTTTGGGCAATCGATGTAAACGGCTCCTTGAAATCCAGCGCGATGGTCGCTCTTGCCGCAAACCTGTGGCCATGAGGTCATGTTGAGCGTCGTTGACTTTGCATGCATTTGACAAAGTGATTCGCATGCTTGGGCGATGGCCATCCTCTCTCTCACTGGCGGACTAGATGTTTAGAACAACCGCGACAGAAGGTGGACCATTTCATCTTCCGACGAGTCGATCGCGTCCATTGAGTCGTTTCTGGTGCTTGGAGAGACAAATCTGGATAACAAAGTCGAAAGTGCATTTTTGTGAGAGCCTTCCGTTGAAAGCCTCGCATACAGACAAAAGTTTCAAAAGGCATAGTAAAGTCTTTTCAAAGTAAAATTTGATTCTTTTTTTCAATTTTCAGCGACAAAAGTTCATCTTCCTCATGAATCGAAGAAATCAAATTCTTCAACGCATGGGCTGTTACTTTCTAAACCTCTTCTTCAAATTTCTGCGGCTGCATCGTCTTCTTGGAAGGCTGATTTGGAAGCCGAGCGCTTTAGTGCACGCAATCAAGATTTCAAGATTCTCCTTTGTTTGTTCTTGTTTCACGCTCTTTCACAAGAAAGCGCGTTCGACATACGTTTGTGGTGGGGAGACAGCTGTTATCAAATCCTAAATTAACAAGATGTATTTATTTTTCAACTAATTATTTGGTTGAAATTTCAATTTAGCCCCCAAAAGAAATGGCGGAAGAGAATCGTGAGGAATGCGTTTATATGGCCAAGCTCGCCGAGCAAGCTGAACGCTACGACGGTATTCTTATTTTCTTGTAGTCCTTGTTTTTGTTCTGACTTTTTTCTTAGAGATGGTCGAGTCCATGAAGACTGTGGCTAAGTTGGATGTTGAGCTCACGGTTGAGGAGCGCAACCTCCTTTCTGTTGCCTACAAGAATGTCATCGGTGCCCGCCGTGCCTCCTGGCGCATCGTCTCTTCCATTGAGCAAAAGGAAGAGAACAAGGGGCATGAACGGCATGTCGTGAAGATCAAGGACTACAGGGCCAGGATCGAACAGGAGCTTTCTCGTATTTGCAACGATATCCTCAACATCCTCGATCATCATCTGATCCCTTCTGCCACCACTGGAGAGTCCAAGGTCTTCTATTACAAGATGTAAGAGTTTTCGAGGTGTTTTAATTGAATCAGGAAGGGAGACTATTGGCGCTACCTTGCCGAGTTCGCGACTGGAGCTCAGAGGAAAGAGGCTGCTGAGCAATCTCTCGTCGCTTACAAGGCCGCTCAGGATATTGCTGTTGTTGATCTCCCTCCCACGCACCCCATTCGTTTGGGTCTGGCCCTCAACTTCTCCGTTTTCTACTACGAGATCTTGAGCTCGCCTGATCGTGCTTGTCACCTTGCCAAGACTGCGTTTGATGATGCCATTGCCGAACTCGACACTCTGAACGAGGACTCGTACAAGGACAGCACTCTCATCATGCAACTCCTCAGAGACAATCTTACCCTCTGGACCTCTGACATGCAGGAGGAGGGTACGTGTTTTGCCGTGGAGCCTCACCCATCAGGCGGCGACAAGGAGGCTCAAGACGATGGCACCAGGGTCGAGGAGGCTGATGATGCCAATTAAGCGGGTTCCTTAAGATTGTAGATTGTAATATGTGTTCGACTTGCTTGTGTGTTCTCTCAAAGGCGGTTTGGTGTACCTGAAAGAGTACATGCAGTTCACAAATTATCTTGCTCAAGTTTCTTTATCTGTTATTTATGACGCTTGCGAGCGCTGGTTGGACAACCCTCCATAGCGCGGCTCTTCATGGCAAAGTGGACGATATACGCCGCCTCCTCAACTTGGGACTTGACGTCAACGCAGAGGACAAAGTTAGAGTGTCAGGAAGTCCATCTTACGACCAGGACGGATGGCAGCCCCTCCATATCGCCGCCTCCTACGGGCATGAAGCGGTCGTCCTGCTTCTTCTCCAAAGAGGAGCGAGCTTAGACTCAAAAGATCATGTCTGTGCCCTTCCATACGCATTTCAATGACCCGGGCAAGGCTGGCTTCACGCCGCTGCACGAAGCGTCCAGAAACGGCCATCTTGCCGTCGTCAATGCCCTCCTCAGCCACGGCGACAACCCAAACAAAACAGACGCTGTCTACTCCCCCCCTTCCTGCCTTCTAAGCCCCTCCAGTCCCTCGGCCAGCTCCGTGCCCTCTTCCCCGACCCCCCCGCGTTCGACGACTGCTTTCACGTCCCCCCCCCTCCCCAATGCGCAGCCTCTCACGCCATCAGCAAGGGAAAACACCCCTTTTCTATGCCTCCGCCAACGGCCACGTCCAAGTCGTTGCCGCCCTCATCGCCGCGGGCGCAATTGTCGACTGGCGCGCCGCCGACGGCCGCACGGCCATCCATGGCGCCGCGGAGGGTGGTTTTGAGGGGGTCTTGAAGCTCTTTGTCGATTTGAACGTTGACATTGACGTCAGGAGTTACGTAACCCCCCCCGCTTGTTTTACGTTTGATGCCCCAGTTTGGCTGCACGCCCCTCCATTTGGCCGCGGCGAAGGGCCACCTCGCCGTCGTTGCGCGCCTCCTCGGCGCCAGGTGCGACCTTGACGCCGTCAACAAAGTCCCCCCCTCCCCCTCCGCCGCTGAAACCCTTTTAGGCCGGTCATACGGCGCTCCACCTCGCCGTCAGCCGCCGCCATCGCGCCGTCGTGGAGATGCTCGTCGCGTCCGACGCGTGCGTTGACATCCCCGATAATGTATTTCTGACTGAAACCACGTGACATCTGCAGCTGGGGCTGACGGCCTTCCACATCGCCGCGCTCGACTTCGACCTCCTCCGCCTTGTTTTGGGCGGCCAGGGGGGCAACCTCAACTCCCGCGACAGCATCGTCACAGCACCCCCCTCTCCCCTCACCCACCGCAGCTGGGATTCACCCCCCTCCATCACGCCGCCGCACTGTCACTCGGCCCGTGCGTCAAAATTCTCGTCGATTGCGGCGCCGACGTGCAGGTGCGCGACCTCTTCGACAGGGGGGTGCTGGACGTTGCGCCCGACAAGGACGTGAGAGCGTTCCTCTGGACTTGTGAGAGAGGGGGCGGGGGGGAAGAAGGGGGGGTATTGTGTTTTCCTCTTAGTGGGTTATTTTTCTCTATTTTATTTTATCTTTTATTTTTCTTCTTCCGTGCTGCTTTCTGTTCAACGTTTTTTCAATGTTTTTCCGTATTGAATTCTTCATTATTTTTTTTAATTTTTAAATTTATTTATTTATTTATTTCTACGCAACAAGTGACATCTCGTAGGGGCGCAGACCCGCGGCGTTGTTTTGAAGCCATTCGACGGAGCGCAAACAGTCACGCAAACAAAGCCTGTTAGCCGCCGCTCAGCGCGAGCCCCGCCGCGAGCACAACTTAAAGGCTAATCCTCGATTCAATATTTAAATTCTTGCGCATTGCCCTCCTTTTATAAAGCCAGAAAGATGTCAAACTTGTACATAAAAGATTAATTTCCCGAATATTTGAGTTATTTACAACCTTTCAGCGAAACAAACAATTACAGAGAAAATAGAGTACAGCCCCTCAGCGCCGCAGCAGCCCCTCGTACGCCGCCAGCATCCGCCCCGCCTCCTCGGCGAAAAACCCCCCCCCCATGGCGCGCCTCAGCAGCGCGCAGTTGCTTTCCGCCCCACTCCCGCCACAATACGCGAGGCTCAAGCAGCGCCGCGACACCAACAGCCACGCCGTTGCGGCAGCGATGAACCGCCGCGCATCTGCGGCGTCGACAAGAGGGCGCGGGGGTTGGGTCGGAGGGAGGAATGGGGTTGTCAAGTCAAAGTCAAAATCAACGTCGGGGATGTGCGGCTCCTCCAGCCGCAGTGCGGCGGCAATTCGCCCAAGCGCCGCCACGGCGGCCGCTCGCTGGCCCGCCGCAAGGAGGGCGCGCGCGGCGGTGGCGCTGGCGGCGATGGACTCGCGCTGCGAATCGTCAGGGAGCTAAAATCTAAAATAACAGAACAGGCGAAAAGCCAACCATCGGAATCCCCCCCCCCCCTACTTCGGCGTCGCTGGATGCGACGGCGAGCCGCGCGGCCTCGTCGATGGCGTCGTGGGAGCCTGAGGCAGAAGCGAAGCGAAGGGTCGCACGGGCGCGAAGGGTCATGGCGTCTGCGACGGCCCATGCGGCGGAAGCGAAGGGAAGACCCAGCGCGGCAGCCGCAGCGGCGGATGTGACGTTGCAGGGGGGGGGGCTCGGAACGAAAAACTTCCTTTCAATGAGGGTTGCGACGAGGGGGGGGGGTGCAGCGACGAGGTTGAGGAGGTAGGGGTCGATTTTGGGGGGGGGGGTGAGACTGAAGGGGCGAAGGGTTTGCGGCTCCGCGAGGAGGGTGAAAAGCGAGTAGCCGCACGCGGCGAGGGCATGCGCGGCTGCCAATTCGACGGTTGTGCCGTGCTTGATTTCAAAGATAACGAGGGGAGAATTTAGAGCAAGAACGCGGGCGGCGCCGGCTATGACGGCCCGTTCGGAGCCTTCGACGTCGATTTTGAGGACGTGGACGGGGCCGGAGAGATCGTTGTCGAGGGTTGTGACGGGGACTGAGTTGTGGGGGGGGGGGGAAGAGGGGGGGTGGGGGGGGTAGGGGGTGATGGAGCCGAGCTCGGAGGGGCCGCTTGAGAGGGAGGCTGTGCCGACGAAGTCCGAGAGGGCGACGTTGCGGAGGGTGGCGGTTTGGAATGCGGCGAGGTTGGATTGGAGGAAGGCGAAGGCGTGCGGGGAGGGCTCGTAGGAAATGATCCGGCCAGTGGGCCCGACAAGAGGGGCAAGGGAGACGGAAAAGACGCCGACGTTTGCGCCGACGTCAACGACGGTCATGCCGGGCGTGACGAAGAGGCGGGCGAAGCGGAGTTCGTCTTCAAACCAATCGCCGGCTTCCTGAAGGATGTACGCGGTGACTGACGCAGGGTCTACGAGGATTTCGTGGCCTGCGACGTGGCAAGGAAGCATATGGGATAAAAGCGAATTTCCACAATGGCTGAGGAGGAGCTTTGGATCTTTGGGTGAGAGGCCACCACCCCGCCTGACGCGGAGGTATGGCAGCTTGATCTGGAAAGTCGACTTTCCGTTCCAGGAGCGACTGCCTCTGTACGCCAAGGGCTGGTTTGACGTTGCCTCTGCGCTTGTTGAGTTGTCTAGGGTCAGGCGGTTTTGGCAAGGCTCGACCGATCACCGGGGCACGCCCGTGTGGCCCCTTCTGTGAAGGCGGGTGTGACCACTGCAGGAAAGTCCTGGGAGAGTTGTCACGCTCGTGCCGGACGAGGCCGTTGGGCACTTTGTTGATGCCCCGCTGACTCGTGCGAGGGCCATGTGTTTGGCATGGCGTATCGAATCGCAAGAGAGGAGCAGGCACGCGTCCTTGACCACTTGGACTATCGAGAACGGGTAAGTAGACACGGGTTCGGCACGTGACGCAAGCAGGGGGGGTACGATCGGATTGAGACCCCCCTTTTTTTGAAGCCTGCGGACGGAACTCCGAAGATTGAGAAGGTGCTGCTGTGGGCGCGTCGGTTGATTTGATTCAGGCTGTTGTGTACATTGCCACACCGGAGAATGGGAACTACCTCGGCCCATTGCATGAGAAGCTGATAGCGAGGCAGATCTCATTGAGCGAGGGTGAGGGGCTTGGAGTTGGCCGACATGGTTCACAATGCAGGGCCAAGCGGGAAGAATCTGCCGTATTTTATGAACCTATGTTGTTTTGCCGCCACTGTCCTTTTAACGCCTGTTCAGATGAGTTTTTGAAGCAGAACGATGCCATAGATGAGCACGCGCAGTGTATTCACGAAGAACTGGGTCGTGTGTAAATAAAATAGAATTTTGAGACTGTTTGTTAAAAATGGCAGATGCGCGCCGAGGGCTGAATGAGGACGTCACGACGTACTTGGAGCAATTCATTGCTCGGATATCGTCAGTCCCTGCAGAGTTGAAGCGTAACTTCGCGTTGATTCAAGAGCTCGACAAGAAGACGCAAACTGTAAAGCAGCAAGTCGAGCAGAACGAGGCAGAGTATCTGGCGATGCGGCACAAGGGCAATGACAGTGCAAAGACTCTCATGGACACGATAGAATCGCAGCAAAACATGTGTGTGACGTACGCGGACGAGAAAATTACGATGGCGCAGCAGAGCTACGACTTGATTGATTCACACATTCGCACGTTGGACCAAGAGCTTCGACGTTTTGAGACGGAGCTGCACCTCCTCGAGAGCACGACGACAACAAACGAGCGCAGAGTGGTGAGTGATGCTGCGCATCAACGCTGATCACGCAGAATCGGAAACGGCACCGCGACGACCACCGAGGGCACGAGGACATGAGCGTGGACCCCAACGAGCCTGTTTATTGCAAATGCAGGCAAGTCTTCTTCGGCGACATGGTTGCATGCGACAACGGTGACTGCGCCGTCGAGTGGTTTCATTATCAATGTGTCGGCCTCACAGAAGCGCCGAAAGGGCAGTGGTTTTGCCCTGACTGCCGCGTGAAGCTCAAGTTCCAAAAGCAAGACCGCTGAGGCGGTGGCCTGTACAATAATGTAAGCTACGCGTGTGTAAACAATTCCAGTTCACTTCAAACCCCCAACGCTAGTCGGTGTCAGAGTCGCCATGCTTCGCCTTCTTGTGCTTCTTCCCTCCATCCTCTTCCTGCCGAAATCAGACTTCCCGCCTCCCTCGCCAACCTTGGCGGGCTCTTTCCGCTTCGGATCTGTCTTCCCCTCCTTCTTCTCCTCTTTCTGCTTCTTTTTCTCCTCCACCTTTTTCTCGCCGCCTTTCTTTTGAGCTGAACCCTTCTCTTTGTTCGTCTCATCTTTCGCCTCAACTTTCTTCTTCTCCTCCTTCTTCTCCTCTTTCTTCTTCTCCTCCTTCTTCTTCTCATCCTTTGCCGGAGCTGCCTTAACGAGAGCCTTCCCCACAGGCTTCGCCGCAGGCTTCTCCTCCTCAGACTCTGACTGACGCGTTCAGACACCCAAAAACCACTCCACCTCAGCGTGACTCTCCTCCTGACAGTGTTAGCAAACCCTCGAGAGAGACCAAACCCCCGAACTCGAGGACTCTTCTTCGACAACGACTTCATGCTTGCCCTTGGCCAGCTCGCGGTCGTACCGCTCCTTGTCGTGTTTCGCTAACTCGACGTATTTCTACAAGTCAGAGGAGATGCGGCAGACTCACTGCTTTCTCCTCGTCCGACAGCTCCTTCCATTTCGATGCAACGACCTTAGAGACCTCTGCGACGCTGAATTTGTCGTCTGTTGCCAAATTCTCCCTGATGCTGTGGCTCATTTCTGTCATGAAGTAATTGTAAGCATTCTGAGCTCGCTTCGGCAGATTAGGGTCACGCTTCCGCTTCCCGGACTTCTTGTCTGACGTGGATGTCGAGTCATCGTGCTTCAAATCAGCTGCGCTGTTAGCATCGAACTTCCTCACCATACAGAACAGATCTTCAGAGCCTGCAAGCTTAGCGTAGCCCAGACAGAGTGAGTGGTATCCCTTCGCCAACAAAAGAAAAGCTTCCTTGTTGGCAACCTTGGAAAATAAGCAGTTTCAAAAATGAGAGGAACCTCAGTCATCGTTAAAGAAACTATTTAAAAATCTGTTTGTACTTCGCACGAGGTGGAAGCGTCCTTTTTCTGGCGTCATGACCTCGGCAACACATTGATGCAGCTTCGTGCCCAGTCTTTACGCCATCCGCGCTGTTGTGCATTGACAAAAACCATGTTCCATTTTTTCGCCATCCTTTTCAAAAAATAAATGCTTTTCCTC
>JAIYDP010000100.1 GCA_027487435.1 Verrucomicrobiaceae bacterium | reverse complement strand
CTGCGTGTATTAAATTAAGATATAAGAGCGGGGTGGGGGGGGGGGGGGGGGGGGGGGGGCGCTACGCGGTTCTGAAGATCGACTGGGCGGAAGAGGAGAGGGAGGTGGCCGGGGATGTACGCCATGGGGACGTCCGCAAAGGGCCTATGCGTGATTTTGACGTCGACCCTCGCGAAAAAGGCAGGGTCTGGCGCCATTAGTTAAATATTTAGCGCGAATAAATATACACAAGAAAAGAGCAAATAAAATATTCAAAAAAAAACGAAAATGATTTTTTTAAAAAAATACTTAAACACTAACAGAGGTATTTGAGGAAGCATAAACGCCGATTTTGATATACGCATGATACATAAATATTTATGTAAATAAATTAAGGGAGGCAAACTGAACCGCCCCCCCCCACCAACCGTAGTACACCCCCACCTCCGTCTCGAGACAAAAATAGACCCAGACCTGATGCGCCAGCTTGGGGAGGGTCCGAAACTCACCCCCCCTGTGGCGGCAGTCAAAAAGCAGCACGTCTGCGACATCCGGCCGCTCCATCCCCCGTGCGAACGCGCAGGGGCTCGCCAGCGCGCCGTCCCACGCCGTCTGCGGGGAGGGGGGTCAGAACGCGATGGGGGGGGGGGGGAGACTGGGTCGAAGTGCATCCACCAGACGGCGTTTTCCATCGCGGCGAAGAGGAGGGGGCGGGTGGGAAAATCTGGGACGCCAGGGAAGAGGTCGTATTTGCCGGGGGGGGGCCAGATTGTGGGGTCTGGGTTAGCGCTGCTGAAGTGCGTGATCCATTTGACGAGCCAGGGGGGGGGGGCTGGATTTGGGGTGAAGGGGGTGAGGAGAATGGGTACGGCAGCTTGGGCCAGGAGGTTGCCGTCCCAATCTGAGACGGCGATGGAGAGGAGGGAATGCATGGGGGCATCATGGGGGAGCTGAAGGACGCGCTCGATGAAGGGGGGGGGCTCTGTGAGGGACGCGATGACGTCGTCGTTCAGCTTGATCTCCGCATAGCCGTCCTGAGGGTCGAAGAAGGTGACGTCGGCCTCGAAGGTGACGACGTGATCGACGACAGCATTCCGCAGGGGCTGAACGACTTGAATTTCCACCGCCGCTGCAACGACGAGGCACTGCAGCAGCGCGACATTCATCTGCTCTCTTTTCTCGTATTTGCCTTTTAAATTTAACAGACGAGGGCTGCATCCTCGCACCAGGGCGACAGCGACGCCAGGGGAGGTAGCGGAGGCGACCCACGTCGCGGGACAGGACGGGGCCGCCAGTCACCGACGAGCGCGCTGCCGACGGGCATGGCGGCCATGCGCAAGGCGTAGGCGTGGCGCCCCAGCCAAGAGGAGGGGGCCGAAGGGGACGGGGAGAGCGGGGGTGGGAGGAACTGCGAGGGTGGGATGAAGGGGGTGTCGGTGGTGAAGGGGACCCCCCCCGCAGCCACACGTCGGGTCCGACACCGCCTGCGTGAGTCCGTCGCCCTCTGGACCAGCCCTCCTCTCCCCGCATGTCCGCTCAGGCTCGCCGCCTGGATCTGGCGGCGCCGGGCCGCTACCCGACGGATTCCTCCGCCTCGCTCAAAACTCCCCCGCCGATGCAAATGAAGACGCGGTTTGGTCGTGGCCTCCATACCCCCCGCCTGCGCGATCGCGTCCGTTACCCCAAATCGGCTACATTCGGCGAAGCCGCTACGCTCGCGCGGTCGGAAGCGACCTCCTCATGGACGCGATGACCGGGGCTCAGCGCGCTCCAACGGACGTACGGCGAGCGGCGCCCAAGCCGACCGGACAATCGCCACGACGACCGTCCCCAAAATGACCGTCCCCGAGATGACCGCCCTAGGGCAGAACGTCCCCGCGACTCCCGGCGTGACGACCGCACCCACCCGACGGGTCGTCCGACGGACACACAACCCTCAAGCCAAGCTCAAAGGATTTTCGATCCCCTCCGCCTCCGCGCACCCTTCCGGATCCAAAACAAAGCAAACCACACGCGGACCCTCCCACTCCTTGGCCCCGTGACGAATCGAAGCCGCCACCTGCGCCTTTCAAAGGACCGGATGACCGTGCGCACACGGTCGCCGCGTAGGAGGGGGTCATGGGCAAGGCCTCGAGCTCCTCCTTCGCGGACATTTGCTTGGCGCTCATTGACCCAAAGTTCCGCCGTGTCAGCGATTCCACCGGCTTGGCGCCACGCCTGCCTAAAATTGGAGGCATTCTTCAAGTTTCGACCGCACCCATGCGACCGCTCAGCGGAGGCACCCCACAGAGACACAAAGCCATGTCCGCGAAGGAGGCGCTCGAGGCCTTGCCCGCGACCCCCTCCTGCGCGGTGATCGCGTGCGCACGGCCATCCGGTCCTTTGACAGGCGCTTGCGATGGCTCGGGTCTCGACTCAAGGCGGGTGTCGCGAGGCACAGGAGCGGGAGGGTCCTCCGTGTCGTTTGCTCTGTTTTGGATCCGGAAGATGAGCGGGGGGGGGTCGAAAGTCCTTCGCGCTTGGTTTTGTGCCTCCGTGCGGTCTTGTCGGTGCGGTCGTCACGGCGAGTGTCGCGGGGGCGTTCGTCGCGTGGACGGTCTTCTCGAGGGCTGCTCTGGCAACGAGGCGACTTAAACAGCGCTTTTATGCACACCTTCAGTCAATTGTACAGCAACGTCACATCGTCTCCGCGAGGTACGGCGCGAGCACGTCCTGCAGCGCCTCAAACCCGTACCACGTCGCCACGTGGGCAAAAACCTTCAGCCTGAGGGGGGGGGTCACAAATCCGCTCAAGGCGCGCCTACTTCTCCAGCAGCGCATCGGGCGAAAACAGCGGCGCAACGTCGGCGGAGCAGCCGCACGTGCGGGAGAGGACGAGGGCATGACCCGTCCGTTCGCGGGAGCACCTGAGGGCCTGCTGCTGGTTGAACACAAGCAGCCGCGTGACCATGTTGATCAGCTCTACCTCCGCCCATTGCGACTCCAGCCTAGGGGGGGGGTAAGGACAAAAGATAAACTAAAAGGACCTGCTGCTGCAGATGGGGCACGCCCACTCGCGCCGGACGAACGTGGCGTCGCGGCAGAGGTCGACCTCCGCCACGTGGCCGCACGACGCGCAGGCGCCATCGGCTAGGCGGAGGGAGGGGGAGGGGGGGGTGAATTTGGCCTCCTTCGAAAAGGGTTTGACTTTTAACAAATGGAGGAGATTCTACGTTGTTAGTGGCTATGGAAACCAAAATTAAATTTAAAAAAGACAGAATTTCAGCTTCCTCTTTTAAAAAAATACGCACCCGCTTTAAGACATCGACCTGCGGGCGAATTGCACCCTCCAGCCCAAGCACGGCGCAAATTAAATTAACAAATTCGACCGCGACCGAATGGCTGCGGCGCACGGCGCCGGGCATGTCTTTGAAGCCGGCGCTGGCGGGGATTGCGGCGACGGCGTCCATGAGGCGCTTTGAGAGAGTGACCTCCCGATCGGACGAAAGGATCTCTTTAAGACATGCCAGCAGGCGGTCGACGGAAGGTGCGCGCACCCGATTTGGCGACAGCTGCGACAGGAGGGAGGGGTCAGCGCGCGGAGAGTCGTCGTCGTCGGCTTGGGAGGCGAGTCTAACAGGCTCTGTTAAAAAGTCTGTTAAAATGGAGTTGAACGTCCGCTGGAGAAAATCGGGGAGATGCTGCGCGTAGAGCCACTCCATCCGCACGCCTGAGGGGGGGGGGGGGGGGGGGGGAGGGGAGGGGGGCAAGGGCATTGCAAGCGGGAGTTAAGAGCGCGCTCGCTCCAGGACACCACGCAGCGGATTACAGAGCACACCCGCAGTCCAATTTGACGTTGTGCCTGCTCTGCATCAGAAATCACGGTAGCAAGCATGATGCTCCGAGCGCCAGTGGCAGGGGGCGTCCCGAGCGGCCGCACCGGGCACGCCCGGCAGAGGGGATCGCATACTAGGGTGAGAAGACAAGCAATGGGACACCTGCACCCCATTGATCTGCGTAACCGAGCTGAGATCGGTCAACTCCGTCTTGGCTCGTGCCTCCAGGCGCTCCCCAATGGTGCAGCCACGCTCACCAGTGCTGAAAAGCAAGGACTCATCTTTGGCCGCGGCGATGCTGGCTCCTGGGACTCCGACGTGGTCGGAAACCCCGTGGTGAGCGCGGCGCGCCGGCGGGCAGAGCGGCGCACCTGCTCGTGCACAACAAGAGCGCAGCCGCGGCGAGCAGTGGGCCACAGGGCACGTCTCGCCTGGGATGTGCTGCACGCCCCTGCCGCTGCACACGCACCTGCCCCACCCCCTCCCCCGTGTGCCACCCTCCCCGACACACACATGCGCACACAGGTGCGCTGCTATGTGGGGGACAACGAGCAGCGCTGGCTGATGTGGTACAGCGGGGCGACAGCGGCAGGCGGCCACGCCAGCAGCAGTGCCAGCAGCAGCGGGGGCGCCGAGCCCGGCACCGCCGCCGCCGCCGCCGCCCTCAAGGCCGACGACGACAGCGACCTGTCCGACCGCGAGGACGGCCTGCCCGACTGGACCGAGCATCCGGCCGAGGCCGCCTTTGCGCACGCCGTGGTCGGCGCGGGCTCGGGCGACGGCGCGCGCCTGCTCGTCGCGCGCCGCGGCG
>JAIYDP010000032.1 GCA_027487435.1 Verrucomicrobiaceae bacterium | reverse complement strand
GGTGCCGTGCGTTTCCAGAAAGTGTACATGCTGCGGCGATAGAGGGCTTCACCTGTATCTTGCTTGTAGAATCGGGTATTGGATTGGTGCATGGCTACAGCTTCCCAAATCCCTTCAGGCTGATACGGTTTCACTGAGGGGCCGCCGACTTTTTTCGCCAACAGGCCCGATTGCAGCAACAAGGTGTCGCGCAGAGCTTCGGCTTCGAGACGAGGACGAGGGGAACGCGCCATCCATTTGTTGGCAGGGTCTTTTGCCATGAGTTCCTGGCTGGCATTTGCAGATTGACGATAGGTCGCAGAAGTAACCATCAGTTTCGCCATGTGACGATAATTCCACTTCGAGGAAACGAATTCCGTGGCCAGCCAGTCGAGCAATTTTGGATGAGCGGGACGTCCGCCCATGATGCCAAAGTCATCTACGGTCTCCACGATTCCGTTGACAAACATATATCCCCAGAGGCGGTTCATGGTCACACGTGAGGTGAGCGGGTGTTCGCCGGAAACCAACCACTGTCCGAGGCCTAGACGATTTTTTGGCATATCTGCACTCATGGGCGGCATCACAGCGGGAACTCCGACATCGAGTGGATCGCCTATTTTATTCGCGTAATTGCCGCGCTCTAGCACGTAGGCTGTTGGCTTGCCTGCATTTTCTTGCATGATCAGGCAGACAGAACCACGCGCATGAATCGCCGCATATTCATCCTCTAAGTCGGCAATCGTGTTGCGCATCCGTTTGCTTGGCTCATCTTGGAAGTCGAGGTAAAATTTCTTGAGGATTTGCGTTTCTTTGACGCTGCGCTGATCGGCAGGACGAGCGAGAATCTCAGGGATCGATAGTCCTGTGGCGAGAATGGCGATTTCTTCGTCTTTGACAACACGACTGAAGATTTTCAGTTCTTGAATGGCCGTCGTTCCTTGCATGGGAGCTCCGTTGGTGCGCTTGCCGATTGTCAGCGGCACTTGGGCTTGAATGTTATCACCAAAACGTTTGCCATTGAATTGAAGATTCACGAGCTTGCCATCGAGATACATCTTGACCGCGCGAGCGGGATTTTTTGATCCATCGAAGGTAACGGCTATATGTTGCCATTTCCCTGGGGTGAGTGCTTGCGCAGAGATAAACTTGCTACCGCGTTCAGGCCAATCCTCGATCACGTGTACAGCAGGGGCGCCATTCTCAAGCCAAAGATCCCAACCACGGTAATTCTTGGCCTCGTCCATCGAGGCGATTACTGCACCATTAGGAGTGCCTTCCGTATAAATCATCAATGAATAGGTAAACGATTCCTTGCGAGCGAAGTTGGCAACTTGGTCAATATCGAGCGTCTGGGTGTTCACTAAAAGGGCTTGACCCTTTGCCCCTTCACGACGTTGGACGGGAGTTGCATTGGTATATGGCTGTCCTTTTAAGCTACCCGTGATGGGACCATTTCCTTCGTTGAGCGGCAAATCAACAAGTAGGCTAGCATCCTGATGGGTTTGTTGCCATTTGGCTCCTGATGATGCCCACGTGGCGAAATCTTGATCGGCATTTTTTTGACGTTTCTCAAGTTCAGCCTTCTCTTTGGCGATGAGAGTTTCAATTTCTTGGTATCGAGCGCGTTCTGTTACAGGCGGCACGAAAATGTTGGGCGGATGCTCTGCATTGTTCCCATCCAAGGAACTCATGGGAGTATTGCGGAAAAATGCGGTGAGTTGGTAAAATTCTTTGGTGCTGATGGAATCGAACTTATGGTCATGACAAGCCGCGCACTGGGTGGTGATGCCGAGCCACAACGCCGACATGGTGCTGACACGATCATTCGCATAAATGGCATCGTATTCTTCAGGAATGGCACCGCCTTCTCCAGTGGTGGGAATGCAGCGTTGAAATCCTGTGGCGACTTTTTGATCGAGTGTGGCGTTAGGCAAGAGATCGCCGCCGAACTGCTCGATGGTGAATTTGTCCCAAGGCATGTTATTTTTGAAGGCGTTAATCACCCAGTCTCTGTAAGGCCAAATGGCGCGGTAGTTGTCGATGTGAATGCCGTGTGTGTCGGCATAGCGGGCAGCATCCAGCCAATGACGGGCAAAATGCTCCGCACCAGTATCGGACGCCATCATGCGATCTGCTGTATCGGATATCGCCTTGTTTGCATCATCAGCAAAAGCTTTTTCAAAGGCATCGATTTCTTCGGGTTGCGGGGGTAAGCCAGTGAGATCGTAAGAGAGTCGCCGATACAAGCGACGTGGGTTTTCTACCGCATTCGGCAGCAAGCCATTTTGCTCCATTTTTTCGAGGACGAACGAGTCGATGGGATTCTTTGCCCAATCGGTTTTCTTCGTCTCGGGAACTTCAGGCCGAGATGGTTTGATCAACGACCAATGCTCTTCATACTTGGCACCTTGTTCGATCCATTTTTCGAGGAGAGCCAGTTGTTGTGGCGAAATCGTCTTATGAGAGACAGGTTTCGGCATGACAAGATCGGGATCTTTTTCTTTGATCAGCTTGATGATTTCCGACGCAGCGGGATCCCCAGGTTTGATGGTAATCGTGCCACTGTCACGCGGAAGGAAGGCATATTCCGCGCGGTCAAGACGCAGCGGTTGATCTTTTTTTGGCTCACGTGTGCTGGAGTCAGGGCCGTGGCAATGATAGCAAGCATCCGAAAGAATCGGCTGGATGTGCTCGTTGAAGGAAATGGTTTCAGGCAATCTGAAGGAAGCAGGAGCTTCCACACGCACGGTTTCCGGCGTGGTTAGAACGGCTTGAGTTGTCGTTTTTTTTGTGCATGAGTTGGCAGATATTGCCACCAACATCATTGAAAAGAGACGAAAAGAATTTTTCTGTATCACAGTTCACTATACGAGAACTGTTTCGGATTTCTTACGGAAATTTTTACGTTGTGGGGGGCTCGCATTGCTTCATCCAGCCATCGGCAATCGAAAAAATTAGAGGAGAATTTGTTGGGGAATGTTGACGGGGGCTACACCTGTGATTTTGTTGTCCAAACCTTGATACTTGAAGGTTAGTTTGTGGTGGTCGATGCCCATGAGTTGCAAAATGGTGGCGTGAAGATCTCGAACGTGGACGGGATTTTCTAGAATGTTGAATGAGTAATCATCCGTGGTGCCATAATTGAAGCCGCCTTTGACTCCTCCGCCTGCCATCCAAATCGAGAACGCACGTGGATGGTGGTCACGTCCGTAATTGGTTTTCGAGAGTCCGCCCTGAGAATAGACCGTGCGTCCAAACTCGCCACCCCAGATCACCAGAGTGTCTTCGAGCATACCACGTTGTTTCAAGTCTTGGATGAGGCCATAGCTGCCTTGATCGATGTCGCCGCATTGCGCTTTGATGTCGTGGGGCAGATTGCCGTGTTGGTCCCAGCCGCGGTGGAAAATTTGCACAAAGCGCACACCGCGCTCGACCATGCGCCGTGCCATCAATGCCGATGCGGCAAAGGTGCCAGGTTTTTTCGAGTCGGGGCCGTAGAGTTCGTAGGTCGCTTCTGTTTCTTTTGAGAGATCCGCTAATTCTGGCACACTGCTTTGCATGCGGAAGGCCATTTCGTATTGTTGAATCCGTGTTTGGATTTCTGGATCGCCTACGGCTTCGTAGGATCGATGATTGGCGGCAGCGATGCCATCCAACATCTTGCGTCGTAGTTCCCGAGGAATGCCAGCGGAGTCTTTGAGGAAAAGCACGGGATCGACGCCGCTACGCAAGGAGACACCAGCGTGCTTGCCGGGAAGAAATGCGCTGCCCCAAAGGCGTGAGGAGATCGCCTGCACGTTCGAGCCTGGGTTAGAGTGTTGGGCGTGGAGCACCACGAATGTCGGAAGATCTTGGTTCATGGATCCAAGCCCGTAGGAGAGCCATGAGCCGAGCGATGCTTTACCGCCGACCATGTTGCCGGTGTACATCAACTGGTTGGCTGGTTCATGGTTGATCGCATCGGTGTTCATCGAGCGAATGACGGTAATGTCATCGGCCATTTTCGCCGTCCATGGAAGAAGCTCACTGACCCATGTGCCATCGCTACCGTGTTGTTTGAATTGGTAAATCGAAGGCGCGGTGGGGAATCGGCTTTGGCCTGAGGTCATGCCCGTGAGACGTTGTCCAGATTTTATAAGATAGTCCTTGAGGTCTTTGTCATATTCGATCTTTGGCTTGTAATCAAAGGTTTCGAACTGGGACGGAGCACCAATCATCGAGAGATAGATGCAGCGTTTGGCTTTGGGGGCAATTTGCGCGATGGCAGGGGGGATGCTGGCGCTTGAGGCAAAAGCCTCGCGGCTGAGCAGGGAGGCAAGAGCGGCATAACCGAGGCCAGTAGCGTTCTCACGAAAGAAATGCCTTCGTGTAAGTGAAGAGTTGATTTGATCGAGAAGATTCATGACATTTTGTGTTGCGGTGTTTCGATACAATTTATTTCGTTAGACTCTCATCAAAGTTGAAAATTTGGTTCGTTACCAATGTCCACGATGCCAATTCGGCAACAGGCAACGAGGCATCGGCTTTGGTTGCGCCTATGGATACCAATGCGGTAGCATCGGCAGTCTGGGATGAGTAGTATTCGCGGGATTGCTTGAGCATTTCCAGCACCTTCGCCATTTCCTCGGTGGCGAGTTGACGACCGAGCAAACGCAAAGCGATGAATTGAACTCGCTCTCCATCGTCGTTCGGCGTTTCTTTGATGGTTTTTGCGGCGAGTTGTCGAGATGCTTCGACGAACTGCGGATCGTTCATCGTGACAAAGGCTTGCAAGGGCGTGTTGGTGCGCTCGCGGCGAACACAGAACACTTCGCGACTTGGAGCGTTGAGAATTTCCATCGACGGTGGTGGTGCCGTGCGTTTCCAGAAAGTGTACATGCTGCGGCGATAGAGGGCTTCACCTGTATCTTGCTTGTAGAATCGGGTATTGGATTGGTGCATGGCTACAGCTTCCCAAATCCCTTCAGG
>JAIYDP010000080.1 GCA_027487435.1 Verrucomicrobiaceae bacterium | reverse complement strand
GTAAAAGGATGAAAAGAACCCGAACTGATAAACTTTGCACGCAAGTAACAATACTGGGCAGGAGAGTAGTGAAAGTCTGTTGGTTTTTGAATCCTCAATCGGAGAATATTTCCTTCAAGTAGAGATATCTGAATATTCAGGTCAATTTATGAAACTTCACGTCTTTCACCGGAACATTGCAATATAGTCGAGTCCACGCCAACCATTTGTCAATGACATAAAAAAACACAGGAAGAGAACACCATTTCCAGAACGAGGCCGCTTAAAATTAAGTCTTTAGACACGAAGTTGAACCATGCACGAACAAAAGCACACTGAACAGAACATGTGCCCAATGAGAGAACTTGAACAACAAAAAATTTGACTGCCTTCGAAAAGCAGGCAACGCAACAACCCCAAGGAGAATACAAAGAAAAAGTCCTGCTTTGTAAAAAAAATATTTGAAGGTTCAACCAGAAATGTTCACTACGTGAGGAATGAACACCATCTTTTGGACGATTAAAAACGTATGAGCAATCCTATAAAATTCAAAAATGAAGAAGAGCATTGACGTATGTCCTACACCAGCAAACAAGCAGAACATTCCAATGTATCGATGAGCCTCTTGAAGTTCTTCATATCGTAAAAATCGAAAAAAATGAAACTGCCGAAGTCTTTCTCATTAAACTCTGAATATCCATCTAAACCTTGTCACAAGCAATCGGAGCGTCGTAACGTATTGCAAAGGGCACAATAGGTTTAAAACCCCCCCAAATCCTTTGGCAATTCCATACCACAGGCTTGAAGTAGCAAAGAAAGAAGCTGGAAAGTAAGAAAAAATGTCTAAATGTTACAGTGGAACGCAGACCCGAACACAGCAGCCGCCACTGTCATCAAAAAAATAGGAGTGCGCCTTAGAAGCATGCCCTGCCAAAGTCGGACGAGATACGACATCCACGGGCTCTCAGTTGATTTCAAACTGGCTGCGCCTGGATCTCTAAGTTGTCTCCAGAGTGACTTCATTGGGACGAGCTCAACAACATCAACATCCTTTTCAAATCCCAGAGTCTTGAGAACTCTCTTAACTTCTTCAGAAGAAATAGTCATGAATCACAGCAGCGAGACGTGCAGCGCTTGACGGTACGTAAAATTGACATCCTTCTCAAATTTGTGGTTGCATATAAAAACTATCATCAAGAAGAAAATAGAGTCATTTCAAACAAGAGGAAGCATGAAACTGAAGAACGGAAGCTCAGAGAGCGCGTTGGGTCGGCAGGCTAGGGTTGCACGTGTGTGTAAAGTTCGGATGTCGGGGCAGAGGGGTAGTGTTGAAGGCGAGCGAGGAGAGAGAGAAAGTTTTATCGCTCTATCTTACATCATTCAATCATGCGCTCCCTCAGACATCCGGGCTGATTCGGATATTCTTTCTTGAATGCCACCTATGAAAATGTCAGGATTTTCGGACGTTCTACCAATTTGCTGAAGTCATATGTGTCAGCATGGCAATGGATTCAATCGATAATGAGGCGTTCCCCTCTTCGCTTAAGCAGATCTATTTACGTTGCAAGCACTACGTGCGAAAGAGTCAGCTTCTCTTATTGGACGGAGTCCGAACCCGACCATCACAGTTCAAGAAACAACATCCTGTTAGAGCTGAGTGCTTCAGACTGTGGACCCCCATCCTGACGCTCGAACACGCGGTCAAACTCCAAGTTGAGTCAAACACAACATAACAACGACGATGATGACTTCTGTTAGAATTTGCTGAAAAGTCATCTTTTTGTGGATTAAATCAAAAGCATGGTTCGTCCAGAGGACGTTCTCAGCTTGACAGCACCTGCTCAAAGTAGGAGTCTGCTGTTTTCTCTGATCTTCTGAGGATATCTTTGTCCATTATCGGCTAACGTGTATGGGATTGAGTTTCTTGAATTCAGGATAAGAGACATGGATACAAACAAAGAGCTCTTCGCTGTGAAGAAGCCTGATGATGCCCCGCCATTCGTCCCTTCTTCAGAAGAAGACGAGGATTCATATCGTTGCATTAGATATCGATTTGGATCACAGTTTTTGAAATATCGTACCATCGGAACAAGGTGATTTTCCTGTGTTTCGTAGTTGTTTTACTGCTCAGCCTTGTGTTCTCAGTTGGCAACAAGGAAGTCTCATCTTTTCGCATGATCGAGAGGCACTATTACAAGAACACTCTGTTGAAGAGTTTTGATTTCACATTGGGATTTTGTATGCCGAATTCTCGAAATACTTGGGAAGTGATTTACACTCTCCCAACCTTGCCAGAAGACACTGGTAGATTCGTTTCGGCCTTTTATTTATGTCTTAGAATTGGAAATGATCCGATCTCCATGGGAAACGAAGAGTGACAGTTTTTACTTTGTTGGGGACACCTTGATTATGCACAACAAGGCTGAATACAGTTACAGCGATGACGACTGATTGTACAATGTTCATTAATTTAATCGTAAACCGGCTGCGTAGTTCTTGCAACGCACAAGACACACACGAGATGTGTCAGATGGTGAAGGCATGGAATTGTACTTTCTCTCAACATACACTAACTCCCAGTTATCCTCTGCCACGAACGAAGCTCTGGACAATCTCACCACCAGAGCAGCCAGGAAGGAAAATGCATGTAGAACATGTGGACTGCTCAACTTGAACGTCAGCGACCTCAGGAGGCGAGAGAGGGTTCTCGGTCTCAATGGAATCAACTTCGACACTGTCAGCAGAAGGAGAAACGTCAAGGTCATCAAGGTCAGCTGACAGCTCATGCTTCAGATCAGCATCGATAGGTGCGTCCAGAATGTCATCAAGATCAAGGTCAGTCGCCTCATCGCAAGACGACGTTGCAAACACGGCAAACAGGGCAACAAGCACACACAGCCACTTCATGGAATATGATAAAAATAGAAAGTGATTGGTTTGTGGAGAACAATGCTGCACCTCAATACCTGTTCAAGCACTTGGGTTTGTGGACATAACTTTTTCTTAGCAAAGCACTTTTTCAGAAGTGCAAGTGAATCGAAGAAATGTCAGAAAAGTCTCACCACGCCAAGTTCCATGATCAACAAAAACTCAAACACAGCCCTCCTGAGATCTTGGTACGTTGTAACCTCCTGTGCATCTCTTTTGCAGATGTATTTTTAGACATTGATTTCTGTTACATTTATTTTTTCGAATGGCAGCTCGCTCTTTTTGCGTCAGTTTGATTTTGTTCTTTTCTTGCTTGGAACTGTGTTTGTCCTTGTCATGGAAAGTTGAACCTTCAATCAGTGCAGATCCAGTTGAGCTCCCTCGCAATGTGCTTGAAGACGTCAAGCATTGGACTGACATTTTGGGAGACTTAGAGTTGAAACGGGACCAATCCCGCTTGGAACGGCAAAAAAGCAATCATTACCACGTCCTCTCAGCTCCAACTCAAGTGGCATCTTTGCTTTCGATCAGACGTAGCATGGAATTCCTTTACAATGCAACAAACGGCCAAAATTGGTTTCGGCAATACAATTTTTCTTCCGCTGACCCGTGCTCGAGTCGTCTCGCTCAAGACAGGACGACTGCTCCCGTTTATTGTTACATCTTTGGTGGTGTTCAATATGTTCGACTCAATCTTAATGCTAACAACTTGGTTGGAACTCTTCCAGCTGAGCTGTTCTTGATGGATTCTCTGTCTGACGTCTACTTGGATCAAAACGTTCTTTCAGGAACTATTCCTGCTGTCGTTAACCCGAATCTGTATTCGTTTAGTTTAATGTTGAACAATGGTGACATCACAGGAACCATTCCAGCTCAATGGTTTGACCAGCTCTTTGACATTTCAATTGGGCCTGCAAAATTGCGAGCACCGTTTTACACTAATCTTCTGAGGCCCGGGTGTGCTCTTGGGGCGTTGGTTGGCTTTCGTACCAATGTCGCCGAGGACATAACTGCAGTTTTTGCAGCCCCTCCCGCAAGTTTATCGTCACTGTTTGTTGACGATGAGCCATTTTTGACTGGAGACGTTAGCCGGATGGGCATTACTCGAAGATTTTCAACCGACACCTTTAGCTTCAAATCGGTTCCTGGGTTGACTGGGTCGTTTCCAAATATTTCAAGTGCATTCACTCCTTTTCTGTCCAGCATGCGAATTCAGGGTCTTCCTCGTGTGGAGCTGTCGTTGCAGAATGAGTTCGCGCACAATCCGTCTGCTCTCTCTGTGCTGATCATTCGTACTATTGGCAGCAGTCGAGGAGTCTTTCCCATGTCACTGTGTAATTTGACACTAATTTCATCGATTGCAATGGAGGGGATAATGATTGCTGGTTCGGTTCCTGATGGATGTTTTCTGAGAAGTTCTCGACTCGTTTCTTTGGAATTTCTTTCATTGACCAGTCTCTCTGTTAATTTGGGCTCCGTACTTCGCAGTAGCGCCAATCCATTTTTCAATGTTCTACAAATTTCCAATTCGAAAGTTGTTGGAGGACTACCGGAAGACATATTTAGGATGCGATCGATTGTGTTCATTTCAATTTCAAGGTCGGCACTCAGCGGAGGGTTCCCAAATGTTACGAACCAGTGCCCAACGTTGGTCACGATAAATGTAGCCTCAAATGATCTCAATGGCTCCATTCCTTCACAGTTCTTGAGTTACTTTCCTGCATTAGAAGCTTTTCTCGCGTCATCAAACGCCCTCTCTGGGTCCCTTGTAAGAGTTGGGATTGCTTTGCACTGTTTTTTCTATTTTTTGCATCTTTTCCCCAATTGCTCTGTTGCTTCCCAGGATTTATTTGTTTGTGTCGTTACTCTCGCAGGAGCCGATGTTCTTTGGTGCAGATCGGTTGAGACTTCGCTTGCTGGACCTTTCCAGAAACCAGTTATCGGGCAATCTTCCACAGCATTTTTCCCATCTGAGGTTTCTTAATACAGGCCTTGCACCCCGACTAGAATTGTTTGACGTGACTTCGAACAGAATTTCAGGACCGCTACCAACATTTTTCGGATTTTCTGTTCAAACAATTCGCTTAGGTTCTAATCAGTTCATCGGCACGATCAGTCCGTCGTGGGAACTGCACGCTAGTCTTCAAGTGCTTGATATATCTGGAAACGCAGATCTTAACATCACGATGCATGATTTGCTTAGACCTCTTTTTGCAAAGGAAGTTTTTTGTGACAAAGTTGCGTACCAAAACATTATTGGAAATGCAGTTAGCAATCTTGCGACTACTTTGGGATTTCAAGTGACCGAGTCATCTTGTACTCCGTTGCTTAACGACACTGTTTTTGCACTTTGCAAGAAAATGACATCTATCAATGCTGCTCGAACTGGCATGAAGGGATTGTATGCCAATCTGTTGTCTGGTTTTCAGAACTTGCAGTCTTTCGACGTTTCGTTCAATCAACTAACTGGTAGTTTACCAAATGCATTTGACAGCACTCTTGGAGAGCTCTTCATTTTTTGTCAGGGCCGCGTCACTCTTCCAG
>JAIYDP010000042.1 GCA_027487435.1 Verrucomicrobiaceae bacterium | reverse complement strand
GGCGCGCCACTTGGTGGTACCTGAGGGCGGGGGCGGGGTGGAGGGGGGGGGGGGGGTGGAAAAGGGGGGGGGGGGGCTGACGGCGGTAGGGGGAGTGGGGGCGGCTGCAGGGGCTTGAGGAGGACGTTACTTTTGAAAAGATAGACCCCAACTTCGCGTCCTACGCTGCATTTTCCAAATATGTCATCCGCATCGCCGCCAACTACACGACGACGATATCTTTCGCAGAGTAACCCCCCCCCTCTCCTGGCCGTGATGCCCGTAGGTACCTCCTCTTCTTACGCTCGTCCCACGCCAAGCTAGCGGCGCGGCTGAAGCCCTCACGCAACAACGTCGGTACGCCTCCACAAGAGAGGGGGGGGGTTTGATGGAGGTAGATGCCTCCGAGATTGATGTGGGAAACAGCGAGCTCTTCCTGACCGCATTGGTGGACCCTCACGAAGGGACGGCTGACGAGGAGGTCGTCGTTGACGAGGGGCCGCGGCTGGATATGTCCGACCCCGTTTTCAAATACGTCTCGTCCATGCGCCCGACGCAAATTTCTCGCCTGCAGCGCCAGATGCGCGACACTCATCAGCCGGGCTACATGCGGGTTGTTGTGACAGCGCCTTTGCGGAAGGGTCCTGCGCGTTCGAAGTCCGCTGGAGAGGGTTTGCCTAAAGAAAAGATCATGCTCGTGCCGTCGGCGCTGCCGTCGGACATTTGCGTTCTGCGCAGGGCGGAGAAAGGCGCAGCTCGGGTGCGCGAGGACACGAGGGCGATGCTGGAGCGTTTCCATTGGGGCGACAGGACGCAAACGTCAAGGGCCGCGACGCTGCATGGCGTGGGGGACCCTCTGACGATGCGCAAAACAAGTCGGACTAAATTGATGGTCCAGCGGCGGCGAAGTCCTCAGAGAGGGGGGGGAGCGGAGGACGTGCGGGGGCTGGAGGAGGAGGAGGCCGTGGAGAGCCCTGGGCTGGGGCGGACGACGAAGAGAGTGCAGGGGATAAACATTTTCGATGACTTGGCGTCACCTTTTCGAAGCTATCAATACAACGTGATGGCTAACGGCATGCAGAGTGAGGGGGGGGGGTGGGGTTAAGCAAAATTCAAATTTGTAGATCGCACCAAGAGCGCGGACATTGGGGGCGGTCCGGTTTCGGAGACAAAAAAGTCGCTCCTCATTCGAAAAATCAGCACCGTCGAGAAAATGAAGCCGCTGCCAATTCTGCCACCGTCGCTGGCGGACACAATAGGCCAATGAGGGGGTGCCTCTCAATGCTAGATGTACAATAAATACTCGGTCACTACACTCCCCGATACGTCGGGGCAAGGATGTCCTATTTAGCGTTAGAGTCTGCAAGATACGAGGCGGAGAACTTTTCTGACGTTGCGCGCGCATTGGGCGAGTTTCTCGACGAGGGACGCGCATTTCAGAACGTCGTCCTTGTTTTCAATGTAGCATTGGGCGACGTTGACTCTCTCAACAACACAGGGGATGTCACGCATTGGCGCTCTGGTGTGTCAGAGGCTGGCCGAGGCGGACTCAACCGATAGCCCTCCGCTTCAAGCGCTTCGATAGCTTGCTCCACTTGGTTCTTGTACGTCTCTACACTCACGCTCGCCTCGTTCTCAATCTTCGCACTAATTGCAGAGGTCTTGGCTTGGTACTCTTGATCACGCTTTTGTAGCTCTTGTTCGAGCTTCTCCGCATAAAGTTTTTGGAGCTCAGCAGTCTGCACTGCTACGCCTTCCTTGATCTTCCTTTCCACCAGCGCCTTATCAAAAACAGGAGTTAGCACTGGACTCGGTAACTTTGCTTTGATTTCATCCGCTTTCGGGGCATCAGCCGAGGGAACCTTTCGTCGTCAACTCTTTCCAATGGACTCTTCCCACTGCGTCCGATAGCACATCGGTAGATTTCTTGCGACTTGCTTGCAGGCGTCGGACAAGGTTCTTGGAGAACTAACCAATTAAAGAAAACATGCTTACAGTACAGTAATCGTAAATTTGTCTTCGTCCTCGGCCATGCTTAACTACTAATTGCTCTAACAGATTCGAAGATAATTTGATTGATTCCAAATGGTTTTTCGCACTTTGGCCGCACCTGAGACTGATAGCCATCCGAATGGAGATGGGTTTGGGATCCAGTAGCGAAATGCGGGCAGTGGCAACTTTGCTCGGATGTCACAGAAGAAAATCGCGAACCAGAGAAGAGAAGGCTTGATGAAACAAGAAAAATGATGAAGGCGAGGCAAGAAACTGAGAGGCGTTTGATGTTTTTCCCGGGAAATTGCGTGTCTTATCACTCAGAGAGAAGCAACAAGGAGATGAGGACGAGAGGATCAGGGAATTCATGCGAAGGAAGGAGGTATTGGAAGAGAGAAAGCGGCAGCAGAGAGAGCAGCATTCAAACCTCACAGCAGGTGTTCGCGTCAAGGCAACTCAGCTGGTTGAGAATGCTTCAAAGTCTCTTTTTTGTACTTCACGCCACCAACGTGTCCAGACAAAATTCTCGCATTGCGTCTGCGAAGTATCGAGCCATCAAAGACCAAGTTGACACGCTGAAAAAGAAAGCAGGGGAGCAGCGGCAACCCACTTCAGTCGCTTCCGCTCCTGCTTCGTCATCGTACCGCCCTCTCTTCCAGAAGGGCTCCGACAAACTCGTTGTGCCGCTAACGTCCGCTCGAAGTGAAGGTAGGGCTGAGGACCCGAAGCGCCTCCCCCAAACTCCCTCCGCGGTGGAAGAAAAAAGCTCTGCATTTGCTCGGCTTCGCTGTTTGCCTGGGCTGAGCCAACGGGACGTCAAATCTCTCGTCGACAGCCTCGACCTGGAGTCGTCATCGCGGCCATCTGTTTTCAGAAAGTGTGTGTTGTTGCCTTTTTGCTTCCGTTTTCAACGAGATTGCTTGCAAATGAAGCATTTATCTTACCCTTTGTTAGAGCGTCCGTTCTCGACAGCCTTGACTTAGACGTGGACGTACCTCCTCCCCCGCCCCCTTTGTTTGCCAAACCAGTCCGTCCTAAAGACATTCCAGCACCTCCTCCAGTGCCTCCTCCACCCCAGGAGATGTTTGTCCCTCCGCCCACTCGCAAAGAACTGGAAGAAGCCAAACAAATTCACAAAGACGTCTCAATTCGTCCCTACGTCGAAAAAAACGCATACGCGCGCCCCGACAGGAAGGAGATATCAAGCCCTCGTGCCCCCCCCATCCAGGCGGCGGACACGCTCTCGATGACGGTTGTGCTCTCTCTTGAGGAGAAGAAATTGCTTGATAGCATAGCTCGAATTGACTCGAAGCTGATGGAGGTCAAAAGTACCGTTTCGCCCGTTTGTTCTCATCGGCAGATCGTCGGCACCGATATCAAGGAGCTCAGGCCGCCACCCCGCTGCTTCCCGTAGACGTGGCACCGGCTCGGCAGCCGGCCGCGCGTCGACGAGATGTGCCATCGGTGCGCCAGCTCCTTCTCTTTGAGGGCAGTGTGATGTGACATCCATAGAAGCGAGAGAGGAAAGTTTCGTTTGGGCGTGTGCACGTCTTTGACGGAGCGGTGGAGGACTGAGATATATCCAGTGATGATCGATTCTGATGTCGAAACACGAATGTCTCAGGGCGCATCGAAAGCAAATCATAAGCGTCGAAACGTCAGTGACGTCGCTGTGACCCGAATGTGTGTATGATAGGGCCGCGAGTTCAATAAAAGGGGGGTGGACATACGCTGTTATTCCCTAACTGACCGTGGGATGGGCGAACAGCAAGCGCCTGTCGTGCTGAAGCGGAAGGGGCAGGTCGATGAAGAGTTTTCTTGGGACGAAGCGAAGCTCGTCTATCTGATCTCCAAGTTCTCCAAGTTTGCAACAACCGCCGAAGTCTGGACGGGAGCCAAAACGAAGAAACTAATGGCGGCAGGAGAAGGAGCTGTGGCTGCGCGAGCCAGCCTTGCTCGTGTTTGTGTACGAGGGCATCGTGGCCGGGGCCTTCGACTTCGACTACGCCCCAAGCTCGACCTTCGTCTGCTTCGCGGGCGTCTCCAGGCGCGTGTGGATGAACATTTCGCAAGAGGCCAAGGTAAGGGTCTCTCAGCAACTCTGACGCCAAGTCTGCGGTGGAGGACGTTGTCGAGGCTGGGCTTGTCTCTGCAATGAAAGTGTTCACGGAAGATTTCTTCAATCTCCCGGGCTTTCAAGTGGAGCGTCCACGACGCTGTTTTTTGACTGCTTAGGTGACTCAAAAAGGGTTAGAGTTGATCCAAGCCATGCCCACCTTCCTTGTGGAGACTGTCGACTCTTTCATCTTCAAGCAGGTCTCAGAGTCAACTCCAATCGACCCCATCAACGACCTCGTCGAAGTCCACCCCTCAGTTTTCAACCTCTGACCCACCCATCAGGTCGAATTCGATGGCACCAGCTTTGTGCTCTCAACGCGGCGAGGGTTCACAACCTTTTCCGGCGTCACAGAGATTGAGGCCGTCTCCTACGTCACAAGCCCGTGAGTGGAACGTCTTTGAGAGTCACAGCGCAGATTCCTCCCAGGCTGCTTGCGGCTGAAAAGTGCGTCCCCGATGACTTCCAACGCGCACAGGGCCCCTGAGGTCGGATCTTAAAAGTAACAGCCACTGACGCTGCAGACGGGGCAGGGTCTTTCTCAGATCAAAGACGAGCTGGACGAGGTCAGTGCGGATGACTGGGCTGACGACGCCAGCTGCTGCACTTGGCGCAGGTCCATCTCGTGCTGAGCGAGTGGATCCCCTTTGGCACCAACCAAATCCTCGCCCTAAACGATCGTCTCGGAGCCACCGACCGGTGTCAAGTATGGGGGAGGGGGGGGGCTGAAAGAGTAACACACGAGGGAGGGCTGTTCACGGCCATGGTCGACAAGAAGCCCAACACCGTGAACTTCAAAGTTGACGAGGGGCTGACCAAAGTGCGCACCCCGTCATTGACCTGATGACGCAGATCAAAATTATTGACTTTGATTTGATGCATTTCATCAACTTCGAGGCGCAGGTGAATGCGCCGGTGGACGAAGGTGTTGTCCAAATTGAGCACCTCGGCATGCACATTGACGTCAACGGCAGCATCATGTACGGTGTCAGGGTGGAGGTCATCGTCGCGGGGGCAGAAAGAAGTGACCCCCCAGGCGATCCAAGACCGCATGGCGGATAACATTTCTGTTGATCTGCTGTCAAGAATCACAATCGACCTCGCCCGCGACTCGTCACTCATCGTCAATGACATCCTGAGCGCCCGACAGCGGCAGCTACTTGACACAGTGTTTCAAGCCGAGATCAACAGCAGGTGGCCAAAGGTCAAGCGGGTGAGATAATGAAGCAGAGAAAAAATGCTCGCAGTCTTCTCCGACGTCATGAACCCTCGAATGGCCGTAGCTGCGTTGCTCTCCAATGCAGACGCCATGAACGAGTTGCGCCAAGTGCACACCCAACCTGTGACGTCTTACTTGCATCAAGGTGCTCGGGAAAGTGTCCCCGGAGGATGGATTTTCGTTCGGCACGGAAGGCGTGATTGTGCGGGGCAGCTCTGGCATTTTGGTAGTGGGCGCGAGGACGAAAGAGTTAGAGGACGTGATTGTCAGGTTTTGCGAGATGAAGTCAAGGTGCTTTGAGTGCGGGGGGGGTCTGATTGGGCAGGACCATGTTCATTCAGAACCTGTTCTTGAGGACGTTTCTGCTGGAGCACAGCATTCAGCATCTGAAGGAGCTGGTGCGGACTTACCAAAGCGACCCCAACAACGAGAAAGCGTCTCCCCCCTCGCCGGTGAAGCTGACTTGTCCGCAGCCTGGAAAAGCTCGAAGGCCTCGTTTCGACTGATTTTGTTGCGCTCTATGAGATCCTCTCCTATTTAAAAGCAAGCTTCAAGGGTGCAAGCAGCTAGTCAGCGGTCTCACGCTCAGTCCTGCAACCGCCCCCGCGTCCATCCGATCGCGCATTGGGACACGTTTGGGACATGCTTGAGTTCGAGGCTGTGGTCAACGATGCAGTGGAAGTCCCGCGCCGTGTGAAACATCGCTCACGCACACAGCGAGTGGATGATCTTGAAAAGCTGCTGGAAGGGAGCAGGAACGACGCCGTGAACGCTTTCAAGCAGCTTTCAGTCATCAACGTCCTCAACTTGGAGACCATTTTCAGAGGCCTTGACTCCGTGCGTCGTCTGTCTCAGAGCCTCATCGCGCAGGACACGAAGGCGCTCGTTGACGCGAGGACGAGCGAGGACCGATTCAACAAGAGCTTAGACATTGTGAACGTCGTTGTTGCTGCGTCGTTCTTCTACTCTGTTGTCGACAGAGTCATCAACAACGGTGTGCGCGTTGACGCTGCGTGCTCACTGATGGAGGCGACGAGTTCATCGTCGCCGACTACAACCTCCGCAAAGCGTACAACCCCATCGTAAGGTTCGCAGAGCAGACCTGGGACTCCATCCCTGGCGTCTATTTCATAACAACATTGGCAATTGTCGCTGTCCTGACAGGAGGGTTCCAGCTGTTCATCAACCGAGTCGTCAGGAAGCAAGAAGGGGGCCTCGTTGTAAAGAAGAAGGCATCAAACACCCTTTGACAAGGTTTTCTGATTGCTGAGGTTAATCGGCGGTTTTCAGTCGAACTCTTTCGAGAATATGTATCCAAAAGGGATGTCCTCGAGGAGAATGCGGAGGCCGAGCAGTCTACGACTGTCAAGAAATGCACTTGGACGCAATCTATTAAAGGGCGTAACTTGCAGATTGAAGCTGTGATGGACGAGAAGAACAGCTTCATGCTTGTGCGACTATTTGATCCACATGCTCCACGCTGATGCCGCAGACATTGTCGTTTGAGAAAGGCAATGGTGGGGACGTGCTCATAACAGAAAAAATATTTGCCGAAGTCATTGAGGTGCTTGAGAAGGCTGGGATTTTGTTTTAAGAAACGCTCTGAGTGATTGTACAGTAGAAGTAGCGGCATCGTGACTACTTGCGAGATCTTTCGTCGACGTCGCGTTGAGCAATCTTGGACGCAGACACACTCCATTGGATGACGCTGATGTATTGCTTTGCGATGAAGACGGGCGTTGTGACGAGGATGGACCATTTGATGTATGGCATGTAGACGGAGGAAGCGTCTACGTGATAAAATGCGTAGAGGAACAGGAAGAAGGCCTCGTTGCCCATGCACATCAAAAAGAGCACCGTTCGACTGGTGTAATAGAGCTTCATGAAGTATCCAGCTTCATCGGTCACAGCCTTGTGAGATTGGCTTCCATACAGGAGGGTGCTGCGGGTTGTTAGAGCCGCCTTGCCAAAACGACAAACCTGTACATCTGAGCATAGTGGCTCGCCAAATCAAGAGCTGCCAACAGAACGAAAACAAGAATATATTTGGGGTACAAATGAGAGAGCACCAGAATGAGACCTGCGCTGCAGCACCTGTCCGTAACCATGTCTAAAACAGCACCAAATTTGGAGCCTGCTTCATGAGGATGATGTGAATGCATGAACTCTGTCCAAGAGATCTGGCTGCAAATCCGTCCAAGGCATCGAGGAAATAGGAGAGGGCATAAAACCAAAAGAACATTTTGAAGTCAGTCAGCGCGTAGTTGAAAGCAATGACAGCAGCAGCAATGCGAACATAGCCTACGAGATTAGAACTCCACTCTATCTAGCCTTGGAAACCGATCAAATTGGGGACAAACAAATACACTTGTAATTTGCTCATTCAGGATAAAGAACATTAATTTAGAAAATTGAGAGTCTTTATGTCGACCTCGAACCTCTTTGATAGTCTTCTCCTTTTGTTCAAGTCTGGTGACTCCAGTTTCTTACCGGCTGATGATGCGCATATTGTTGAACCCTTCGTTGTGACAATGTGTTTGTTTTGACTTTGTAGGTGTTTGATTCCTTGTCTTTTGACATCTCCTCCAACATCGCGGTACATAGGATAGAGAGGAACAACATAGCAGGGTCGGAGGATTCGGCGGCTCAGAGAAAAGGAAAATCTCAAAAGAGGATTGCGAATCCTATCGAAGGGCCCTTAGCAACGAAGAAGCGCCGAGTTGAGTCGAAGGAAAGCAAAAAGCCAGCCTTCTGTTGGCAGACGCTAGCATCTCTTGTGAGTCCTGTCAAATCTAGCTCTCTCTGTCCTGTCTGCAACGTTGCACTTCCTGCAGACTACACGAACCAGCAATTAAACGAGCACGTGGACGCATGCTTATCATCAATTGAGGGTTTATCGGATTAGATAATTGTATGGCTACTAATTTACAGCTACGTCGGAGCGATCTCAATCATTTCAGCATTCGATCCTCGTCGATCTTCCGATTCTGGCGAACGGCATCGGGAGTGAACGAGGTCGCGCAGAAACGTAAGCAACTTGAGGAGGAAAAAAAAGATGACGATTGCGGCAAGGATGAGGAGGTAGCCGATGTATGCTGTCTTCTTGCTCGTATCAGCGAATCTACGGGGTTAAAAGAAATTGTGCGCGGCTGACCCATAAATCCATTTCGCGAACCGGGCGTTGTATATGAACATCCATGCCATGTACAATAGTGCAAACCCCAGTACGAGAAAGAGAGAAACGAAGTACATCTTCATCTTCATCTGCATCAACTCTATTGTCATGACAAGTGCAGTTATCCCATGCGCTAAGACGCTGTACGCAGAATAGAACTCTCCGGGTCCGTATATCAAAACCCAATAACCAACCATAGCGACAAAAGAATTGACTAGAGGGAGAGGCATGAATATCGAAAGAGAATGAATCCACTTCGATTTTGAAACGTCAAACCCTCGACCAAGGGACGGAACTTGCTTATTTACGCTCTTGCTAGATCCTCGGAAAAAAGGAACTTCGAAAAACTTTTGACCATATACTTGCATTAAGATCAGAGTCCAGAAGTAGGCTACGACGAAGATTACAGAATGGTTCGTGTAGTAAATGAAGTAGTTGTCCCCAGACACAATCCCGTAAATTAAGATTGAAGTAACAAACAGCAGGGCAACACATCTCCATACATCCTGAGCGAGGGGAGGGAGGAAAGTAGTCGAGAAAGGGTCAGCGTCTGGGTGCTTGAACTCAGGCTTGACATTCAACTGTACCATACTTTATTGGAGACTCGCTTTTAACTGCAGAAAAGCTTACAGAGCGATTAAACTTCCCCTAGGCGCCAGCTGCTCGGACAGCAAAGTTGCTGACGCCATTGCAGCATTATCTTGAAATATCTGGCATAATCAGCTGCGAATTCAAAGAGATCGCGACCTTGCGAGGGAACACAGTTGATAATCGAAACGGCTTCTGGTACTTTGACGAAAGAAACCGATGCACTTCAAGCAGCTGCACTGGTTACCAGAAAAATGTGTGCACCCACAGATGCACCCGCTCGAAACGATTCCGTAATAGTTTCTCCTGTTGGTAAGCGGATCTTCAGCTCGCACATCGAATCCGGCCCAATGTCAGCTGCCTGTGCTGACGCTAACGCTGGTTTCAACGAGGAGGCCTGCACCAGGCCAACTGGTTGCGCGGGTAGAGTCTGCTCCCTCTCCTGCTTCCTCCGCTGCTTGTCTTCTTCAATTTGTCGACGAATCTTCTCTCTTTCCTCCTTCACAGCGATTTCTTCGCGTCTCTTCTTCTCGAGGTCCCTCTTCCTTTGAGCCTCTTCCATCCGGGCCTTCTGTTCCGCCACAGCTTTGCCATCGACCCGGCGCTGAATCTCTCTCGTTAAGTCGGATTTCTTTTCCTCTTCCGCACGCTGCTGTTTCCTTTCCTGGATTCTCTGAAGAAGCATTTGTCTTTGGGCTTCTTTCTCTTCTGGAGTGAACTGTTTGCTTATGCCAACGACAGCCTCGTTTTCTTCAAAGTTGACATGCCCTGTTGAGGACGCGTGCTCTTCAGCCTGGCGCTTTGTCTGAAATCCAGTATTGCAATCTGAGCAGATCAATTTCCCTTGAGGCTTGGCAGCCATAGCATCGTTCTTCGACATCTGCAAGGCTGCAGACAAGAGGGCATCATCATCTTCTTCCACACCAACCACGTGGCTCTCCTGAGGAGTCGCTGCGTCTGACTGAGACCCACTGGAACCCTCATTGCTTGTCATCACTCCACCTGAGTTCTGCTCTATCCAATCAATCGCCGCAACTACATCATTCTGACGCGTAAGGCTACAAAAGCAAAGCGAAAACAATAGTTTTCACACCGCACGCCCTCTCAGCGACGCGAGATTCAAACCCCATGTCGAGAAGCTGCTGCAACAATTCAGGCTTGGCCGACATAGCTCTCCCAAACAAAAGTCTTTAAAAATTTTGTTTGGAGGAGGGGGAAATGATGAAGCTTTTCCTCCTTGCACTGTTTGTGACAATTTTTGCCAATGAAGAGGGCTACAGTCCCGGCGACAAGGTACCACTTTACGCTAACAAGGTGATTTGAGGCATTTACCTCCTAATTGTTCAGCTTGTGCCTTTCGCGAATCCCTCTGAGCAATACGAATACTACACCCTGCCATTCTGCTCTCCAGAAGAGGAAGGGCGCAAGCCGCAAAATCTCGGCGAAGTTTTGGGCGGTGACCGCATGATGGGGACTCTGTATGAGCTCCCATTTTTGAGTTACGCTTCAAGTTTGAATACCTGAGCTGTGTAGCATCATTTGAGTCGAAGCAGCTATGTGCTGTTCAGCTTAGCCCCGACGAAATCGAACAATTTCGAAGCGCCATCGAGGATGAGTACTTTTTCGAGTTTATTTATGGTTTTGCGCAGATCCCGATCGATTCACATGCCAGATGACATCCCCGTTTGGGGATTCGTCGGAGACGTTGAGACTGTCGAGACAAATGAAGGGAACAGCACGAAATTCATTCTCTTCACGCACTACATTTTCACCGTTTCGTACAATGGCAGTCACGTCATCGACATCACATGGGAGCACGACCCCGCAGGCAATGTCGACGTGACGTTTATGTCCAAGCCCATATCTGTCCGCTTCACGTACTCCGCTCGCTGGGTCCCGTCGGCCGTTGTTTATTCTGACAGATTAATGAAGCTCGATGAGGTTAAAATCGTCCGACTCCCTCAACCCTCAGAATCGCGCCGTCGACGACCAAATGGACATTCATTGGTTTTCGATCTTCAACTCCTTCATCACAGTTCTCCTCCTCACTGGATTTCTGAGCACTATCTTATTCCGAGTGCTTCGAAACGACTTCGTTCGCTACTCCCGCACTGACATTGAGGGCGAAGGTCAGTCCACTCATCGTTACACACTAATGGGGGCAGAGGAGGAAGAGAGTGGCTGGAAGCTCGTCCGCGGTGACGTTTTTCGTTTCCCCGACGAAAAGATGCTGTTTTGCTCTGTCCTCGGTTCGGGTACGCAGCTTTTGTTCCTCGCGGTTGGAATTTTTGTTTTCGCCATCATGGGGGTCATCAATACAAATAACCGCGGCGCCATCTTTACCGTCGCACTGCTTCTGTTTGCCTTCACCTCTGGAATATCAGGCTTCGCGTCATCTGCGATGTTCAAGAAGCTCGAGGGCGACAACTGGGTCAGGAATGTCGTTGTCACGTGGCTTATCTACCTTGGCCCTTTCTTTGGGGTACTTGCAACGCTCGGCGGCTCTAATCGCATACAGATTGCGGCTGTGTTGAACTTCGTTGCTGTTGCGTACAACTCATCGACAGCTCTTCCGTTCGGAACAGTCGTTGTGATCATTATCATCTTGTTTTTGGTCGGGCTGCCTTTGAATGTTGTCGGCGGAATCAGCGGCCGTAACTTCACTGGCCCGTTCGAACCGCCATGTCGCACGACGAAAGTACCTCGCCAGATCCCTCAGCTCGCTTGGTATCGTGAGGGACCCGCTCAAATCGCAATGGCTGGGTTCCTCCCATTCAGGTTGATGCCCATCCTCGTTACGTCACCCCACAGTGCCATCTACATTGAGCTTTACTATGTCTTCGCTTCTGTCTGGGGACACAAAGTGTACACGCTCTACGGCATCCTCTTCCTCGTCTTCTTCATCCTCCTCGTCGTCACGGCCTTCATCTCCGTCTCCTTGACGTACTTCCAACTCACCGCCGAAGACCACAGGTGGTGGTGGCGATCTATCTTCACAGGAGGGTGACTTGCATCATTTCATTTCTAAGTCCCCAAGGTCCACGTCCTTCTTCGTCTACTTGTACAGCATTTTTTACTTCTTTGGCCGCTCCACCATGAAGGGTTTCATGCAGGGCTCCTTCTTCTTCGGCTACATGGCCCTGGTCTCGTATGGTCTCTTCCTCATGCTTGGCTCTGTCGGTTTCTTTGCGTCGTTAACCTTTGTGAAAGCAATTTACAAGGCCATCAAGTGTGACTAACTTTCATTGCCCAGTACAAATGTTAAATTTCAACGATTGTGAAGTAATCAGCCCTGAGGCACCCAAGGAACAGCCTGTTCCCGTGCTGAGCGACTCCCGAGACGAAGAATGGCCCATCGCCTGAGTCATGGAACAGCCTGCAGCGTCAAGAGGCCAAGCGTCGCGAGACGATTTGATGACCTTGCCGGACGCGTCAAATCCGAGAGCGGCAGCAACTTTAGGGAGAGGAAGGTCGATGTACATTGAGAGACGGATCAGGATGCTTTTGAGCAGGGGAAATTCGTGCAAGTATTCAATCGGAGAGGTCAGTGTGGGTATTCCGATCCAAATGGTCCCATCCGCGGCTGTTGAAGAGCTGTCTGCTTGCTTAAGCGCCACACAACAAAATGGTGCCCATGTATCCAGGAAGAACGGGTCCAAACGGTTCGACTTGTCCCCACTGAGCGTGAGCAGCGTCAGAGAAATGGACCTTCTCCTTTGTCAGCCAGACCTTCATGGCCTGCCGCCCCTGCCAAGTTAATGCCTGCAAATGCAGGACTCGTACAAAGGCTTGAGATACGACGGCGAAGCTGTCGTCTTGCGACAACGTGATCCCATTTGCAAAGAAACTGAAAAAGTCATTGCCACACACTCAGCCCAACAATCCCCTGGCAACAACCGAGGACCGCTGCGTCTCCAAGTCCAGCACGATGACCCTGCCAGTCTGTCTTGACTCAAGAGCTTCAAGTAAGGACGCGAAATACGGGTCGTAGTGCCCTGTGTTCGGGTTCCTGTCAATTTTGAGCGTGAGCTGGCAAGATTGAGGACCTCGGAGTGAAAAAATGAGTCGCGTCAGTGAAGACGATGAAGCGCTTGTTGTGCCCGACCGCGACATCGTTCTGCGTGTCACAGGGCGAGCAGCACGCATACGGGGTAGTGAAGAATGGTTGCATTATCGCCGTCAAAAGCTTCAAGGGCAAGGAAGCGAACGGAGCAAGTGGACATGTCGACCTCGGCCACTCCTCTCGACACGTCGCAGTACACGACTTTGCCCTTCGCTGTCGGGATATAACAGGATTTAATACATTATCGAAGACGTCAAGGCCAAGAGGGCGCCCTGGAATATCAACCGAATGAAGACTGTGGTTCCTGTGAACCGCCGACGAAACACTTTTTCACGAATTCTCCATCGTCTTTGAACTGAAGTATGTAGCCTTCCTCCACACCAGTGTAAAGCTGGTGATCGTCATGATGACATTTCGACCAACTCACGTGGAGGCCATCACGGCTAACGGCGACAGATTCGGGCCCGTGGAAAGGAGCAACAGAGACTTGAACCGCATTTTGACGGTTGAAAGGAATTCTTCCGACGAAGATCTTCTCCACGGACTCCGAGGTCTTTGACTCATATTCTACTGGAGAATGCCAATACGGAAACTTGAGGAACCAAGCAATAAGAACAGAAGTGAAAACAATTTCATTTCTCATGGGTCAAGTTTGATTTTGACAATGATTGACATAAATGCCTGTGAAGGGGCTTCTGGAAGTTGTCGTTGACATAATGAGGCGGAAATGAAGGCCATTGCAAGAGAATAAAAGAAGTGAAGGGATGGCGATATCCACTGCACAACTTTGTGATTTCTCGCTGTTACGATGGGCTACGGGCAAGTGGTGATTGGACCACCAGGAAGCGGAAAGTCTACGTATTGCAGAGGATTGTCGTCGTATTTGAAGTCTCTGGGGCGGTAGAAGGCAAAGCTGCTTCGTTGTAATGTTCTAGTGGTTGTTGTGTCGTGAATTTGGATCCGGCGAATGAGGATGTCGAGTATTCGTTCGCGTTCCTGTTGTCTAATGAGTAGCGGCGAGTTCGACATCAATGTCACGGATGTACTTGTGCTTGATGCGGTCATGGAGCAGTTTGAGCTGGGTCCTAATGGAGGTTGTACGGTACTTTTAATCCCTAACGTGAAGGCCTCATTTTTTGCATTGAGTGTTTGGAAAAGAATGTCGAGTGGCTACTGAAGAAGTTATCTAGTTTTGAAGGTCTCTTTTCTCTCGTTTGTGTCACCTTTCCAGATCACTACGTCTTGTTTGACTGCCCGGGTCAGGTTGAACTGTACTCGCACCACGGATCCATGAAGAATATCTTGGAGAGGCTGCAATCTGAAGGATTTCATGTATACTCTCTGATGATGGCTCTCAGATGTGAGCTAGGGTGTGTCAATCTCATTGACTCCACGTTCTGCCACAACCCATCAACCTTCCTCTCTGCAGCCATTTTGTCTCTTTCCTCGATGATCCTGGTCTAGTCTTCTCCCTCCGAGCTGACACGAAGATCGAACTTCCGTTCGTGAACGTTCTCTCTAAGATAGACCTTGTGTGCAAGTATGAGAGCCTCCGTGAGCCCTCTTGTACGTTTCATTTCTCACGTGGAAGCTATTCCTCTAGAAGCGTATTTGGAGTTGGATGATCCGTCCCGCATCGTGCAGCTTTTGGAGAAGTTCCCTCATTTGCTCCCTCTTACTGAGGCGTTTGCCCAACTCCTACAGAGTTTTGGGTTAGTTCACTTCTTGCCGCTCGCGATAGAGGTTGTGATGTCGTACATTGGATGGTTCACTATTACAGGACCCTGAAACCCTTTGGTTCGTCACTCGCGTCGTCGATAAGGCTATCGGCTATGTGTTTCAAAAGGTCGATTCCCCAGAGGCTATGCTCAAGCAAGGGATTTCACAGAAGTTCCTGGATGAATCCGAATTGTCCGAATACAACTCCTGAAATCTCACTCAATAGTCTCCTCTCAATCCAAGAGAGATACGGAACTTCGGCAGACGACGGAACTGTGCCGGAAGACCTCGAGTCTTGTTCGCAATGACACAAGAGGAAACATCAGATGTCGATTCTGCCTCAACGAGGGACCCTTCTTCCATCTACGGACGACTTTTCGAGAAAACTTGAGAATGGCCTTGCCTGCCTTGGTTCAGTGTGGCGAGGAGGGCACCTCATTAAAACAGACGAATTTAATGATCATATTTAGAAAGAAATTTGAGTTTATCCGATGAATCGAGATTTGTTCTTCGCTTCAGCTTCTGGAGACATTAACAGAGTGCGAAGTCTGCTGGAACAGCGCGAAAACATTGATGCGGTAGACGAAGTGCCGTTACTTAGTTGTCTTCTGACCTTCCAGAACGGAAGGACAATTCTTCATCATGCAAGCTTGAATGGACACAAGGATTTGGTGAGAATGCTTCTGCAATATGGCGCGAAGGCGTCAATAGCTGATAAAGTAACGTTCATATCCTCATTTTGACAATTTAGGAGGGTCTCACTGCTGCCGATCTAGCTCCAACCGATTTGAAACCAGACTTCAGCTTGCATGGTATTATTAGCTCAAGTTACCATCATTCAAGCAGTTCCTACAATTTTGGCAACGTCAGGCCGAAGTCACGCATCGGCTGTGTTTGAAAGATCGGCTTCAATGCAATGCCCATTGTGACCACCGTCTGAAACGCCAAGTGGCCAAGTGCAGTCGCTTGGTGACACAGTCCACATCAAGCATCCAGGTTTTTCGTCGTCATCCCGCACCGTGTTGTCGTCCAAAGTGTCCCACATGTTCCGCTTCCTGAACTTCTAAAGACGTTGTCGCTCTCAGAAGCTCAGCTGAAGAAGATAGTCCGAGGCGGCTCGCATTCATCAGATCGCCGTGAGGTTGGCATCGCCAGCTCCCAACATCGCCTGATACCCTACAGATCCTCGTTCGAGCAGCGTTGGGATTGACGACGCCGCCCGCCACCAACTACGACCAGCACCTGCACGAGTTCTTTGGGGAGCAAGTGCCCACGAGGATCGACGGAGTTGTCCCAACGCTGGGGGGGTCCCTCTCGTTTGCAGACATGCCTCGGCAGGACGAGCTCCTTGGCGCTGTTTGTCGGATTTTGATCGTCTTCGCGCAGAACCACCCGACGATGGAGTATTGCCCTTTTGTCCCGCAGCTCAGTGACACGCGGCTCTGTTATCCCTCATGTTGCCGCAGTCCTGCACTTGCTTCAGGATCTTCCAGAGGAGGAGTCCTACATGATCATCCACCATTTGTCATCGTTCTCTCAGCTTCGCGCCGAAAAATGGATCATGTTCAACACAAAGTCCTCCTACTACCTCTTTCTCGAGACTTTCAACGACGTCGTCAACAAGTGGGCGACCTCGTCGTCCCAAAGTTCCAAGCAACAAGAGTCGCTCTCATCCCCTTCCAGAGCTTAACAACCTTGGCCTCCCCCCCTCCCGCCTCTGCTCCCACTGGTTTAAGCACCTCTTCGTCGGTGCGTTCCCGTACCGCGTTTGGGATGCACGTGACCCGCATGACATTGCAGATCTGCAAGCACATCATGGACAATTTCATCCACAACGGCAACAAGGCGTTCTACAGGTTCGGTGCAGCCGTGCTCAAACACTACAAACCCGAGATCAAGGCGGCCTCGTCGGCAGAAGAAATCGTGTCGGTGCTGAAGAAGCGCATGGCTGCAGAACGCGACCTCAGCGCCATCTCGTCGGTTCCTCCGCTTAAACTTCTGTCCCTCACCCCTCAGAGGGCGTTTGGTTTTTTTAATTTCTCCCGCACTTTCATCTTCACGTGGCACGATGAGCACCGCTCGAGCGGTGCCGTCGCAGACGGCGACGATGACGACAGCGGCAGCGCATTTCGACCGAAATTACGGGGGGGCTCAAAACTTGTGGACGACAAGCTGGCGATGTTCCTGTGGTCGTGGCTACCCCAGCGCTTCGGTTCTGCAGACTCCGTCATGCTTTTTCAAGCCGCGAGGTGCGCCTTTGCGTCGCTGAGCAAGTGACGCTGGGCAGGGACGGATACAATTTGAACCAGCTGCTGCGCAGATGCGACGGGAGCGGCCCTTGCTTTCTTTTTGTGAGAACAACCCGGAAAGAAGTTTTTTGAACTTTGCGTGTGTTCACGCTGCAGGTGTTTGGCTTCTTTAGCCCCTCGTCGCTTCAAAAGAGCGCTCGATTTGGAACGGGGGAGTCGTTTTTGTTCAAGCTCCTGCCCGATGCGAAATGCTTCCGATGGAGCTCCACCTCTCCGGCCTCTATGTTCTTTTCCGTCGACCGGGAGCGCCTGTGTGTCGGAGGCGGCAAGTCCCTCATCGGCGTTGGCCTCTCTTACGTCTTCAGGACGGGGTTCGGCTTGACCATCGACAGCGAGCTGCGAGTCGGAACTTCCGTTCGGGCGGACACATTTTGCAATGAGCCGCTCTCGTCGACTCCCGAGTTCTCCATTGCGGAGTTGGAAGTCCATGGGCTTGTGATGTAGTGTTATAACTTGTGTACTGATAGGATCAAATTACAAGCCCCCTCGTTGATCGACATGGTAGCAAATGTAAACAAACGGACAAAAGAGTTAAGCCTGAGGACCGTCTGTCGCCCTTCTGGGCGACAAATGCATCTCCTTCAACGACGTGCCCTCAGTGGTGTTGCGGCGAGCGGCTTGGGAGTGGGCGGCTACTTGGACGAAGATGTAACCCGCGCAGGAGGCCAGGCTGATGGCTTCAAACAAGCCGCTGTAGAGAGGGTACATCAATGGGTCATTGTGACCCTTTAATACATAGTATGGGATCAGGAGGGAGCCGTAGAGGACAGGAGCCCCCGAAATTACTGCGCATATGATAAAAAGGAGGCGGCGAACTCTGTTAAACGCGATTGCAGCCGAGCTCTTCTTGTCAATGGCTGCGGAGAGGTTCCGGAGCTGAATGAGGCGGGAGAGCATGCGGAGGCAGAAGAAGGAGAGGATGCAAGCGTACAGGAGGATGGAGCCCATAGAGACATAAGACAGAGCGGGGTCCTGATTGGGGGAGAGAGAGTAGGCGATGGCGGTCGACATGGAGACGACAGTGAAGACGACGTTAGAGACGAGGACTTCCCTGATTTTGACAAAGCTCCGTACTGGGACGCCGAGGATTAAATAATAGAAATGGGCTATGATCCAAGAGGCTGCTGTCATAAGAAGGACCCAGTAGAGGGTCCAAATAGGGCTTGTCCACCGGCAATGAGGCTCAAGGGGAGACACGATGATAACGTAGAGAATTCGCAATGCGATGGCAACACAAACTAGGAAGAGGCCACGCGCCTGAATGAGAGGCATTCCTCTCTTCTTGATAAGAACCACAAAAGCGACGAAAAACAAGATGCTCAGAACGACAATCGCAGCTATTGCCTGCGAGACTGCCCCCGGAGAGAGTTTGATGTCAACCTCGCAAAGGCGCCCATAGCAAAAGTTTGGACATGAAGAATTCTCAAATTGAGTTCTTCTGTTCGAACTACACAGGCAGTTGTAGTCGACAATCAGCCCGTGTGTCAGGTTCATTCCATGCTAGTCTAAAGTACACCATTGTTATCCAAAGTACCCTCGAGGGGTGGAATTGGTTGACTTCACAGCAGTCGGCTTTCCAGACCGTTGGATCATGGTCTTCCGAAGGCGCTATAAGCGTCAATGAGATGAGCCGCAGTCGAGAACTGTCATGATGTCTGGGACTTTGGTTGGACTTGTTGTCTGGAGTTGGTCTTGGTCTACGTTAAACCCTGCGGACAGGATTTGTTGCAGCTCTTTGAATGGCTTTTTCTATGTCGTTACGATAGCTCTTACAAGCTCACCGGATCGATGGCTTTTAAAGCGGAGTAAGCAGAAGACACTGTTATTTCTGAGGTAGTCACCGAAGCAGCAGCAAAAAAGGTCTCCTAACCAATGTGAGATGATTTTTGCAGCAGAGACCTCTATTTCCTGAAGAAAAGTAACTCTCTCTTCGAGAAATTGATCGCGCACTGCCTCCGCAAAGTGCCCCTTTCATGTCACTTGTGTCGCGATAACAATGACTTGGTTCCCTTCGCGATCTTCTTGGAAAAGGATGCGATAGTCGACCATTTTCGATGGCTGATCCAAATCAAGCGCCTGGGGTTTAAGACAATTTTCTGCCCGACGCTACCGTTTGAATGTCGGCGACCATGTCGTCTGACTTCACTTCAAAGAACTTCCTGAGAGTTGCCATGACGATAGCTTTGTCCAACTTGCCTGCTTGTTTTTGATTCAATTCGATATCCTTCTTTGCCAGAGTGTCCGTCACGTTTTGAATCATCTTCATTTGCGCTGAATAAACGTCTTCAGACAGCTCGCCTACTGTTTTTGAGCAATGTTCAGCAGCGTTGGAACCTGAGAGCACTGACGCAAACAGCTCGAAGTCGTTGTCGTACTCAAACTTTGTCAGCGCGTAGTTGATGCTGTAAGCCCACTCCGCAATGACGTTCTGCCGCGTGAGCAATTGGAAGAGGCTGCGCTTGCCTCCACACCAAACCGCTTCTGCAAGTAGACAAACAAATACTCGCTTAAGTGCAGCTTGCTGCTCTCCCTACAGATTAAGCGCAGATCCGGGGCCACCCAACTTAAACTTTGTTTTCCACACGTCCTTGATCAGATTCTCTGCATCCCTCTTTGCCAGCCGCCGGTTTCTAATCTTGCCTCCTCATGTGAGACTTGCAGAGCCCCCGCTTGTACCCTTGAAACGAAGGAATTTTGGAATGTCTAGTGAAGTGCCTAGCCCATCGAAGAAGTCAGGGTCTGGAATCTCACTCGTCCCATTAGATTGTTTCCCAACAGGGGCTCACGGGGGGGGGTCCTCCTTCGGCTTGGGGGCTTCCGGCGCCTTCGTCTCTTGCACAACCACAACCGTCGGCCCAGCTTCTTTAAGAATTCGAATTTCGCGGTGCATCTGAGCTCGTCAACAACATAACAAGGACCTGACATCATCCATTTTCAATCGGACTTTTGCGAGCGCCTCCCGAACTTGAAGCTTTGTGGTTGCGTCGATTTCGTTCGAAAACGTTTGTTGGATTCTGTGACTGAGCGTTTTCCCGAAAAACCTCACAGCATCGAGATTTCGTCTTCTACTTGAGTTTTCTTAGTCCTGGCTCGCGTGAGATGTCGTTTCCAAGCAGCGCACGAGGCGTCTATTCCAAGTCTGGAGTTGTCTGTGCGAAGGTCGCTTTGAATCATCTTTGCGCGATCGTACAGGTTTTGCTTTGTCGTTGAGAAGCAGCAGAGAGGACCTAACCAGGAGATGGACCTCCTTCTGATACTTCTCAGCCTCGTATAACTTGCTCTGCATGGATTGTGTTGTCCGCAAAAGCTCCAGCTTTTGAATTTCCGCTTTCAGTATCAGCGACTTGTGGGCAGACGTGCGGCTCACCTCTCTCCATCAGCGCCTGCGCCTGCATGTACTCGGAGTACTTGTTTTCCATGTGTGCAAGCTTATCTGTTGCATCAGCCAGTGCTGCCAAAGTGCACACTTCGAAGCTCCTCGTTGATGAGGTCCCCGTGCTCTTTGGCTGACACGGCAACTTGATGGCTGCGCTGCAGTTCTTTGATGTCGTTCTCCATGACCTTCACTTTGTCCTTGAGGAACCAAGAACTGAACTTCGCCTCTTGGACCTCGCTCTCTTTGTGCCGCATCTCCTCTCTGCCTCAATGAGCACCACCCAATGCCCCACCACTGGAACTGTCCAAATCTGGAGTGATATCTCTCCACAACTTTCGCCAAGACAACATCATGATGCTCCCGCAGCTTCTCCAGCTGCGCTTGGACCTCATGGCTGCTCGAATCAGGTCACGTTGCGGATGATTGACAGCAAGACAACTTCTTGTTGAGCTCGGTAAAAGAAAGCGTCGTACTCGCGACGAATCCAGTCGATGAGGCTGCTAAAGCTCTTGAACCCTCTGCTGAGGTCCTCTTTCCCATTGTTAATCGTACGCGGACATATCAGCGTGCTTACTTAAGGCATCTCTAAATACAGACACACGCGTCACATTTGACATCGTCCTGTCAGGGTGAAACGATTCCATGCGAGGAGTACGGAGTCTCCATCTCGAATCCCTTTGCTCTTAAGCTCTTTTCGATTTCACTTTCTAGCATCTCAAGAAGCTTTGGCTTCCCAGCCATCTTCTGCACTGCTCGAGAAGGAGATTTACCGCTGCATGCTGTCAGGGAACTTTACGGGTGCTACCTAATCGAATTGACGTCAGCAGGCCACCTTGAAAACAAGGACCTTTCGTTAGGAGAGCCGTGATGGAACTATTACTCTGAGGAGTCTGCAAATGTTGACATTTCTGCGGGCCAACTGATCAAATCTGGATTGTGATTTCTCGCTTTTAAATATGGGAGATGACTTGCCTGAGTTGGAGGACATGTCCGACGCCCTTGCTGCGTCGAGACAAGCTCGACTTGCTCCAAGTGCCTGCCTTGTAAAGATCTCTCATTGTTCAGGTTCCATTCAAAAGGTTACTGCTGAAGCAGCGGCTTCAGCCTCTATGATTGAGGAAGTTCAACAAGGACAACCACAGAAGGTTGCCGCTGCAAGCAAAGATGCGTTCGGTGGCTTCAAAGCTGGTTTCCTCTCTGCCAAGCCGAAGCCGAAAAACCAGCCGACACCTAAAGCAAGAACCGAGCCGGTGATCAAACCTTCAGGAAAGGAGGGTGGAGTTCTCCATGATCTGAAAAATCTTGGAATTAGCCAAGATAGCGTCCCAGGTTTAGGTTCGTTCACCCCTTTTACGTGTCAGAATGGATGAAGCCGAGCGAATCTCTCCTCAATAAGGTCATGAAGGACGATGTTTTGCGGAAAGGGGTGGACAACCCGAAGCTTGACAAAGCTCTATCCGAAATATCCAAAGACCCAAAGGGTTGACGCTAAAGGAGCCTTCTGACTGAGCAGCGTTCTACAAGTACAAAGACGACCCCGAGGTCGCGACGTACCTGATGAAAATGATGGGCCTCTTTGGGCAGCAATTCACCGAGTTTGAGAAGTCAAGCACGTCGCGGTGAAATTGTATCATTTGTACATAAGTTAACATCAAGCTCTTCAACTTAAGCATGCCCCTCCCTGCTTGCCTCCTCGTCTGACATTTTCCCGCGCGTCTGACGGAGGCTCCGTCGCAAATGCTCATATTTAGCCTCATCGCGGGGGGATACTGACGGCAAAACTTTGTCAAACGCTGCCAAGAAATGGCGTTGCTCAATGCACGGCGTGCCGTCCGTGCCCATGCTTTCGACCAATGCAAGCAAAGCTGCTTCCCGAATTATCGCAGAGAGATCAGCGCCGCTGAAGCCTTTGGCGCGCGTAGCAACCACCGTAAGGTCCACTTCAGGAGAAAATGGCTTCGACCTGCTGTGGGTCTTCAAAATTGCCAATCGCTCTGCGTCGTTCGGCAGCGGGACATAGAGCAGCTTGTCGAGGCGACCTGGTCGCAGCATTGCGGGATCTATCATGTCTGCTGTGTCAGGCAGACCACCCAAATCAGAACCTGGCCGATTTGTCGCAGCAACTACAAAAACTTGCTTCCGTTCCTCCAGCCCATCCAACTCGGTGAGGAGTTGGTTCACAACTCGTTCCCTACTCTCATCAGAGCGTTTGACAGTAACGTAGAACGTAGCAACGTTTGCGTCGTTCCCTCGACGTGGGGCAAGCGCGTCCAACTCATCGAAAAAGATGACACAAGGAGCCGATGCACGTCCACTACAAACGTAAGCATGGCGGCAGAGATTTTCACCGCTGGAAGACTTGCCGTACCGCACGTTCAGACTCGCCAACAAACTTGTTCAAAAGCTCCGGACCCTTCACGCTGATAAAGTTACATCCACTCTCATTCGAAATCGCCTTGGCCAGAAGGGTTTTGCCACATCCTGGCGGCCCGTACCTCCTTCATGAGCACCAGGCGCGTGATGACTTACAGCAGCACGCCTGCAGGAGTAGCTAAGCCAAGGGCCTTGAACTTTTCGGGATGGCGGATGGGCTGACATTGTTACAACACGAAGGGTCACTTCAACCTCGACAATGGCAAGTGATAGCTCATGACGGACTTCATCGAGAGCGCCAATGTCGTCCCACGTCACGTCGGGCACAGTTGCGAATCTGAGGCGTCAAACATGTCGCCAAGTTTGCGTGTGACCCTTCCCTCTTCGCCGACGGCTGCACGCGCTTCACCGCGATGAGGAAGTCGCCCATTTCGACAGAAAGAGCGTCAAGCTCATGCGGTTCAAGTCCTCTCCTCGGGCCGAGGGATTGGTCAGGAAACGTTTTAAAAATTCGATTGATCGCAACGGCTGCAGCTTCTTTCGTCAACGCAGACAAATCTGCCCCGACGTATCTGCCTGTCAGTCCCATCAAACAAAAACCTTCGATGAATTCAATACAGAGCAGCGCATACCCAGGGGTCAACCGAGCAAGCTCGGCCAAGTCAAGGGACGTTTCAACACGCAGTTTCGAGACAAGAACTTCCAAAATCCTTCGCCTCGACGCCATGTCTGGAACTCCCAGCGAGATTTCCCTGTCGAAACGCCCCTGCGATGACTCAACGCAAGGGAAAACGGAGCCTCACTGCGCGACGCAGTGCGGGATCGATTGCGTCTGCGCGGTTGGTCGCGCCGATGATCATGACTGGCTTGGCGTCAGAGCGACTGTCCTCAAGGCAGGTGAGGAGCTGCGCAACGATGCGGCGCTCCATCTCGCGCTGCGCATTGTCGCGCTTTGGGCAAATCGCATCTATCTCGTCGATAAAGACCAACGACGGCGCAGAATCTCGGGCAACGGAAAAAAGGTCCCGGATTTTGGCCTCTGATTCTCCGGACATTCCTGACACGATCTCCGGCGCGGATATTTTGAAATATGCCACGCCGTGTTCGCCGAGCTCCTGCAAACGAATAAGAACAGCTTTGGCAACATCACTCCAGCGATGGCATTGGCCAGAATGGTCTTCCCGCTTCCAGGCGGCCCGTGCAGGAGAATGCCCTTAGGCGGCTCAACGCCCTTTGGTCATGAGCCAATGGTCTCTTCGCCTAGTCACCAAGTGCGAGTAAATCTCAGGGTGTGTCAGCGGGTACTCAACAAGTTCTCGGATATCCTGCAGGACACCGTCGATTCCTCCAAGATCGCTGAACCTCACAGACGGTCGTTCTGCTGCAGAAAAAGAAGGCCCTGACGACGAGCCGGTCCCTTTCATAAAGGGGCCCAGGCCAGATGATTGCCGCTCCCTCTTGCGAGTGGACGGCTTCTCTAGTTCTGGTCTTGGTGGAAGAGGGGTCTTCGGGACCTCAGGTACTTCGCTAGAGGCATCTTCGCTTGCAACTGCCTTCTTATAGTTCTGTAGCATGGACCTGTTGAGAGAATTTGAAGGCTCCTGTACAAAATTATGCAAGACAGGGAAATAAGAACCTTGGCTTTGCCGTCGAGGAAGCATTCCTCGTCACTATCGTCTTCAGACGTTCTGTTAGGTCACGAGAGGGAATTCAATACAAAGCAAAGATCCTACCTCAGTCTTTTCCGGGAGGGCTCTTCAGGACTAACAATGGAATCTTTATTGGGGGAATTCTCTCCAAGAGCTCCAGAGGTGAGGTGAAGAAAACAAAAATCAACTCATCGACACGACTCTTCTGATCGGATCTCGAGGTTTGCGGCGGTACTCTTGGAATCGCTCCATCAGAACATCCATTACAGTTCCAACTGTCCATCCATCATCTCGCGTCATGGACGTAATCTGCTGCACCCGGCTGACCAATTTCCGAGTTTCCGACATTAACAGACAAACAAATGAGCAATTTAATTACAAGTTTCATTTACAAATGATGGTTCAGAGACTTTCCCGAAGCCTTCATTGTATCGACTGTGTCTTTAGCTCTATCAGGGTGCAAGTACGCTGTGTCAAGTGCGCTTGGCTGCGGCAGGGTCGCACCCAAAGTCCGGACAAACGACACCAGCGGATCGGCTAGCTCATTCTTAACCTGACACGATGAGTCAACATTTAGCTTCGACGACTTCCGTGACTTCTTCATCATGCAGGAAATCAGCGAGAACTTGAAGAGATTCGTGTGTCCCTGATCGTGTGAGCTAGATACGCACATTCTGATAACATTCCGAATCTGGGGCAAAAAGTGCTGCCGCGACAAGCGACGTTGAAACAGCGCCATCCTTGACAGTTACTTTAGATATGCATAATTTCAACTGCCTCATCCTTGACTTTCTTTGAAACTGCAGCGCTCAGGAGGCCCTCGACGTTGATGTTGTGGTGCCCACATTTGGCCCACTTGCTTACTGCAGTCGCCACCGAAAGTGCGGTTGCAGGCATGTCGGCGACAATCCCTTCAACTCGGCTGACACAAAAAGTCTGAAACATTTGAAAGCAGGAGGGAACAAGAGCTGGCGGGCAAGCTGCGGGTGAGAAAAACGCTCTATGGCGCAACTCATGAAGCGGAGGACCACGTCGCGAGCGGAATCCTCATCATTCAGATCCTCTTCGCCGTCGACTTCGCAAGCCGAATCGATTGAAGGGACCCCCTTCGAAGAGACTCGCTCGAACATTGCTTGCAGCGTCGACTCGTCTAGCGTTTCTGCAGCTTGAGCGGCTGCCCAACGAATCGGTAACCTAGGAGTGCACAGATGCCGTCGTGCAGCCCATGAGCTTTCAATGCCATGACACATTGAAGGGTGCAGCCATCGACAAGATCATCGACTTCGTCGGACTCAGCGTCTGGATGGATGACAACATGAGTCAAAAACTTGAGTCAGTTAGAGCGCTTGTCGTGCATCCGTACCTCGACAAGAGTGTCGACATCGGTGGGAATATGCGACAGGCTGCGCAGCAGATCCGTTGTCATTTGCACGATGAATCTGTGTGCAATCGAGGTTGGGGTCTTCTTTCCATCGACAGGCCACTTCGACACGGCCTTGACCACTGTTGCAGATAGATCCTGCCATGTAAGGCCAACCAAAAGAACATGACCTCGGCTGTGGGGCTCAATGAAATCGCAAGCAGCTGGAGGGCATGGGCGACCATCGACCGCTCGAGCTCAAGTGCCTCCGCAATTGTCGCTGCATCGCGCCCGAGATATTGCCCGCAGATTCGCTCCGCAAAAGCTACGCTCGTTACATTGCAAGACAACGAAACTGGGGTACAATTGACGTGGGGGCCCGCCGCAGTTTTTCGAAGGTTGAACGCGACGTACACGGCGAATACTTTCACACTGTCGGACATCTGAAACAGTTGACTGCGCAATGAGGAGGTACAAGGGAGGCTGAACTCGAGCAGCTCAAACAGCTTCTTCCAGAAGCCCGAGTCATCGTCAGAGTCGTACAACTGGGCGACGCAAAGGAGAGCTGAAAGGGCGCGAGCAGCGTAAAGCGGGCGCAAAGAAACTGTCTTCGGCGATGGCACCTCCTCGTCTTCGACCTCATCGTCCTCGTCCTCTTCATCTTCGCTCTCAAACTTGCAAGGCAGCGACCTGATGCATTAACGAGAACAATCCACTCTGCCCTCTAATCAAACAAAAGTCGTCGGACCCACAAAGGACAGAGAGCGAGAATCTGCTGAGCTGGTTGCGCCACGCTCTGACGCTATGAGACGATCGCCACTGTGGCATCATTTGTGACAAAAGATGATGACCTCTTCAGACGCTGCGGAAGTGGATGAAATCAAAAGCCTCGTCGCGTGGGTCACGACGACGCCAGGGCTAGAAGAATCCCCCTGCTACTTTAAGAAGGAGAAGGGTGTGATGCTGCCATCAAAACTGTTGCTGCCGTGATGAAGGCCGAAAACAAAGTCTTGGAACTCAGGTGTGGGTGCAATCGCGGCGCCACCGCGCCAAGAGAAAATGCAATGGCCTGACGGCGTCATTGTTGGACGACCAATCCAACCTGTTTGCGGTCATCCTCTTGGCTCTCCAGAATGGAAAAAGGACCCGACAGCCCCCCAAGGACAGCACTGACGATTGCATCACTCCAAACCAAGGGCAGGGCGCCTGGCACGTCAGGAAAATACATAGCATGGGCACGCTGCACTTGAGCTGATGACAGGAGTGCCGCTGCGCGAACTGACTCGTTTGACGACCTCTCTGAGAAATGAGACAGGAATCGCCTGCAGCCACGGTGACTGACAATAGGGAGGAGCAGCGTTGCAATTTGCGACGCCTGCGATTCGCTAGTCACCCAAACTCGGGCAGCTGCATTTGCAACCTTCATATGAGAAAGTTGTGGAGGTTTTACACCTTCAAAGCTTCCACCACCACGGCCTCTGATGGGTCCGAAAGCGCGTCGAATATGACAGGCAAAACTATCTGAAGGCAGCCGACGCAACGCAACAAAGGTTCTACCAAGTCAAAAGCACAAACGCAAACGATACTGCACCCATCCGAAGTCAAAGACAACAAAGCAGCGAGCGCCAAGCATGCGGCAGCACGGGGGTATTCGGACGTGGTCGTCGACTTCCTGAGGACTGAGGGCTGGCAGCGCCTGAGCCAAACTTCGACATCAGGCGAAGCACGATCGCATCGAGGGCAGAGGGTAGCGCGTCAAGGTCAGATGGCAAGGGCACCGGCCTCGGGATGCTTAGAATTTCGGCCATTCCTGGGGATGTCAAAGCTAGCAATGCCTCGATTCGCTGCCTTTGAAAACTGCTTCAGCCTTCTCGTCGTTGTCACAAGACGATTCGGCCACCAAAGCCTTGATGATTCTAGAAGATAGTCGAACTACCAGGTGTGAGAACGCAAGAATGACCCGGCCACGCTGGAAATCCAACTCGGAGAGGCCGCTCTACAGTCTTTAGACTCCCTGGGCGCAAGCTTCAACGTACACTGTTTGCGAGGTTCCTCCAGACTTTGATGGCGCTATCCCGCACTGCGAGGGAGGCGTGAGAGCGATTCTTGTATGCAAAGCAAGCTAATTCCTCCACTGAGCTCTTGCCGATTTAGACAAGCAACACTGCTGCAACATCCTCTGCTATGCCTTCGACTTGAATTTGCAAGAGACCTTTAAAGTGAGAACAACCAATGCAAATCAAAACAATTGCCACCGCCGTCTAAGACAATGGAAACGTCCGACTGCAACATGGCGCGAATAGACGCGTGGACAAAAGTGCCGTAAAACAACTTTGCAGGTAGTCAGAGGCCAAAACCAAGCAGCCGAACCGACAGTTCGTCTCTTGAGGTCCCAATCTCGCAGAGAGAACGAAGGGTGGCCACCAATGCGTTGCCAGCTGAGGCGGAGTATTGGCGCGTGATGGCGTGCGAAAGGTGGCTTTCACAACGTCATGACAAAGAAGACATCACTCACCCTTCAGACGGCTGCCTGTGTATGGCAGCTACAAGCCCATCGGCCACTCGTGTCACATCACTTGGGGAAAAGAAGCGGACCTTGGGCATGACGTCAACGCGAGTAAAGGGGTACCAACGACGGCCTCGAGGCGATTGCACACAGAGCCAAAGCAGAGCCATGGCGGACAGTCCACTTTGAGGCCTCAGAAAGGACGAACAAGAGCGAGGTTAATCGATCTGACAGCCGATCTTGGTTCAGCGAGATCCAATCTGCACAAAGAACCGCAGCTGCCTGATTGTTCAGAAGGGATTTGTCAGCTTAACCTTCCTGACGTCGATATCCGCGTCTTCGAGACTCCCGCTGATGAGCGATTCGATTTTCTCGACTACTAGCGCATCGGAAAGCATGGGGCTGGAAAGGACGCCATTCCCTTTCAAAAATCTTGAGAGGGCTGACAATGAGACCAAATTTGATAGGTGGTCATGCCTTTGACACTTTGCATTCGGACGTAGTTCGAGTATTCTGCGGAAGACTTGTCCTTGCTGGCAACAGCGATGAAGTCCAACAGCGATCTGACAGTCAAGGCCTGGACGACAAGCAACGCACTCAAAATGGACCGAGCTCATGGCGGCTGATGACTGCGCCATGTATCCGACTGCGATCATCGCCCCCTCCAACCGCTCCCATGTTGGTATCACTGCTTCAGGCCAAAGGAGAGGCATGACCAGCTCGAAGACGTCATCCGAAAGCACTGATGCTAGTGCACCCAAGAACTTTACAGTCAGAGTCATCTTCATGTACGGGGACTTGAGCGCTACTGTCTCGGATCTCTCGAGCCCCCCGGCCATCTGGAATATACACGTTTGAGACAACTCTAGCTAGGAATGAATCGCTAAGCTCTGATGATCCCTGCGATGACTGCTGCAAAAATTCTTCAATTCCTGTGCCCTTATGTGGTCGGATATGAGAGCAAGACCTTACGTATCGCTTCACGATGTGAATCGCTCCGATAGAGATACTGTGCACTACATGCCAATTTTGGAATTTCAAAAATTTGCCGAGGGTGTTGACGATTATCGAAATATGAGCCTCGAAAGGCTCTCCAGAGCGGATTTCGTCAAGCAAACGATCAATCGCCCATAGAAGAGCCCGAATATCACATTTTCTAAGTGCTTCAATACAGTACAAAATAAATCATATATGTACCCAGAGTCAAACAAAGCAGCACAGCTAACAAACTGATCCACGAGGTCCCCGACTGGGTCGAATGACATTGGATAACAACTAGAAAATCGAGGTAGTTACAAAAAGCACCTGCTTCTCCATTTAATCACTCTCAGCCTATCAAACCTGCTGCTCTTCTAGATTTATTTGCCCCGAAGCACAAAGTTTAAGGATACCCCCGACCAATGCATTTCTTCACTAACAATCTGTTATCTACCAAGTCCAAAAATAATCGAGCATGGAGGCTGAACAGAAGAAGGCTCTTTCAAGGAGGGCCAAGAAGGACGCGATCATATTTTTCATTGCTTTCGTGATTGTCCAAGCTGCTATTATTATTCTATATGGCTTCTTCACCGAACATGACTCCTTCGTGAAGTGTGGGTCCATTTTTCCTTTTTCTGACATAATCAGGCAATATCCTACGGTGACTCCGATTTCCATCACAGTCGACGAGACTGGAAGAGAAGTCGGCAACCCAATTACTACCGTATTTAGAGTTGGGGAGCCCCGAGCTCAGTCCATGTTCACATACATTGTTGACGTGTCCCTCTTTGTGTTCCTCGGCCTTGGACTTTCGTTTACGTTCCTGAGGAAGTACGGATATTCTGCTCTTGGCTTCTCCCTTCTTATTGCTGCGGTCTCATTTCAATGGGGAATCCTGGTTGTAAAGTTCGCCGAGAATCAGCATTGCACCTACCTGAAGTCACTCTCGACGGGCGATAGGTGTCAGTTGCAGTACACTGTCGATCAGTATCAAGACACCTACGATATGGAGCAGGCAGTGCAAGGCTGTGTCTGTGTTAATTTCGATCGATTTGCTGCAAACGAAACGCTAAGGAATCTTGACCCAAATCGAGCTGCGGACATTTTACGAATTTTGGGGCGCACCTCCTTCTCTTCGAAGATTCAGCTCAATTTGGACCATCTCATGACCGGACTCTATGCTTGCGTGCCTGTGTTGATTACGTTTGGAGTTCTGCTCGGAAAGGTTGAGCTCTTGCATGATCCTGAGTTTATTTTTTAGGTCAGTCCTGTCGTCATGATGGTGATCGCTCTTCTTGAGGTCGTTTGCTACGGCATCAACAAGTGGATCACTTTGTGGATCCTCGGGGCTGTTGACGACACTGGTGGCGCCAATGTGATCCACATTTTCGGGGCCTTCTTCGGCATCGGCTGTTCCCTCGTGGCTTCTTTGAAAGTGATCCGAACCTTCTCCTAATTTTAATGAGGCCAGGGCGCAACAGACAATCCCGACAACTCGTCAAGATACAATTCTGACATCTTTGCCCTGACAGGGACCATATTGATTTGGATTACATTTCCCAGTTTTAACGCAGCTATGGGCCCAGCTACTGCCCAGAACGCAATCATTGTCAACACCATCCTCGCTTTGATTACCGGTACTGTGTCTGGCTACATCGCCGCAGTCCTTCTCCGCGAGGGCAAGTTTTCCATGTACGACATTCAGCACGCCACAATCGCAGGTGAATCTTGCGTCTACTCTCCTTGACCCCTCAGGGGGTGTGTCCATCTCCTCCTGTGCAAACTTCCTGGTTGTGCCGGGTGTAGCTATGGCGATTGGATTCATCGGAGCCATGTTCTGCGTCCTTGGTTATCGATATCTCCAGCCGGTACTCCTCAAGAAGCTCAAGCTATCCGACACGATTGGTGCTCTCAATCTTTTTGGAATTCCCGGCATTGTTGGCTCAATTGCTGGGATTATTGCAACTTCTCGCATTGATACCAAAGCACCTAACCTCCCCTACCTTCTCAATTTGTTTGTCTACTTCCCTCGCCACCACACTTCCACAAGTATCCCTGAGTTTCAGACGGCTCTCTTGTTCTTGACTATTGCGCTCTCCTTGTCCTCTGGACTCGTCACCGGACTGATTGCCCGCCAATTCAAGGGTATTAGCCTTGCGAATACGTTCTCCGATGCGACCTACTGGCACGTGCCTGATGATTACAAGAAAACAGTCTGTTTCCGTTGTCGTGGCTTACTTCATAGGAAATCGCAATAGACTCAGTGTAGAATAGATCATGTCACATTGTGAAGTTAAACTCTCATTTGAACCCTCTCTTTTTTTGTGGTTTTACTCTGCGGGAGTTTCTTCTAGGTTGATGTTCTTGCCGAACTTGCCGTACAGCTTTGCCTTCAATGCTTTCAGCTTTCGATCGCTGTCTCCAAGCATTCCTTGAATAGCAGAGACATCATCATTTGCCTTCCCCTCCATGTCTTCGATGTATCGATTCACTGTGTCAAGGTCCATCATGACAAAGGCATCTCCAATGCGGAAGCTACAGAATCAGTCATCCGCAGACTGCGAAGAAATACTTAATCGGCTCCTCATCGTCCATCATCATTAGCAACTCGCTAGAAGCCTCCTTGATATTCTCTAAGTGCGCCTTGCTGATGAGTGCAAATCAACTGTTTGCAAACTTCTTTTGCTTTCAGGTCATCCAGATACTCGTGTCGTTTCGTGTTGATCCTACTGAATGCATTGATGTCGTTCTGATCGTCTGCAGTGACCTCAATGTCATCGTTCGCAGCCATGGCACCAAACTCAAAAGTCTAATCCCATTTGATCATTTGTTTAAAATTTACCACCATCGCACAAGAGATCACTCTGATGTTGTCGGCTTGTCGTCATCGCTTTCTTCCCGGAGCTTTAACAAAATTCCCATAGCGTATTTGAGAGTGAAGTCGGCTACTGCACCCTCGATTCCTTGGGTTTTCATGAAGGCCAAATTGTCCTCAAATGCGGCGGTGTGGGTGCCCAGCAGGTAGAGCATCGCCCTGCCTTGTCATTGTCCATTCCACTTCAAGATCTTACCTTTCGCCCGCATACTTCACCGGCCGATTCGTGTCTCGCAGGCAAGCTGCCAGCGGGGGAACAAGAACGCGGTAATACGGCCTCAAAACCGCAGAGCCCATCGTCTTTGCGAATTGCTTCACGGTCCACGCTGCAGCCCGGCGGACATCCTGCAATGTCAGCAAAAATTAAGACGATCATGCCGAATTTGGGTCAGATATCGCGTCCGACAACAGTGGCGCCATCCCCTTGGCTTTGATTTTATCTTCACCATGCACCGCACCCACGGCAACAACCTGCGCAACAGCTCGAACGGCTGCCAGTCTCACAGGCAAGCGATCAGATTTCATGCATGAGGTGATGAATGGGAAGAAAGACGGTACAGCGCAAACCACATCAGCATCTGCATTGGTCACGTCAGCTAGAGCCCCTAGCATCGACGACACAGCAAGAATGAGACCATGCCGTTCCATCCAATCAGACGGATCAGCACTTGCAATAGCCGACACAGCCTTTCGAAGCTCGCTACCTCCAACGCGGACAATGAACGCACCCCATCCTTGCGCTGATTGCTCTCGCAATGACTCGTCGGCAGTGTTGAGGCCGTCTTTCAGAAGCTGCCCGACCTTGTCAAGGACCTCAGGGCCAAGCGAACCCTTGAGGACACCCACCATCCCACTAACTGTCTTGACGTAGGACTCTCGGATGCCATCATCCTCTGCTTTCGTCGCCTTTGTGACGAGGTCAGCGATGAAATGATCGACTCGTTGAAGGGTGGTGGCAACTGTGATCAGCAGCTCCGACGCAACTTCACGGACCTTCTTGTTTGGCTCATTTTCGATTCCAGAGCCGCCGACGCGAGGTAAGACGGAAGCAAACATTTTCAACGGCATTAGAGTACGTTTGGCGAGATCCAAGATTAGCTTGAGTAGAAGATGACGGGTCGACGGCTGAAGCTTCTCGGATGCGATTCTGAATGCAGGACCGAGAATCAGGCGATGAACAGCAGGACTTTCTAGGACTGCTAGAGAAGAGTACTGAATGAGGGCAATGGCCATCAAGGCGCAATTCTCTCTGATGTCCGCAACGCCTTGCACAAGCCCATTGTTGTAAGGACCCTGGAGGATTGAGAGAAGACCTTGGGGCTGCATGAGGCCAGGCAGTACACCGTCAATTGAGTCTCTGCTCATCATATGCAGCTCAGCTGTGATCAAGGACACGGACTGCGCCTGTTCCTCCTTTGATGCACGGGCAATGACTGCATCCACGACAGCGTACGATGCAGTCAGTAGCGACGCATCGGGTGCAGAATACACTCGCAGAGCATGTCGAAGAATCGGGACCAGGAAATCGGAGAGATCACACTTAGAAGCAGCGACATACTTGCCGAGTAAACGAAGGTAACTGACACGCACTGCAACTGGGTTCTGCTTATCCAAACCGTCCGTAAGATGCTTAATCACGTTCTCCCCACCTGGATTGGGAAGGGCCAAAAATATTGTAAGAACTGCATTTTCAGCATCGTCTGTCGGTTCTGCGACGATGCACTCGATGAGAGGACGCACGACGTGGCCAAGGCGCTGCAACAATGAAGTACCCGTGACATCCGCAACAGCAGACAGCACGCGAATGTTGTCGACTTTCACAGGCTTGCTAAACACAATAGGAAGAAGCTGTGGCAAGACGGCAGTGGGACGCACAGTCATGAGCTGTCGTAGCCCATCAAGCGCTGCGGCATTCGAGGCGGCTGCAGCTGTCAAAGTCGGAATAACTTCCTCTAGAGCCGATGGGCCGAGAGCAGAGAAGAGCGTGTCATACGCAACTGCAGCGGCTTCTCGAACAGTTGGGAGTTCGTCAACAAGGGCAGTCCTCAGAGTAGGCAGTAGTGAAGTCATGTAAGTCTGAACCTGAACTTTGCCGGCGGCAAGCATCACCTCGCGAAGGCCCGCACACACACCGTGGCGCCGCATGCCGTCTGCTGAACTCAGCCCTTCTTGCAAAATGGGAATGATTTCAGGCAAGACTCGATCTTGCAAACGGCGAACGAGATCTCCAACCGCTCGAGAGGCCAAGGTTTGCTTGTCGGGATGATCAGACGCGAGATTGTCGACTACAAGCTGAATCAACGACGGCAAGACTTCTTTGAGAGTCTTGGGGCCGTTGTCAACGACACTCTTCCAAACTTGTGCTGCGCACATTTGAACGCCGGGATTGACGTCTGAGCGCAACATGTACAGGGACGCCAGGAGCACATTGCGGCGCTGAGGGCCTAAAGCATCCAGAACTGCTCTGCCTTTTGCTTGATTCGATATACCAGTGTCAGCAGCTTCAGTGCTGAGGGCCTTCCAAGCGGTGCCGGTGATTCGGTACAAAATATCACCAAGCAGCTGCACTGATGACTGTCGAATGCGCCAATTGCCGTCAAACAACCCACTCTCGATGGCGGGGAGCAACACTGGTAATGCAGTTTCGGCAAAGTGGTCAATGATCGAGTGGCCCGCTTTGATAGCAACGTCTCGAATGGTCTCAAGCTCGTCTGCAAGTCCTTTGAGAACATATGGAAGAACAAAATGAAGGCGAGACTCAAGCCGCTCTCTCAGTGCGGCAGGGAGGTAAATTAGCAGAGTCAAATGTCCCTCGCGGACATTGGACTTGACTGAAGCAGAATGCGACAGAAGCTCAGGCAGGATGAGGTCTAGTTTTTCGTCAGAGCAATGAGCAAGCACCTCGCTCAGGCCCTGAGCGGCACCTGAGCGCTCGACGCTGTGTCCATCAGCCCTGAAGAGGTCAGTCGCTAGCAGAGTCATGTAATTACCGCAGATTCTCAATGAGCTGCTGCAGTAGCTCCGCGAATTGAGTCTCATCAAGAGACACTACAAGGGAACCCAGTGCAGTCGCAGCTATTGCACGAACATCAGGCAGCGGGTCAACAAGCGTCGCACGGACGCCCGGGAGGAGTCGTGGGAGGTAAGGAGAAACGTCCTTGGCGTCAGCTACAAGAGAGCACATGTTCGCAACAATGCGAGCAGAGCGCTTGCGGATTTCAGAATTTCGCTCTTTCAAACCTCTCGCAACGACAGGGACGAGGAGTGCTAGAGAAGGGGCATCAACGGCATTTATGAATGTGGTCGCCATAATTGTGTCCAGTGCGGACGAAGTCTTCATATCAGGAGCGTCCAAAGCTTCCATCAGAATGGGTCCAAGCTCCTTGATTTCGGGGTTGCGTATTACGTTTGTAACTTGTTGGATAGCCTCTCGAGCCATCTCCCTAACGCGAGAGTGTGAATCACCGAGAACTGTTGCTAATGTGGGCACTACAGTTGGAAGACAAGCACTGAGCTGCTTTGGGGCGCAATAGGCCATTGCACCAAGAAGCTCAACAGAGGCAGCTTTTGTCCGCCACGAGCGGTCCTCAAGTCCAACCATTAGAGCAGGAAGGACCAGCTTGACTCCTTGCCCTGACAGCTGCGCCATGACGGCTCTGGCCGCTCCATCAGCTGCTTCACGGACCATCGGGACAGAGTCACCACAACCAGCGAGGAGAAGTGGGAGGATGTGGATAACGTAAGGCTCAAAAAGGCGGCCGAGAGTGTCCGACAAGCACTCAAACGCAAGCATTGCACCCTGCCTCTGCTTGTCGTCTTTCTTATCAGAGGCAGCTGTCTGAAGTTGCGACATGATATCAAACAGCTTCAGAGACGCAATGCCCATGCCCTTGATAATCCCAGACAACCCAAACGCAGCCCCTCGGCGCTCCCCAAACTTCTCACTGGTCAGCAACCGGGACAACAGGTCTGCAACGAGGTCCTTTGCCATCGGCTTGGCCATCGGTACGAGCTGTGCCATACAGCGACAGGCTGAACGTTGAACGATCTCTGACGGCGTGCGAAGGGCATCGACGAGGCGCTTCATGACAATTGCAATGCGAGAGTCCTCCTGCAACAAGAACTTGGCCGCACCTCCCATGAGGATGACGACATTCTCTTTAACAAGATCGTAAGAATGGGTGTCTTCGTTGCGCTCAAGGACTCTATCAAAAAGAGGTAACAACACGCCGACCTGGCGCTGGCCATGAGCATCGATCAGCTTGCTACCTGCAACCAAAATGGCGCCGCGCACATCCGCATTCGCATCACACAAGGCGCGAGAGGTCAAGAAGGCGAATATCACGGGGAGGTGCTCCCCGTCGATGGCAGGCGCGATGGCCGCCAGGGCAGCCGCAACTCCAAGGCGTGCTGTGACACCTCGATCTGTAGTCGCCTCATATTTGACGCTATCAACAGAAGGGCCGGCGTTTTCGACAAACAATTTGAAAATCTGGGAGATGACGTCACGCGAAGAAGTTGGATGAAGACAAAGCAGCTCAGCGATGGCATTCGCAGCAAAGAGGCGCATATCAGAGTCAGACAACTTCAGTGCAGCGACAAGTTCCAGCGCAAACTCGCCAGCAACAACCGTTGCACGCTCTGCGTCGAAAATTCTTCGTGCCGAAGCGCACACATCGGGATTGCTGTCGTGGCGCAGCATAAATACACGTGGAAGGAAGGCCGAGTCTATTTGAGGCGAGAGGGGACTGCAAAGGGCGCCTTGAGTGCACTCTAAGGCCTTCAGAGTTGCCAATCGAACTCTTGCAGACGAGGCGAGAAGGCCTGGCAAAGCTGTGGACATACACGCTGCAGACGATAAAGCAGACGTGGCCAAAAGAGCCTTTTCGCCGAGGGCAATCAGCGCAGGCCTCTTGACGAGAGCAGCAGTCAGAAGACCGACGGCATCTCGGGCATTGGCCAAGTGGGCAGTCGCGGCTTGGGTTAGAATGAGGGAGAGGATGGCGTCGCACGCCTCGGTCGAAATCGGCAGCAGCAAGCTCTGCCTAAAGAGAGGAATGACCAATATAAATGATTCGCGCATGAGTGGTGCTCCCCCCAGAGCTGCTGAAAGAGCTGTGATTGACCCCTCTATGGCGAACTGCAGCAACGCGTCCTTCGAGGATCAAACTCAAACGATATTCCTTACCAAGGTACTCTCTTCTTCAGACAGAACTGCAATGACTGCAGATGCAAGCGCTCTCTGAATTCTTTTCGGTAGACAAGATGATGTGACTGCAGATCGGAGGCAGTTGCTCAGAGCAAAAACGGCGTTGGACGCCGACGTCGAGACAAGAGGGAATTTTAGCAGGGGCTCGACGAGAGGAAAGAGGTCTGGAATGAAAGCATGCGCCTCAATTGGGTTGCCTACGACCAAAGACGTGAATAACTACGGCGTGAGAAGACTCCAACCAATTAAATCCACCTGGAGCGCATTCACAATCCGATTCCGGACTCGGCGGACGTTGTTTCGAACAGCATTCTCACTGGCAAGCCGTGCCCTGTAAGCCTCCTCCTCCTGCTTGGTTTTGTACTTGGGCTGCGAGCTTCAGTGGACTAACACAACGCCTGAACTTGCTCAAGGACTTCGTCCTTCTTCCGCATGCTCCTTTCCCAGAGCTCGTCCTCATACGAGTACAACTTTGCTTCAGCTCTTGATCTCTTGACGTTTTTGCTTTCAACAATAACGGTAGTGTATCCGCTCTCCTCAACTTCATAGTTATTCAAAATGACAGCAACCCACGGGCTGTTTTGCAGAGTTGACCATCAGGAGTATGAAATATTTCGAAATCACGGGGACTTAATGCAGACAAGTCTGCGTGGGCGAGGCACCTAGAGAGATACGGGAGCATGACGCCAAGGGTTTGGTGGTATCGAAGTCTGGAGAGGGACTCGACGGCATGGATGCTGGCCAAGCGAATTGGAATGGACTGCATAATAAGAATGTGCTACCCGCTCACTGGAACTGGATTCTCAATGTCATCCATCGCACGCAGAGCAATTGGGCTAACATATCCTGCCAAAAATTCAAGGGAGTGATCGCAGCCTGCCATGACACCGAGAGCAGCCTCAAAAAGCCTTCCGTTCTGCGCTGCTGGGCCTGCACTAGTCAGACCACAACTTGTTGCAAAAATACCAGAGGCAGAAGCATGGCAGAGGACGGCAAAGCGCGGAATGACAGCAGCTTCAAACGAACCCTTTGCCAAGGACAAAACGGCACGTGCAAAGACAAAGGGAGAAAGGGCCTGCTCATCCTGTTGAGTGAGGAGAACACCAGAACTCGGAACCTCGGAATCGGGACGATAGATTGCTGCTCTATCTAACATCACATCCACGGCGATAGACACAACAACTGGAGCAAAGGCTTTCAAAGCAGTGACAAGAGGTGCCAACTTTGCATGAACTGCGTACGGCCTGACAAGCAAGAGAGCTACAACGGTTGAGGCAACTGCTGAAAGCTGCGCAGTGGACGACAAAACCACTCGAGATCCCTGCCAAATTATTGGCGTTAATCATTGCTCACGAGCTCCCCGAATGCGACCGCTAGGAACGCTGCGAGGGAGAGAACATCTTCATTTTGAAGTGACGTGAGGTCCAACAACGTCCAAAACGCATCAACCGCAAAAGCCAACGACCAGAACTTATCTGCGACCAATTTTTCATCTGCCTTTTCAGTGAGAGACGTACTTTCTAGACCTGCTTTGCTATCAGCAAGGGAAATACGTGCAAGAGAATGCAGCGCCTTCACTGCGTCAGCTCGATAGAGAGGTTTCGAGGCAGCGCTCTTAACAACGGCAACGAGTGCCGACACAACATCTGTGGCCTGCTGGATGAGGATGTGAACTCAAACGGATACTTGAGATCTCCATTCGAGACTCTCGAGAACTCGCACGACCGCTCGAACAGCTGCCTTGCGAATAGCATCGGACACGGAGGCTATCGAGAGCGCAAGAGTCTTAAAAACTGCTGATGAGGTGGAGCCACACTCGCGGCGAAACGAGATGTTGCCCAGTGCACCAAGGGCGATACAGCGACCCATTTCGTTCACTACATTGGTGAGGTTCGCCGACCAAAGAGCACTCTCTTTCTCCGCGGCAACTCGGACAGTTTCAGCGACGGAATCGAGTGCACCAACGATTCCCTTCAAGAGACAAGAAGAAGCAATAACATCAAGCGCAGCGATGAGTCCGCAGCGCTCATACCAAAACCCAACAGCGCCGTCCTTTCCTGTTAAGTCAGATTAGCTGGAAAGGCGATACCAGCCAAGCCGCTGGCGATGGAATGGATGGCATCCACGACAGGGGCTGGATCACTGGATTGCTTCAGCAAGGCGCGGAGAATGTCGAGGGCATCAGCACGAGCAGAATCAGAGGACATTCTACATCTCTCTTTGATAGGTCCGATGAGGTGTGGAAGAAATGCGCTGCAGTCAATGCTCAAATTCGAGACCAACTTAGGAATCTGAAATCCCGCGATATCTCCGGTTTTCCTTAATAGCCGAGAAATGGTCCCTACATATACAGATGAGAACAGCTCGCGCGATGCATGGCTCTGAAGAGCCGAAAATGCATCTATTGCGTCGCCAAACGTGGGCTGAGCCTGCTTCAACACGCTATCCGTGAAGATCTCTTCCAAAGCAACCTCAAACGTTAATGATACTAAATAGGGCATTGAGACTTGGTGCTGCGACAAGAGGAATGGCTTCGAAGAGAGTACCAAGAGGATGGAGCGGGCCAAAGGGGTGTTCAAACTGCCGTCGGCAGGATGCACCGCAGATACTGCTGCGGGGATCAAACCGGGATGCTGGGGCATCAGATTCCTTTGACTGCAAGACGAAAACCTTCCGCAGAAACTGAGAAAATCTGCGTTGCCCAGTCACTTGCAGAGACTTTGAAGAACTCTCAAGGAGTTGGAGAATCTTGGCGGATTGTTTCACGAGAGCAACGGCAGACTTGTCCATGGCTGCAGCAGTGTTTCTCTTACTCATGGAGCCGGCTGTTTCGAGCGCCCATTCCAACAAGACCAAGCGTGTGCGGCCATGTAATGAAGCCCCTTTGCAGGCTTGCACGATCCCAGCAGCAACCAGACTAGGCACTTCTGGAATAGGCGACGAAAGGACTGCAACAAGGATTGCTTTGGAGGCTTTCCGCACGTTTGCGTCGTCACTGAATTGGATGTTGGAAAAAATTGCCTTCAGAAGCGGCTTTAAGTCATCCAAGGTTGCACCTTGATCATGAGTCAATCTCATTGCAAGGTACGGGAACCATCAATGCTCTGAGCTTGGAGCTTCCTGAGCCTCTGTACGAGCGTCTCCGGCGTCTCCTCGCTCATATTGTAAAATTGAGCAATGGGTCTTTACGAAAAGTTTTCGCACATACAGCGTTCAGTGGATTCTCTGATACCCATTCGTTCAAGGAGAAAGCGATTGCACTTTTACTCACAAGTTAGCGGAAGGAGATGAAGTTTTAAGAGAAAAACTCAAGCAACAAATTTGATCAATTTAGGACGATTGGAGAGGATTTCTTTTTCTTTTCTCGGCCAATTCAGAAAAAGGCTGCATTTTTCTTAAGTTCCCTCTTTCTAAAGACTATTAGACGTAATCTAGAGTCATGGATGTTCAAGCACTCATCTTGTCAGCGTTCTCAAGTGGAGAAATGTTTGCTTGTCGCTTGTAATGTTCATTCTGTTAGTAAGGAACTTGGACTTATCCTTGGAGACAGCGACTCGTCTCCGGTTCAGGTCGCTGACTGCAGGCTTGCCATTTGCTACACGGCAGTAGTGGACCTTTTCAGCTACGTTACGGATGCGCTCCGATTGGAAAGACTGCGTATTAATGAAAAACTCGTTTCTCATGATCGTAGGGCAATGCCCAGACTCAGGAGTTCTCGCATCCCTCACTCGAACACTGCTGATGATCAATGCTGACCATTACACCGCTTGGAACATACGAAAGAGGCTCATCATTTCGCAAATAGTCACAGCTCAAGAGGAATGGGATCTCATTGATCTAATTTTTACAAAGCATCCCAAAAGTTCTGAAGCGTGGGCACACAGGTATTTCGGAATACGCGCTGTTAACGCGGCAGGAGGTGGCTTCGAGGCGTTTCCAGCATAGAAATCCGAAAAGACCTTGCTGTCTGTGCCAGAGCTGCCGAACTCTATCCCAAGAACTACCTTTGCTGGAGTTACCGCGGTGACCTCATTTTGAACATGGATGCCAGCTTGATCATGGAGGAGCTTCGAAATGGAAGATTTTGGACACATCAGCACGTGTCAGATCACAGTGGCATGCATTATCGTCAGCGTCTTATCTCGGCCTTGATGTCCAATGAGAGTGACAGAGGGTTAGCGTTTGAGGTGTTGAGGAGCGAGCGCCGCTTCACAAAAGCGCTTATCCTCGCGTACCCAGGCCACGAAGCACTTTGGTGCCATGCGAGATTTTCTCTGGGCAAGGGTTTGTTGCATTCATCCACATTGCATGACACTCCAGAAGCGGAGTCCATCAGCTACTGTCCTGAGGGTAACCATAAAAGAATGATTTTTAACGTGAAAGAGTTTAGATCAGCTCTAACGTCATTTGTGAGTGCTTGCGGAGGAGCCCTGAGTGCCAACGCTGACGAGCTTGCAGCAGACAGGGATCACATAATGGCGCTGAACTCGGTGACATCAGATGAGGAGTGGGCTGCGACTTGCCCTCCTCCAAATGCTGCAACCGAGTTGAAATTTGCGCTCGCTTGTGCTGGCGACAAGTCCCGCGCTGGCCTGTCGTTGGAACGCCGCTTTGCGGCAAGGTTTGCACTCTGGCTCGCTGGAATTGTTTGTTGAGTTTACGATATTGATGACTCTCACAGATTCGCTCAAGAATGGACGAATCTGAGATTGGTGCCTTGTCCGCAACAATGACAACCTTGTTGCCCTATCTAGTTGGCTTCGCTGACAATGACAGGAAAGGGTTGGCATTCTCTCAGACCCAAGCGTTCCATCCTTGATAAGCTCGCCCAAGCACGTTGGCATCCCTCGCGTGGTCCATGAGAGCGCGGACTTGATCAGTCGGGTTCAATCCGTGCGACGGTAGTTGAGCTCGAGACGAACTCAAGGGGTCACCCCTGCATAGGGTCAGAATTAAGCCGATGTGAGCAAACTTGGAGATCGAAACAAGGATGGGGAGTACGGGTGAGTTCCTGTGCGTCGAAGAGGTTTGGCGCAGCTCCGCCTCCTGCAAGAATTAAAAATCGGATTTAAACGACTTTGCCATGACAATGCCACTATTGGCGCCATCAAGCTTCATGCCTACGATCTCCAGCTTCTCTTTAGCAATACTGTAGCGTGAGAAAGGCCCTTCGAATTAACATTTTGATGGTTTGGGGATGTCGGTCCGGCAAGGTCGCCCAATCCCTGTGGAGTTCAGTCTGATATGAAATATTCACACATGAGAGGGTCTTTGACGAAGACACCGAGAGCTGCTAAGAGCAATGAGCGGGACTTTTTCAGAGCTGGCAACGTGAGCGAAGGGGGCTAAGAACGGTGGACCCGCTAGTGTGCGCACCATGCTGTAGTGCAGCAGCCCTTCTGCGTCAAGCGGCGCAAGGGCAGAGATCATTTGCTTCGTCATGCGGAACGGCATCAGCTCCGGGACTTGCAGCCGTTGCATGGCCGATCCAAAAGCGTGGCCAAAGTCGATGAAAACAGCCTCTCCACTAGCTTCATGAAGGAGAATATTTTTTAGGTGCCGATCGCCAATGCCGCCGACGTATTGGCAAATAGAGGCTGCGGCAATTGATCGAGAGAAGGTCTGTCGGACCATAAAGAATTTCTGCGGCGATGCTGCGCTGCTCGTCATGGCGCTGCGAAGGAGAAACCTTGCAGAGGTTAGATTTAGAACATGAGGTAAGACTGTGGGACAGAGGCCTCAGCCTTTGAGAACGCTGCGACAACGTCAGCGGCACGAAGTCGAGCAACGTCTGCAACGGTCTTCACGTCCTTGTGCAGCGCCTTGATCGGATCTCCAGCCTTGGCAAAGATTGGCTTTGTCGAAGATGTGAGCTGCGACTCGATGAGGTCTGCAAGCGTGCGGGTGCCGCCGACCCACTCGAGCACTCCGACCGAGGTGGACATTGGCACAACGCCGTATGTTCTGACGCGGAGGCGGTCACGAGAGCAGTCGCCATCGAATGCGAGGAGGTTGTTCATGATGTCAAACATTTGCATGACGCGTTCGTCGAGACGAAGATCCTCCCCTCCCTTGACAACAAACGCGTATTCGCGTTCATCTGCGCCATTCATGATGATCCGCTTCGGCAGACGCATTGACAAGAGCACCAGCAGCTCCGGACTGACCGAAACAAGGTCCACGCCATTGGTCCCGCCGTGACAAGGAATCTCAAGCTTTGCCTCGGACGGCTTTGAGCCGTCATATGCTGCCAAAAAAGCAGACATATGTGCGACTGGAAGGCGCATGCCAGCGGCAGCAGAGCGACTTGCGTCTGCAGCCAATTGGACGACGGTCGTGATGAGATTTGTTAGAGCATCCTCAGCCAGCTTCTCAACCTTCTCCAGCCGCTCACCAAACGTCTTGTCAACCAGCTTTCGCAGCTTTTGTTCGATCTTGACGTGGTGAGGGGCCCCTCTGGCTACCATCGCGTCGAGCTCAGCAACAATTGCAACGGCTCGCGTTTTTGCGTCATGTAGCTTTCGACGAGAAACGCACCCTTTCATCTCGTTTAGAAGCTGCTTGAGAGTCAATTCGGGGTGGGTCAGAGCCTCCAAAGCTGAAATGAATTGGCGCTGGAGTCGCCCCACCGGCCGCTCCATCTCTCGAAACAAGAGCGTAAATGCTGCATCCTTCCGCAGATTGGGAGACGACTCGGCAGCCGTGTTAAACGCATAGAAAAAGGCTTGAGGCTCAGCAACAGCCACCTTGACGAGGAGAGGAACAACCTTGGCCTTGAGGCCGGAGAAAAGAAACCCGATGAGCTGCGTCCTCCACCTCGACAACAACGACACGGGGGCGTGCTCAGCTGCTGAGGCAAACTCAGCATGCAGCAGGGGCAAACTCTCGACAACTTCAAGAACGCGCGGGAACAGGAGCGCAGCGCGTGGATTACCCATCTCAATAGCGCGCATCACACTTCGAACGAAGCTGTTGATGATGGCGTTATCCCCACCACTCTGTGATGAAATGACCGCATTCAGGAACATCGAGAGCTGCAAGTGCCTCTTGGCTAGCACTGCTCCTCCGACGTCTTCAGCCGCTTTTACAGATGCTTTGAATCGCTCATACGCTTGAGTCTGCAGTGTGGGGTCCGAATAAGAGGTCACCGCAGCTATATGTGCAAGTGATTTAGCGAGGGCGGAATGAAAGAGAGAGAGATGGGGTGCAGAAGGACTTTCAATTTTGCTCTCCTGAAGTGTCAACAAGAGACTTCCTCAAAACGCACAAACGTCTTGACGACACCTTCCAAGCTTTTCACAAACGATGGGCACGCGTCAACGCCGCTCCGCCGCACTAGAAACTTCGCTAGCTTCATCTTGGCAGCCTCTGCAATGAACAAAACCCTTCGCGTCGAGTCTTGCGACTCAAGTAGCATCCTTAAGTTTGCCTCTGCCGAAACAAAATTGTTCCTTCGGCGCTGCGCGCGGACTGCCTCTAGGAGAATAGACGTCTTCGAAGCGTCAATGGCGTTCTTCTGTGCCAAGTCAGAGACAGCGTCAACTTACGTACGTTGCTGCTGTCGAATTTCCTCTCCAGCGCATTCAGCAACACGACTTTGCGAAGGGTTGCCTCCTCCCACACCGACGCATCGTCCAATCGGACGTGAGGCATTCGTGCAGCAATGTCCGACGCTACTTCTGCAGAGGCCTCGATGTCGCTCCGCAGTCTGTAGAGGTGAGACGGCTCAGCTTTAGGCAGCGTACAAGGCCATTCCAACTTGCTCAATGTCAAACAGACGAGGAAGTAGCCGCAGCCGCATCCACGCGCGGTCGTCACCAGCGCTACCGGACTTTGAAAACTCCAGCAAGACCCGAGCGTAGGCTGTGCGCACAGAATGCAGCGCCATCTCAACATCTCCACGCACGAGGTGCGCAGTCGCAACCTCAGCTGCAAGATCACCTTCCAAAATTGCCCGGCGGCGGACGGAGATTCCCGTCGAATGGGTGCGAATGAATTGAGAAAGCATGAGTCGATCCTTATCATCTGGTGGTGTGGTGGGATCAAACGCAATGGCACCAAACAAATCTCGACCAAGCAACTCGCCACTCTCCTCTCCAAACAAAGACGCAGGCTCGTCAACGCAATGGCGTAAAGCCTCGCGCACCGCGCTCAGCCGACGGCACAGACGCAACGCAGCGATACGACCCATTTCCCAGGCGTGGATCTGAGGGCGTTAGCTACAGCAGCGGTTTCAACTCACCTCCATGTCACACGGTTTATCCTTACCAGTCCACATGTTCCCAGTATCCTCTCGTTTTTTGAGCTCGTCTAGCGCCAAGTCGTAGGACCGCAACGCACCCTCATAGTCGCCCATGACCTCAGCTTCAAGGGCTGCCTTGGTGAAGTCGAGCTTAGAAAACTTCTCAGTAAGCCCTCGCACGACGTCGTATTGCCCCATGGCGCTGTACAAAGACGCTAGTTGAGCCCAAACGTCGTCTGCAACTGCAGCTTTGGAAGAATGGCTTCCCCGCGATGATGGTGGCAGAGAATCAACTTTCCGCATTATCATCGCCTCCAAACAAACGGCACCATCTCTGTAGTGCCCCACAGTCAGTGACGCTTGCATCACAGTGAGGGGCGCGACTCGCAATTGCGGACAATCGGTTGCAGCCTCGAGTAATGCCGCAGCCAGATCTGGGGCTCGAGAAGTCTGGCGAGATAGCATTTCCTCAAATATCGTTGAGAGCGCGTTGAGAGATGCTTGAGGCAGGGAGTCGTTGAGAGCACGAACCAGGGACACGAACAGGCGCTTCGCCACTTGATCGTCGCGCGAAAGGAGAGAGCTGAGGGGGTTCAACACGTCCGAGGCCTTGATCTCAATGTCAGGAAGCTCCCCCACGCGATATGTCCTCGCCACAGTCACTCCCTTGTGCCGACCCTCCTTCTCCACTTCAGCAGCCCTCCGCTTCGCCGTATCGAGCTTCAGCATGCGACGAGCATGAAAGCTCTCCGCTTCAGCAGCAGCCACTGGCCGGAATCGCTCGCGGCCACCAACCGCGATGGGAGCGTCAACTTCAACTGACTCGGACGTGACAGTGATTCGTTCTAGTGAAGTGAAGAAGTCTGTCTGGGTCATGGACACACCAGCCGCTTGTGTGGCCGCAACGAATCGAGGAGCAAACGAGGGGTCATCAACTGCAATGTCACCTTGGGACAAACTCCCTGAGATGGACAACGGCAAGCTTGATGAGATCGGAAGAGAGAAGTTTGGATCAATGACCATGGTTGCAAAAGCGCATTCTCGCAGCGGACGTGTGAAGAGGGCGCGGTCCGCATCAACAACACCACCCATCAACACCCTCGTAAAAATGCTAAGCCAACGAGTGTCGATGTCCGCAACATCTAGAGCTGCTGCCATGCCGCAGATGCGGTCATGTAGCTTTGCTCCAAATCTCAACTTATCACGACTGACCCAAAACGAACATGCCTTCGAGCGGACAGAGTCATCGGCGTCATCGCAAAATGAGGCCAGCGCCATTCGCAAAGCACCGTCATCTCTGCCGTGGGCGTCATTGTCAAAGAGCCATATCAGAACATCAATCGCTGCCGCTCTGACCTGAGCGGTGGGGCTAGACGCAGCGTTTGTTGCATAGATAAGAACTTGGTTGCGCTCAGATTCTGTCAACTGAGGAGCTGCTGCAGCCGCAAGCCTCAGCCCCTCGGCTGTGGCTGCTGCCCCAACGTCGTCATTCACTGCGCGCAAAAGGAATGGACGAATGTGAGCGACAAACTGCCCCAAGTCCCCACATTTGGCGCAGCTAGCTCCCAATGCTCGAACGATGCTACTGCGGAGAGTCCCCGACACCTTTGGAAATATATCTGCAACGTACTTGAGGGTTCCGAAAACAAAATCCGGGGCAAACTCTGCCGCACCTGCGATAAGTGCAACCAGGTCGTCAAAGCGATTCGAAGAGTGCGCTTTGGCGACGGCGGCAGTGAGGTGTTTGCGGAGAGAGAGAAAGTCATCGTCATTGCCGAGAAGCTGGGCACAAACAGCCGCAGAAGACGTCTTGACAACCCTTGAGCGGTCGTCATTGAAGCCTGCGACAAGTCGCTCAACCAACGTGACGCGATCCGATTGTGAGGGGAAGATGGAGGACAACGAGTGGCCATTCGCAAGTGCTGCTGACAAGATCTGAATCGCCGCAAGGCGGTACAGTTGATCTGCTTTGGCACTGCGATGGCCTTGAGCAAATGCAAGAATAACGCTCTGACAAAGTCAATGACACGATCAGGAATAGCGCACAGCTGGGGCTACGACGCTCTTTTTCCACAGCGCAAAGAGAGCGCGCACGGAGCGCACATTCGCTGACATAATGGAAGGGCGCTCATGAGGAATAACCTGACAAAGAAACTCCTATCACAAATAAATAAATAAAGCAAAAATACGGTACCAATAGGTCAGATCCAGCGCGACGGTCACGTTCGGCCACGAGATCAACTTGCCATGCTGTCAAAGTAGTTGTGACGTCTCGCAGGAGATAATTGAATGCACGGCTTAGGTCACCAGAGTGCGGTTTCGACACATCCACGACTGCAGCGCACATGGGACCCACTACTGTCTGCTTGAAAGTCGAAAACATTTTCTCCTTGTTGACAATGAGACGGAGGAGGAACGCCTTAACATTGAGATGAGCATTGGCACAGCCTAACTCTCCCACAAGCGCGACGATCCAATCCGGAGGTTTCTGTGGGTTCCATGATTTGGAAAACATCTCTTCCATTCGGTCAAAAGCACGCAGCAAAGGAATCATGATGGCCATTCGGTTCAAATCATCAAGTTCAAGTGCTCCACCACGAACCGACATTTGAGTGACAGACTTCGACCGCGCGATCGCGCTTTCAAGAACCCGGATGTCTTGAGACAATGAAGACGTCTCCAAAATCTGCGACGAGACGTAAACGCCCCCTTCAGGTCCACCAACGCCTGTTGCAGCCTCTGACTTCTGCTGCGCTAAGACGAAGTCCGTCTCGACAGTCAGGCGGAGCTCAGAGCTGACGTCAACAATATTTGCCCAGGGGGGGTCTTGCAAGAGGTACTTGCTGAAGAACTCTTCTCGGGTTTGTGTGCGGGAAATGACAGCACACAGCGCCGAGTAAGCGGACGAAAAGAAGAGGAGGGAGATGGTGTTTTGGAAAGGGGGGAGCAAATCCAATTGTGTGGGGTACGTCGAAGGATGTGGGAGGGAGGTGGACTTCACAGATGATGAGATTTTGATCAAGTGCTTTGTGAATTCATTACCAACTGATGTGGGGCATTTGGTGGCTGCGACGAAGAGAGGGTTCACGAACTGCTTGATCTCGTCGTACGATAACCGCGCGAACAGTTCTTGGACAACGCGCTGTGCGGCAATCCTTTCGACGACTCGAAAAGGGTCGGAGCAAGAGGATGTCAGAGTGGACAAAATGACGGGGAAGTCATCTGAAATGACAGCAGAGAACCAAGCTGCTGTCGAATTCGACGACGCAATTTGAGGCAAAAAAGAATCGGCAAAAAAAACTCGAAGGTTGAGCCCCGCAGCGTCAAGTCGCGAACGGGAGGAGATAAAGCTGTGGGGTCAAGCAGATAGTATAAAGGCCCTACGCCAGCGTCGATCGAAAGGCTTTCTTCGCCTCTCCTTCTGACAGATTTCTGACGAACTGAGAGACAGCAGCGTCGACGTCAGATCGCATGATGTGGTCCGACTGTGCAAGAGTTGAGTAAAAGAACGGCAAAATCTCAGCCACGGAACAAGACCTGAGAAGGGATAGCAATGCAGTTTGTTTGGAGCTGAACGCAAAGTACTCAGACGATCCTTTCGTCAATTTTGACGACCGCACAGGCAGATCTTCCACAAGGCCGGACAAGAAATCCAAAAAGGCTGACGGAGCACCCACCTGCAACACGGGCGCAAGGGCAACAATCGCCTCTGTCGATTGGGACGTGCTGGTGGCAGAGGAAATCAACCGTTGTGTGACGTCGAGAAGCTGGTAGAATTATGCGTGGCGTGGATGAATATTACGCATTTGTGAGCTTCATTTGCTTGAGCAACGCACGCGGGGTCAGCAGCGCAGAGGGCGGACAAGAAATCACTCGAAAATTTCATACCAGCCCCATTGTCGCCAGCAACTGCTGTCGAGACTTGCGGTAGAAACTTGAGCATCTGGGATATCAGATGAAATGACGATTCAATCTCGCGCCTCCTTCACGACTCCAACCCGAAGAGACCTGTTGGATGAGGAGCCAGTGGTCTTCAAGATGGCGAGGATGAGAGACGGAATCGTCGGATTACCCAGCCTCGCGAATACTTCCCTCGAGCATTGTTCAAATCCCGATGCCAAAGCCGCAGCGATAGTTGGCCCATAAGCGGAGGAAAACGCAGAGCCAATAGGTCCGTCGAGCACGTCAAAAAGCTTCAAGACAGGAAATGACAACAAGAAAGAGATCTTGAGAAGGAGGTTGCCGACTCGTTCGCGTGAGGGAATGGACGGTGATAGCTCCACTAGGCGCGCTGCTGAAGTTATGAGATCGTGAGAAAGTGCGGCTGAAGAGACGCCCATGCGCATCAAAAAGCCAGAGCCAACAACTTCAGCGAATCTGTGCAGTTTTTCCGCAGCTCGATCAAGCTGAGGAGGGGTGAAAGCTGCGGGTTGAGTGGTCATTAGTAGAAAGAGTACCTGAGAAGTCTGATCGAAGCAAAAAATCATCCGACGACAACAGGAAGTTGAGCGCATTTGCAATGGGTGCTCGCACGCAAGTTGCGTCAATCAGAAGCTGACATAACTGTCGTATCCGTTGGCGTGAAGGCTCCCAGAGCAGTTCATCGTTCGCACCCATGACAGCAGACACGAGATGAGAGGCGCGACTGCCGCTCAGAACGTTTGCACCATGTGCCCGGTCCCCAAAGATTGCTAGACCCTCAAGAAGGAGCAAATGAAGCGAAAAGAAGGCATCCATTCGCTCCGCAACTATGCTTGTCTCGCAAGGGGTCGAACCTGCATCAGCTGCCAGGTCTAGAAGGAAGCTAATGTTCGCAATAGCTTCATTGAACTGACAGTCTATGATAAAGAAGTTCCGGACGCACCAATGCAGGAAACTTGATGCTGCAGCAATCGCCCTGAACGACGCAGTCGTTGGGACAAAGGGTTGAACTGTCGACTCGTTTAGGGCGACAACAAAGACCTTCAAGTGTTTCAGCCCACACGCAGTCAAAAACCATTCCGAAGGCTTCGAGAAGGTCGCTGACATGATCAATAACGTGGAGCCCTTGCGCCCACCATTGGCTTCCTTAAGAAGACTTGGAAGGACGTCTGCAGCAACAGCACGGAACGCACGTCCAGCTGACACGCAACCCTTGCACTCGTTAACTTTTTAGTGAAGGGGACCCACCTGAACAATGTTCTCGACAAGATCGCTTAAAGTTGCAAACCCACGCCGATCGACTTTTCCACCACGAGGGCGGCGCAAAATGTCTGCATGCGCTTTGACAATACGCAGCAATCGACGGGCAGCTCGTTGACAAGCTTCCAACGTACCAATTGATGAATCATCTGCATCTGCCAGGTTCGCAGAAAAGAGGCACGCGCCAAACGCTTCGAGAATGTAAATGTCAGCAGCTTGAGCAGAGGCAGCAAAAGGCTCCAACGCCGCGTATAGTGCAGTTAGTCCGCCAAGACGCTTCAACGTGGTGGGGTGGCGAAGGAGGGCGTAGAGCCGGCGCAAGAGGCGCTTTAAAACTTTTGACGACTCAACTTCTTCCTTTGATGTATGAGATGATATCAGACGAGCTCACAGGTCGAATAGTCTTCAGAATCCACTTCAGATACTCACCAACGCACCCGGACGTGAAGTCGCGGATGCGTCCGTCAGTCGTCTCAGACAGGGCGCTGAGGAGAGCCTCAAGAAGAAGCTCAGAGGGAGTCCGGAGCTGCGGTATGTCCGAATTGAACCAACGGAGCAGCTGCAACAGGAGGGTCCCAAACAAGCGTCTCGTTACAGAATCCGCATCGACAGCAAGGCGGATTTGAACGGGAAAAAGATGAGCAAAGGCAGAGTTGAAAACATCCTAGGAAACTGAGCTGCTCGACGCAGAAACAAACCTGCTTCATTGGCTCCAGGCCCTGCGCTGTGCCATGCTGGCCAACGAGTGCGACGATGAGGGAGTGGAGGAGTTCGCATGCGGAGACTTTTGTCTGGCGGTCTTGGCTTGACAAGGCCAGCTGAGAGACGATTGGGATGAGAGAATCTGCCTCGTCACTGCAGAACATCAAAGTAATACCCATCGGCAGCGTCAGCGATGCTCCGTCGGAAAAAGCAAATGTCATCGGGAGTACATTTGAAGCCCTCATCGCTGGGGCATTTGTACTGCTCTCATCCCCCGATATCAAGGCCGCACTTCGTGACCCCAGCCTCCCCAATAATCTCAAAACGCGAAGCGCCACGCTGTTGCTATCAACCTTTGGCAAATCAATGACCATTGCATCAAACCACCTCCTGCACGACGAGCAAACGCGCAACGGAGGCGGCGTCAGTGCGCTTTCGCTTTTTCGATGTGGCTTCATGTGGGGGTGTTGCCATTTCTACGGCACCGTGCGAAGAATTCTTAATGTACTCGCGCAGCAGCGGAAGGACATCGTCCAACGCCGGCGAGTTGGGCATTGTTGTCCAGCGCTCGAGGGCACTGATTGCGCCAATTGCCGTAGGAGTATGACTTCGGGCTAAGGAGGAACGGTAGCAAATGACAATTTTGATGTAAAACAAAAATAATATAAAGCGAAAATAGGGATACGAAACGCCAAGAACCAATGCAAGTCTTAGAGTAGATAGGAACGCAGCCTGCGACAACAAGAGGGGCGGGCAAGAAAGAACTGCAGCCACAGCAGCCTGCTGCAGCGTGTCATGGAATCTCTTCAGCCTGGAACAAAGATGTAACACGTAGTCTCTGACGAAGCTAAGGTCTGAAACGTCGCAAGGCATTGAGCCTGTTATCAATTTTTCTAAATTCTTCAGCAAGATGGCAGCGATGTCATAGAGTCCACTGATCTGCACATTAAGAGAACGCATAGCGCAGTGCTCTACCAATGGGAAGTCTTGGGACCTGGACAACACTTGCCGAAGAAGCGGCAAGGTCCACACTCGAAGGACGGAGTCGGAGATGCTTTCAAAGACCCGAGCCGCGAACTGGGCGAGTGCGGCGAAGGCAGCCACGTCTGCGGGTTTGGAGACAAGAAGTGCACTTGCAGACGCATCTGCAGAGTCTGTGCTGTCGTCTGCTTTGATAGCGTAAGACAGGTCAAGCTTCTCAATCGTTTCAGAAATTACATCAAGTAGCTTTTCTCTCGTTTTCTCTTGAAACGACACATCCAGCACTGTATCGAGCACAATGACAAGCTGAGTATAATCTTTAACAGAGTCTCCAACAAGGTCTTTGTCAGGTGCAATCGATGGAGAACACGCAAGCAAAACGATGCTTCGTACTGTCGCTGTGAATGCCAGGTCAGCTCGCGGTCTCACCACAGGTGTCGTGAACCTCATCAAAGACGCTTTGATGGTGCAGCAGACTTGTGAAGAGATTTCGAAAAGCATGAGCGAAAGCATCGCGTTTCTTGAGGGCCGCAGCAGGAAATGACGCAACCAGCCTTGACGCCAGACGCGACAAGTACTTGGCGAAAAAAAATGGGGGAGAAGAGAGCCCGTCCAAAAAAGAAGTGTACGATTGGACGACATTAGGGAGGTGGTAAGCAACGTCCTCTTCGCTACTTTGCCTACGCGATGAGAAATCTTGAAAAATAAAGGGGATGGGGGGGGTTCGTACGATGATAAAATTCTGTCGCCCAAGTCCATGAGTGCTGAAAGTAATCGACTGCACTCAGACTCACCGAGGGTAGTTCGAATGGTGAGTGAGAGCTTGCCAAGACAGCGAATGCCCATGAACAAGTCCCTCTGAGAAGACGTCGGGGACTTAATGACGTCGGTGAAGAGTTTCAAAAGAGCCTGGAGTTAAGGGGTGACCGACGCAACGAGAGGATACCTTGAACGTGTTTCTGCTCCCGTCTGATTTGTCTTCACACAGCGCTTTCGCAACCTGATCAATCAAAAACAATAGCGAGAAAATCGACAGTCTCAATCCAAGAGTCCAGTGCCGGAAACGCAGCATTTCTGATGTCTCTATTGACATGGTTGATAAGCGGCACAAGCCGCACCACTTGCTCCTCCGCACCTTTTGCAATGAAAGGGAGAAAGCAAGAGCTCTGTTTTGAAAGCAGCTTTAGAGCCGCTGAGCTCGTCAGACAAGCAACAGGAGGGCGACCTCTCTGAACGGAAAACCTTTTCGACTCTTTGATCATTGCCAAGGATGTCATAGCGACGACATAAAGTTTTTCCAGCATGCTGCAATCAAATATCCGAGAATGCCCCGATTGCAGTGCGAATCTCGCCCCGTCAATGCTACCCGCGATGACCTGAGAACGACATCAGTGACGTAGCCATTCATCCCACTTGCTGCGCATCGTTTTCCATGCCCATCCGCAGGCAGTCCATGATTGTCAAGCAAGCCTTTGTAGCTTCGCTACCAGAGATATCCTTGCCAAACTGCAAAAGGACCAGCCCGATCAACCTCACAGCAGCGTGGCGAACTGATGGTAGTGAGACACTTTAATACATGCTGAGCACCTCCCGCAGGAGCCTTCGTCTTTGGTGCGGCCGCTTGGGAAATCGCCCTACGCGAAATCAAAAAACTTGATGGCGTCACTACAATCTCAATACTAGGTTCGCTTTCACAAGATGCGATGACCATTTCACGATAGAGCCCATGAGATTGAGAAAAGACTCCTTGACAGCGGAAGATGTCTCAAAGTCGAAGCTCGTTGCTCCATTGGCCTCTTAGTGTAAATGGCAGAAGGCAATCATGGCTCTGTACAATCACGCTTTTCAGTGAGTCGGGAGACTTAATCCCGATAGTTTTGACTACGTCTGCAATGAGATTGTATGCCTCCGATTTTCCTTCGGCAAAAATTTTATCGTCCCCACAAGAGTCCAGAATTATATCTGCAAATTTGTTGTCATCGTCCAGGAGAACAGCAAATAGCGTTACTAGGATGTCAAATGAGAAACAATAATCAGAGGATTCTGCATCAACGATTCACGTAGATCGTTCTTACAGCAATCGTCGACGCTGCCTGCGTTCGCGAAGATGCCCTTCATTTCTGCTATCCGAAGAGAAAAGTCTGAAGATCTCCTGGACCCATCCGTAAGATGGCTTAGTACCCTTTGAAGCTGCACGACATTGTTTGAGCTCATCTAAGACTACGTGCCCCAATTTTCGTGGAATATATTAATTAAAATCAATGGGGCTGATTGATCGAATCAAGAGCTTTTTCACAAAGCGAATGCTTACTGCATTCGCCCTCTACGTGGTGAATCTGTTTGCCTACCTTTCGTACTCCCTCTTGGCTCCTTTTTTCCCCACAGAAGCAAAGGCAATTGGGATGTCTGAAACCGTGATTGGGCTTGTTTTCGCCGCGTTTGCTGCTGTCATTTTCATTTCGTCTCCTATTTGCGGTAAGTGTTGCCTTTGATTGTAAATCGTTTTTTACACGGAGTTTTGTAATACGGCAGCGAGCCTTTCGCGGAAAATTAGTCCGAAAAGACTGCTTTTGTTGGGATTAGTGATCGAAGGTATCACGACGTTTGCGTTCGGATTTGTTGTTAAGGCTAGAGATGATTTAACACTCTTCACTGCGCTTTGTTTCGTGATCAGGTGCATTCAAGGGTTTGGGGCGGCGTGCTCCGAAACAGCAGTTCTCATCATTTTGGGGAGAGAATTCTCGGAGAATATAGGCACAGTGATGGGAACAGTCGAGACGTTCGGAGGGTTTGAATGGAATTGCCGCTCTAACCCGCTCAGGGTCGGGATGATGGTGGGTCCGCCGTTTGGAGGCTTTTTGTACGAGTCTGGAGGCTTCTCATTGCCCTTCATCGTGATGGGTTCCACTTTTGTTTTGCAAATTGCATTTCTTTATTTCGTCCTGCCTCCATCTGAAGTCGGCAAAGGTGGGGGGCATAACGTCCCTTGGCGCAGCATTCTGACTAACCCCGGCATCTTGGCAACGGGCATAACGGTCATGTTTTCGATGAGCGCATTGGGGTTCATCGAGCCGACGCTCTCATTGCATTTGTCACAGCCACCTTATGAACTGTCCGAAGGACAAGTAGGCCTCCTTTTCCTTGCGTCATCTGCAGTGTATGCCGTGTTTGCGCCGCTGATGGGCTACGCGTCGGACCGTATCGGAACGAAGCCAATCATCATCGCTGGTCTAGGAACATGTGCTCTGGGTTACTTGCTTAGTGGGCCCACTCCAATCGCCGATTTCCTTCCCAGAACAGTATGATTAGACGCAGAGCAACCTGATCCGTTAGGTGTGGATGCAAATTGTGTCTCTATGCTTCCTCGGCCTTGGTGCTGGGATGGCACTAGTACCCACCATGCCCGATATGCTTACGAGCATGACAAAAGATGGAAAGACGTCGGCTGCAGATGCGACTGAAGTTGTGTCTGGCGTCATGAACTCTTTCATCGCTATTGGAGAGATCTTGGGTCCGCTTCTGGGCTCCGCGCTTGTAGGAGGTGCGGGTCTTGGGTATCCCTGGGGATCTTCAATATTTGGATTCCTCCTCTTGGCAAACGGCTTCGTAATGGTGGTTTTTTATTTCGTCGAAGCCGGAAAGGCGTCAATGGCAAGCAAGAAGCAGTCTCATCTAGAGCAGAATCTGCTGAAAGCTGCGCACTCTATAAACGCAAATGTAGCTCATGCTTAGTAAAGCCGTCAACTGTAGTCAGGGAGTGCGCAAGTATCTATAATTTCTCTAAAGTTTCGTTTGTTATGGAGGGACAAGAGCCACCACCCAAAAAGCGAGGTCGCAAGCGCGCAGTTGATTCATCCACTACTTCAGCTGCTGCTGCCGATGTCCCAGAGCCGGATGCTCCGAAGCGAGCGAGAGGAAGGCCAAAAGGAAGTAAAAATAAGAAGAATGCTGTGGTTGCAGAGGAGCGCAAAGACCACGACCAGAAAAAGGAGGAAGTTGTGGAGCAGGAGGAGGAAGAGGTTGTTCAGGAAGAGGACTATGTTGCCTCTGAAGAAGCTCGAAAAATCATGCAGAGGTACTTTAGTTTTTCTTCACATGTGATCGACACAGCATCCTGATTACCCCTGAACTGGAAGAGAGATTCGAGTGCTTTTTTCGACCAGCATTTAATCGGCGACTTGTGTCCAGGGTGAATGAGCATATATGTCACTGATTGTAACAGGTTGTCGAGGAGTCAACTCCTTTCGAGTTGCACGAAAATGCTGCTCTTGTGTTGGGGGGTGCCACCAAGGTTCTTATTGGACTCTTAATAGAGCAAGGTTCCGTGTTGTGTCAGAGTTGTCTTGACATTCGCAGCGAAGGTGTGTCAGATGGAAGCTGGGGACGACGGTCCACTTCACCCTCGATTCATCCGCGACGCTTTCAGAATTGTCAACGAGCGCGGCGAGATTCCATTTTCGCATTCTCATCAATTTTAATCGCACAACACAACTGACGCGGGAAGCTAGTCTTTCTTCGTCTCGGGAACCCTCTTTGCCGCCGCCGCAGCTGCTCCCATCGTCCTCTTTTGAACGGAATTCTTCGCCTTGTAAGACAAGAATCGAGAAACTGGTGCATGAGCTCAAGTCGGAGCAATCGCCACACAGATGAAAAACGCCATGATTCCGAACGTGAAGCCGTACTTCTGAATAAAGGATTGGTTTGCCACTTTATGTCCGATGAAAGTACGAATCTGTGCATAATGAGGAAGAAATCCGAACACAAACAGATGCGTCCTGTTCGGAAGAGCTTCGAGGAACAATCGTGAAGATAAACGATGTTGTTGTGATGGTCCACGTGTACAAATCCTTTTTGCCGTACTCGCCAGAACTGAAATATATCCCATTTCCATGTGAAGAAAAAGAGTACTCGAGGGTTTGTTTGAACTGTGAGATGAGAGGGGCGAAAACACAACTGCACCGATGCTTCGTCCAGATCATGCCACTCAGGAACGCTGTACCCGACTTCTAGCTTCTGGCTCGAAAATGTCCCCGTCAGAGCTCCGGAAGACTTGCTGCAGCGTCAGATACTCTACGCATGCATGCGCACAAGAAGAGACCAATTTGGTTCTTCACATCCGTGGAGCCGGTGATATTCTCGAAAGAGAAACCGATGAGATCAGCATCTTTCTTCGTCAAAATGTATTTGCCACTTGATTTCGATATCTCAGCTGGTAAAATTAGGGATCCAGAGGGGACCACATGCCCGAGTGGTCAGAGATGGGACTCCGAACGAATTCCACGGCCCACTCGCTGTCGGGTGAGACAATCATTACAATTTCATGAACCCGGACAAGAACTCTAGGACTGAAAAATTCCCACTCGCAGAGACAGCGAGAACGAGGCTCAACAAGAGGATGGTCTTCATTCTAACAAGTATTGCAGCTGGGAAAAAGAGCTACAGGGACAGAGAAGTTTACAAACACTTTACATCAGACCTGCTCATCTATTGCCCTTGCAGCTTCTATCGCATGCTTCATTCTCTGTTCCCATGAACTCCGATAGCTTCTTTTGCTCTCAGACAGAGTCTGGAATAGATCATGACCGGGTTCGTCAGCGGACATCGTCGACGCAGGAATCAGAGGCTTTCTCGTTGTTGGCGCTGTCATCGGCCTGTTTGAATGCCACAGCTTCAAAACTGGCCTTTCATTTCGAAAAGCGTTGTGGACTTCATCTCGACTTGACCCCGAGACCGCCTTAACGAATTCATTGTAGTCAAGCACTCCACTAGAATCTTCATCCAGAGCTGCCACGACTTTTTTCACAATATGCAGCGGAATGCCAAGTTGCAAGTCCTGAATTCCTTGGACAAAGTCATTGAAGGAGACAACCCCATCGTGGTCCGTATCGAACTTTCTGAACACCTCCCTGAGGTTCTTGCGATGCCTATAAATGACTTGGCGAATTTCGTTGAGGAGCTGAGGCGTCACCCGATTTTCTCGAGCCAACGGATGAGTCTCCCACCACTTCCCATCCGCCACGGGTTCGCCGTCTTCAGCTTCGCAGCTGATTGTGTCCCCCAAAGCAATTCGGTTCCGTTCAGCAATCTGAGCGAGCTCTGCAATGTCTTTGTCGACCATGAAAACAGCCAAGTCGTTAAGTGTCAGGTACCCGTCTCTATCGCGGTCGTGAAGCTGTTGTATGTCTTCAAGCACTTTGTGCGGAAGACCAATGCCATTTTCCCTCAACGCACTGGCAAACTCTCCAATCGAAATCTTGCCGTCGCCATCCTTGTCAATCTTTCGAAACATCGCTGCTGTCGTTTTGAACCTCTGGCGAAGCTGGCTTTGAACTCTGGTTATCGTGCGAGCATCTGCGAGACCAAACTTACCCGCGCCTTCGACGGCCTCACCGGCAACGAGCTCGTCCATTCCTTTCGGGTGGTCCATTGTCCTGATCCACTCAGGGACCACCGTCTGAGTACGCGCCACAGGGGCCGTTTGCGGTCGTTGCCTTGACTTGATGAAAGCCTCGTTGCTGACGAAAGGGTTGTGATCGCCTCCGGCCCGTGCAGGTTCAAAGTACCGAACGAATTCGTCATGATAAATGGCACCACGGCGCCTTACTCGAAACACAGAGAAAAGATTTTCGACATCCGGCTGGCTGGCGAAGATGTTATGACGCGCCAGTTGCTCTTGAAACTCTGCCCATGACATCACTGGATTCCGATCTCGATTGAACGCCCTGAACGCGTCTCGGGACGTCTTGTAGCGGTGCTCGAGTACGTGTTGGATCTTCATGCACAGCTCTGCCGCCTTGTGCGTCGACGCGGAGTCGGACTGCGGAGTCGTGTTCTCTGAATGAGGGACATGATATATCTTCGTGTTGAACGTATCGTACCCTCCTTCTGCATCGCAAATTTTAAATTTTGACGTAAACTGCTGGGTCAGGGTGGCGCGTGCGGAAAGCAGACATCCTCAAACGATACGCGGCCTCGATTGGCTTCGTCGACGAATCGGTACAACCGCGAGGTGGTCTCGTCTTCGAACTCAAGATTTAGCTTTTGAAGCCCCCGGCGAAAATCGTCCTTCGTCATGAACCCTTTTCGATCGCCGCCGAAAATGATGAACGCATCTTTCATCTGGGCTCTCTTTCGGTATAGCGCGTTGCGAACGTCTTCAATCAATTCATTGATGGGCTTTGAGGTGCTCTGATTCCATCCGACACAATCCTCTGCAAGATCCACTATCCCCGACGCGACAGATTTCGGTGTCTGCATCCGGTAGAGAGAGCTTTGGAAATTTGGAGCCGCTGACTTTGGCCGCAATGTTGAGACAGTCATAGATGTGTGATTGGCCCACCTTTGCTGATTTTTCGTCTCAGAAGGAGCAGACGCCGTCGTGGACATTGAGAGTTGTAAGTTTCGAGTCATCTCGAAGGAAGACTGATCCAAATTGAATTTTGCCTCGCTGGAAGACGATTCTTCTGCATGAGGCAAGGATCTTCTGTTGGAAGATCCAGTATGATGAGTCCGCGCTACTCGTTTCATCGCAGCCAAGCCAACAAAGACAATAACGGATTGACACAAACAACTAAATGATCAAATTTCCAACTTTTACCTCGACAAGAAACAAAACTAAATCAGCGTATTGCGTCACCCATTAGTTTTGTATGTCACTCATGAAGACATTTAGGCACCATTTCATCAAATTGCCTCACCACGACAAACAAAAGCTGTTGAAACTTTGTTAACGATGATTGCGACACTTCGTGCCCTCTTCCTCTTTCCCTTGCTTGCAGGTTTCTTTTTAGCGGTATGAGGATCTAACGTTCAAGCATGTACATTTTATGGAGGCAGCATCTCGTGGACGCTACCGTCCTGCAGCTCTTCCTCATGTGACGTCCAATTCAAAATATTCGCACACGTTGCAGGTTCTAAATTTTTGGTGAAGGGTCCAGTCACGAATTCGCCTGGGTCACTGGTTGAACTAGTCGGCTCTGTCGCGACCTCGTCGGGTTCTAGCTCGTTTGCATTCTTTCCTGATGTGTCGTCAAGGCCTGTGTTCCCGTCCTTCCGAGTACTCTCAGCGTTTGCTGATGGAACTTACTCTCTACTTGCCTCATTTTCAATATCGTATCCCTATTCATCGTTCTCTGCTCTGTCTTCTGTGACCGCCACCTACCGCGCTTGCTGCGTCGCAGGTACGGTGAACAGCCCGTTCGAACTCACGGCTCGCGTGCTTCTTCAGCCTGGCGCCGAATCCCCGCTGTTCGCTCAGCTCCCCGTCGTAGTGGTCGTGAGATCGGCGTCTCCTGTAGAAATCACCGTCCCATCAACAACTTCAAGTGGCAAATCTCCGGATTTTGTCCAAATCTCCTCATTGTCCCGATCTGTCCCCATTGTTTCCTCGACAATGCAGTCAATGACCGTGAGGACTGCCGATCTCGTTGATGGCTACTACGCACTTCAAGTCCTCGCCAACTATGCGCTCGGCACCGCGTCCTCCCTCTTCTCCCTCCTCGTTGTGCCGTCTGCAACCGCTGCTGCGCTGGTGCTCCCTCCCCATCCCTCATTCCCCGCACCCTCTGCGAAGTATCGCATCAACGCAGACCTTCCTCTTGCTATTTCGTTGTCATCCGCCGCCTCGTCAACTGCTGTCATCACTTCCGGCGCCCTCCCTCCCCTGTCGACGCTCAGCCCAACGAGGGTTCTCAACTCCTCCTCTGCCATCGCCGAGTGGACGTGGACGCCCCTCCCCTCTCACGTCGGCCTGCACTTCGTCTGCTTCGGCGTCGTGGACGCTTCCTCCGCCTCACCCCCCCTCTGCGTTTCTGTCAACGTGACGCAAGCTCAAGTCAAGGCTGCTCCACTGTTTGTTGATCCTACTCCCCCCCTAAATTCTCCCGTCATCATTTCTCCCGGACTCACCACCGAAGTTATTGTTGCAGCTCAGTCTACTCCTGAACTACCCCCCCCCTCGTTCTCCATCAGCTCTGCTCTCCCCGACTACGCTGTCGTGTCCGGTGTGTCCCGGAATCCGACGGACCCTTCCATATCGTTCCTCACCATCCGCTTCACGCCGCCCATGAATGCCATGGGCACATCGACGTCTGTTTGCGTCACAATTGCAACGGCCTTTGGCCAGTCGTCGTCATGCTTCATGCCAACTGTGCTTAAATGTCGTGTCAAGACATGGTCAAACATCGACTTTCCTTCCCTCGCTGGCGTGATTGGTGTTGATGCGGGGACTTTGCTTGCATTGAACACAAACATCGTCAGTGGGGCCATTCCTCCGGACACGTTTATTCGCGTTGGGATTGACGTGGCTGCTGAGCCGGGTGACACGCTCATGTCTCTTGCCCAGAGGTACTCCTCATCTCCAACGAACTTGCGGTCGCTCAATCGCGAACTTGCTGGCGTCACCGATGGCGCCACGCTGGCCCCTGGAAGTGTCTACTGCCTTCGGCCGGTGAGCAAGCAGTGCCCTCCGTTGTGAGTGTCGTTGTATTCTATGTTTCATAGCGTCAAATATTCATCTGTTATCATTGATAAGGTTACACACACAGCCTAAGGGCTGGCCACTCGTTCAGGCTGTCTGAACGCAACGTAGTTGAGGTTCACGTCTCGCCTGCGACTAGCCGACGCCGACACGAGCTTGCACGCGAGGGCGATGAATAAAATGGAAGCGAGCGCAATTCCAACCCAAAAATACCACAGCGACGTGATGGGGACATCTGCACAATCAGAGTCGGATTCGACAACAAACTTGGCTCTGGAGGGGGCGCAATGTAGGTGAGGTTTCCCACAGGCGCAAATACCGCGGGGTCGAATCCTGACAACTCAACGAAGGCGTTAAACGAGCAAACGGAAGCCGCACACTGACGTGCTTGAGGCAAGCGAAAGGGAGAGGACCGCGGGTTGCTGTTGGGAGAACGTGACTGTATAACTCTAAGAGGTGCGGGGGTGAGTCTCAACTCAAGAGAGCCTTTTGAGACCTGAATGAACGGAACACCGAATATGTTCCTTGTGTTGCCTTGGCTCGACGTGAACAAGAAGAACCAATTGCTTTGAAACTTGTAAACGTACTGGAAGAGAGGAACCGACTGAACGATGCCATCGACGTCTTGAATTTGAAAAGTAATGGGAGGTGGGTCAGCGGCGAAATTGATGGGGGTGCATTGATAAAAGCCGTTCCGAACGGCGATGGCCGTGCAAAAACGAGCGGAAAAGTATGCAAGGACGGACTGGAAGAGGTCATAGGAGAGGAACATCTCCGGCGAGCCCGTGTCGATTGTGAAGACGGTGGCAAGACCGCTGGAGTCGATGAGACTGACGCTGTCAGTCGGGTGCGAGTGAGGGGAGGGGGACTTAAAGACTGTGAGGGTGTCGTTGGAGCCGATTGTCATGCTGTTGACAAACACGTCGTAGTAGAGGTTCTGACTTGTGGGGCCGATGTTGTATTGCACCACGGAGAACGTGACGGCCACAGCGTTGTCTGCAAGCGCAGATGCGGGAGGGCTGGACAAAAACATAGACCCCCCCTGAGCGCCGACGCAAATTGAAAGCGTGAGGGGTCGGCCAGCGGCTTGAAGGAGGGAGAACACGGGCGATGGCGAGTTCATGACGCTGAGGGCAGGAAACGCAAGACCTAAAATGCCATCGGAAGGGACGAATCCGCCACCGAGAACAGCACCTACTCCGCTAAAAATAACAGTGTTCGTTAAGTCGCTTATGGCAACGCTTCCATTCAGTACAATTCCTTTCCACCCAGTTTGTGCGCTGCCGCTAACGCCATATGAAGCAGACACGCCGCAAGAGTTGGGAACATTGAAGGTTGATGCGCATGATGGGAAATACGTTGGGATGTCGTACATTTGACTGTACAACCGTGAAGCGCAGCCCGTCGGATTAGAGGAGTCAGAGCAAAACCTGGTTTGAATTTGGGCTTGTGAGAGGCCATTCAAGCAGCCATACTGAGAAGATTGACTGCATGGCATGACAGAAGAAGCTAAAGGGGTCGGAAGACGATTTGAGGTTGCTGTTCCAGTTGCTTGTTGCATCGGAAGTGCTAGATCGGAGCTACCTGAATCTGCTATGACGGTAAACTGCTGACCATTTACAGATATGGAAGCCTGGAAGTGGCAGACGGGCAGGACGTCCTTGTTGTCCCGACGGAGGGAGACTGTGGAACTGGCTGCAGTCAAGAGGTCCATTGTTCGAGCTGTTTCGCGCCGCGATAAAGAGATAACACGCAGATATTCCCCTGTACTTGCAATATTCATCGAGAGAGAAAATGATAGAACAGCGAACCCAAAAAGTATCGAAAGCAAGGGCCTCATCCGAACAGGCCTGACAAGTTAATTCCAGGAATATCGAGTTAGTTAGCAATAGGGTTGAAAATAGAGACAATGGATGGGAGCAATGACCACAATACACAGCATTGATCTTGATTAAAGCCAGATTGAAGCTGATTTCTTCGCAACAGCATTTGATGTTTCTCTAAATTGTCACACTATTTATCTGTCAGTTAGAGGTCCATCACAACGGATCATGCCAAGCGGCCCGCTGTGGGAACGAATTAGAGAGGTGAGAATGCGATTGAACGTTATCGATGTTCTCTGAGTTGTCGTTTGTCCTGTTCTTACATTGCCAGAGGGCTGCTCTGTCAATTCAAGCATTGGGCCGAGGCTACATCGTCCGTCGAGAATTGAAGAAGCAACGAGAAGAAGAGCGCAGATACCTATCTGGATATGCTGTTGTGATACAGAGAAATGTCAGACGCTACGCCCGGAAAAAACGTGGCGACCTACTTGGCGACGAGTTTTGGAACGGGATGAAAAGGTTTCTCCGCCTCCACAAGGCGCTCTCAGTCACGTATTCGAAACCCTGGATATGTTTTCGACTTATCCAACAGCCCAGAGGACAGAAATATGCAGCAAGTCGACGCCATTGAAGATTTCTTGCTTGAGTGCAAGTTCTTTCGAGAGCTCAAGCAAGCCAACCCCACATCAACGTCAGAGAAGCTGCGGCTGATCGGCCGCTGTATTATTCGGGAGCGCCTGCTGGAGGGATTTGAGCGTTAGTTAGTCCCTTGTTGAGCCTGACAAGAAGTGGTGAAGGAGCTGCAGGGCGTGAAGAATTTCTACGTCTTGCTCATTGGCCAATGCGACATCTTCATCACAAGCGGGGGCATGGAGAAGAAGGTGCTGACGGTGCAAGAGCGCACCACCATTGGAGATGCTGCACTGATGACCACCAACAACGTCTCGTGAGGCGGCAAATGGGGTCTTTGACTTGGTAGAAAGTACACAGCACGCGCATGCGACAACATGTGGGTCGCAAAGCTGTCACGGAAGGACTTCAAACGCATCTTTGAGGTTTGTTATCATGTTGATATCTCACGAAGCAAGATTGCCGAGGAAGAGCCCATCACCGTCGATGATGATGTGCTCTCTGCAATGTCGCGAAGCGCAGTCATGAGGGTCGTTCCAGCGCCGCGCCATACGGAGCTTGCCCTTGCCGGAAGGGTTCGAACGTTTGCCTTTGGAACGACGATTGTTGCGCAAGACAAACCCGCTTGCTCCATGTTTCTCATCGTAAGTGGACAAGGGAAAGTGTCCCGAAGAGTCGAGGAGCTCGTTTGTGCTGCAGCAGAAGCAAATTTTGACTGCCGCAGAAGGACTACAAGGGCCAGGCGTTGCCGACCGTTGCGAAGAGGCACACCATGGTGAGCTTTGGTTTCCTCTTTCGAGGCCAACATGAGCAGGATGTCGGCATTTTATCATCTTCGGAAGTTTTTGGCGAAGAAATTGTGTTGGACGTTCTCATCGGATGCATTCATGACGTCTTTAGAATTAAAAATGGAAAGTACCTCTGCAGCGTGACGTGCTGGTCAAGCTCCATCAAAGTCCTTGAGCTTTCCCGAGACGTCCTTTCGCAACGTTGGTGTCTCGGTCCTCCCCTTACGTGACACCGCAGATCTGACAGACCGCCTCATCGCTGCAATTCGAAAGTCCTACCGCGTCAAGGCGGTTGTCGGGTCAGACATTTCGAAGAAGGGCTTGCGGGCGGAAGTGTCCGAGGTCCGTCGGACCATTGGCCCCAACGCAAGTCCGTTTAACAGTCTTGACGCGCGCTTGAGAGCTTCAGGGCTTCCTGAGGACCGGCCGCAGGATAGACTCGGGTTGGTGGCTCCGGATCCGCGCGCCGCCCGCCGAAATGTCTGCTTTGTTTTCTTCTTTGATTTTTTAGATCTCTCGCTTGAGCTTGCACGACATCAAGGAAGTGGCCGTGCTTAAGCGAGCTGCGCAGCTCGACATGGATGGAGAGGACGATCGGAGGGCAAGGAGCCCGTTCCTGCAGGACCGGCGCTCGAGGTTGCAATCCAGAGTTGGGTCTGTCGTTTCGCGAGCGGAGGGTCGGCTGAGAACGAGAGGGCGCGTCGTAGACGGGGGTGCGAGAGCGCTGGACCCGATCGCCGTGAGAAAACAGTTTTTGAAAGCTGCGGGGCTGCAGGACGGTCGGAATGTTCATCCGCATCGATTTGTTGTTCGGGTTGGAGAACAGGAGTTGTACGCCTAAGGCGGGCTATCATTTTACTCTACATGCGACTTCGATGAGGTCACAAGAGAGCAAGCGCGGACTGTGCGGTCGAAACCACAGCACATCCAGCACTCTCCTCAATTTTGACGTTTGTGACGACACCGTCATCAACGATAAGGAGAAAACGGTTCATGCGAAGTCCCATTCCCTTTGCTGACAAATCGAGAGTCAAGTCAAGAGCTTTCGCGAAGTCGGCGCTTCCGTCCGCAAGCATGTCGACTTTCCCAGCAGCTCCAAGGGTCTGCCCCCATGCGTCCATCACGAACGCGTCATTGACTGACACACATGCGATAGCAGATACGCCCTTTTGTTGCAGCTCGTCGTAGTGCTTCACAAAGCTAGGCACATGTGTCCTCGAACAAGTTGGAGTAAAGGCACCAGGAAGCCCGAAAATGATTACTTTTCTTCCCTTGCAATAATCTGTTGTTGATACCTCAACGATTCCTTCTTCCGTCATCTTGCGGAGTGTAGCGGAAGGAATCGATTGTCCCTCAGCGATCGGCATGACTCTGTGTAACATAAGCTCTTTCTGTTATCTACAATTCCATTACATTGGAGGATTTGATGAGGAAGGCTTCTATGGTCCAAAAACTTTGCTACAATGAGGAATTGCTTCTTTTACTCTTTGAGATCGTATGAACTAAAATGAACTAACAAGTGCGAAAAGTAAAGGATGTCCACTCGTTCAACCCTCGAAATTAAGAGTTCGGACGAAACGATTTGTGCAATGATCATCGCACTTGCCTTCATTGCCGTTGTTTCTGCAGACATATACTACACGCTTCCTCCTCTCCCATATGCCTACGATGCCTTGGAGCCCTTCATAGATGCAGCTACGATGCATCTTCATCACGACAAGCACCATCAAAAATACACGGACGAATTGAACAATGCCATGTCACAATTGGACGCTCAGAAAGCCCTTAACCACAGGAGCGTGGTTCAGCTTCTACAGCAGCTATCCTCGATCGACGATCCTATTCGAACTGCCATTCGAAACAATGGAGGCGGTTACATCAACCACAAGTTCTCCCGTAAGAATTTGTTTCTCATTTTGCAGTCTTTTCTGGAGCACTATGGGTCCAGCATCGGGTCAGATGCCTTCTGGAGCGCTCCTTGACCGTATCGATGAGGATTTCGGCTCGTTCGATACCTTTAAAGCGAACTTCTCCGCAGCTGCTCTCAAAGTGTTTGGAAGCGGCTGGGTATGGCTTGTTCCGCAACATGATGGATCCCTCGCGATCAAAGCGACAGCAAATCAAGACACACCGGTTGATGACGGGTTCCAACCCGTTCTTGGCCTCGACGTGTGGGAGCACGCGTACTACCTCAAGTACTTCAACGTGCGGGCCAACTACATTGACGCTTGGTGGAACGTTGTTAACTGGAAGGTAGTGGAAGCGAACTTCCACGCCCTGAAGAATTGGTAGTGGAGTAAAGATTCGACTGTTACTAACTTACAACTTGAAAGTGGATCAAACGTCACTCCACGACCATGGCTGCAGCCTCCTGCTGAGCCCCTTGCGTTTGTGTTTCAGCGTCACAAGTCATGCAAAGCGGTACACCCGCCGCAAGCTTTTCCACACGCCGCAGTTCACGAATGTCCTCTGGAGTGAACGAGTCAACAAATGTGCCTCGAAGAGGCCTCTGCATGGCCTCATGCTGTCGGATGATTTGCATGTAACGCTGCCAAGCAAGAAACTGTAAAAACAGATCCTCTCCGTCAACGGAGCGGCTCGCTGCCATCTTTCCCTTCAAATGTGTGAGCAAACAGAGGACAAGTGCCACACCTCAACTCGAGGCATTGAGGAGTAAAACGACGGTCGTCCAGAAAATGCACCTAATTAGTCAAAACGATATAGAAAAGACGAAACCTTGATCATCTTCCACAGGCTCCTGCATAGGGGCAGAAAGTTTTAAAAGAGCTGACGCGAGGCGCTGAGAGGTCAGCCATTTTTTGTACATGCTCACTTCCTCTGTCGGGCCCTCTTCTGATGGCTTCCGCATTCTCCGCTCTAGAAAAAATAAGGAATAGGAGCAAGGTCTATCACTCCCTGACGATTGGAAGAGGTCCGGCAATCTGCGAAACCGCTTGTCTCCACTGGCAGACGACTCGAGCTTGACTGCCTCCATCCAGTCATCAAACACTGTCGTGTTCTTCGTCTTTGCGAGAAATACCAGAGAAACAAACGTAGGATCTTCATCGGCCTTTCTTTTCGGTTTCTTTTGCGGGATTTTGTTGTATGAGCACAAGGCACAATACCAGGCTTGCTCCACAGCTGGAACAGCTGAGAGGGGTGGATTGATGCAACAGAAGTGCCAACACTTGTTGCAGCCATCACAAAAGATCAACTCGCCCAATCGGCCACAGCACTCGCATTGCTCGCTGTCAGAAGCGTCCGAATCCGAGAGGGACCCGTTCATCTTACTATCATTACTGTCCTGGTCAGGATTTGCATGGACGGATGTCCAGAAGTCGACAGCAGCCTTAGATCTGTCCTGGCGATCCCTCAAAACAAATCTGATTCGGTGGAGGGTACTTCCCGGCATTTTTTTGAGACAGCTTAACAAGAAAATAACAGATCTTTTAACAAAATAAATCAAAACGTTTCGAAAAACAGCATGATCAATGCAGACATCAATGGAACTCGGCATCTACAACCTTTCGAAATATGCAATTGATCCAGCGGCGATGCATTCTGAGAATCAGGTAGTCACTTGGTGCGACATACACGAGTTCAAGCTTCCTATTCTTCACCTCTCTCCGATGCAGCGTCGCCTTAACCTCTTCGAATCCGCAACTTTTCAGCAAATCTCGGATTTCCTCTGGATCTATGACTCGCGACAAGTATGAAGGACACAACAGCAGAAAATGAAGGCAACGCTCATTACCGATTGAAAAATAGTAAGCCCCTACTCAATAAGGCAACAACAAGAAGAGAGAACGAGTGCCGTCGGATCGAAGGTAGAAATTTTCTGAGATTTTGTGGCCGTTGCCAAAACGAAGCTGAGCCATGTCATACCTCGCGTAGTCCCTCACTGCGATGATTCCTCCAACTCTGAGAACCTCGCGGCCATCAGAGGAGAAGCCGAAAGAAGGGCTTCATACCGAGTTGACATTCCCCAGCACAACGCCCATTTTCTGCGGTGAAATTGCCGACAGAACAAAAATTAGCATCGCAACGTCAAGAGAATTTGCGGGGACGCTTTCAACGAGTGGATTCGAGGTGACATCGCATACAAAAGCGCAGCATCGAGCAGTGTCGTACCGAGGATTGTTCTGGAGAATGAGGTGCTATGTGAAAACAGGGCAACTTGAACGAACTCAACAGCGCGAGGGGAAAAGTCGCAGCCATACATAAACGCGGTTGGGTTTACGTCAAGAACTGGAAAAATGCTGTTGCCGACGCCGCAGCCTACTTCGATGGCTCGAACATTAGGCTTTCAAATTAGATCTCTCCAGATTTCATACCTCGAGAAGATGCGTAAACTCTCGGTGAAGGTAGTGTCGGTCTTTGAAAAAATGCGTTTTATTCACTTTGTAGAACACATCCCAATTCTTCCGCGCTTCTTTCTCCAACTTTTCTAGACGTTCAGTACAAAAATGTAAAGCCAACCTCGCTTAAACTCGGAGATAGGCGCATTGGCTGACATAGCCGCATCAATCTCAGCTCGAGACATTTCAGAACCCAAACTCTGCGCAATCTCTTCCTTGAAAGTCAGAAAGAATGACTTCTGAAGGATGTAAGGCCAAGCTTACTTCAGATTCAATTTCATCATCACTTAGATCCTCGTAGTCGAAACAGGACATCTCGATTGCTCTAAATTATACTCACATACATATTGTTTAGGATATTGGACTTGTCACTCAGGACACTACTTCTCGATCCCCTGTCAGCAGCTGTACGATGTGCTCGAGAGTTGATTGCAGATACTTGTTGTCCTCGAGAAGCCTCGAGATTTCCCTGTCCCTGATTGCAATCTCGGACCTCACGACGCGCTGTGTTTGAATGCCTTCGTCCTCCAGTCGTCGCAATTCGTCTTCCCTTTCCCGGATCTGATCTTCTAGTCTCGAATTTTTCGCCTTTTCTTTCTCAAGCAGAATCTCGCATATGGCGGACTTCTTCACTATCGCTTCCAGTCGGACCTCTAGAGATATCTTTTCCCTCTCAAGAACTGAATGCTTCTCTGACAATCCGTGATCGATGTCACCATGCTGATCACTGATGTGATCTGAGCCTGCGTCAATAACCTCCACGCCGACATCTGTAAGGCCTTTCCGTTTGAAAGGAGAGCAAGCAACGCTTTGGAATTCTCTACTCGTTTTGCCTTCGTGATTAGCCTCCTTCACAGATGTTGCAGGCGTATCCGATGCTTGTTGGCGTTGTTGGCTCGTTTCTGATTCATAGGGCAGATCTTTCGGGTGCGTTTTCAAACTCGATATCGGCGACTCCGGAAAGGGGGTGTTCGATATTTCCTGCAGCAACCTCGTCGATCGCAGCGAAGCGGCTCGAGCAGAGCGGATCCCCAGCGCCGAAAATGAATCTGTGAAACTTTCGGAAAACAATGCTGGCGTGTCTTCCAATCGAGATGGGCTTGAGAAGATGGTGATGGTCGACTCGTCAGCTTTGCGAGTCGCGTGGGAGGGCGTAGATGGAACGCTTGGCGTCAAAGAAGGTTGGTCAGAATGGCGCTCGAACGACGATTTCAGAGCTCTACGTCATTAGGATTGCAGAACGTCTTCAACTTGGCCCATTGAAGCCCCCAGCGGTAGAAATGAGCCCCGTGCTCTGTGTCTGAAGACGCCCCACCCATGACAACCACCATGTTGGCAATGTCGTCGGTGGCCCCCTGCGGGATGAGATTATGCACATCAGTACGCACTTTCAGGGTATGACATAAAGCTGGATCTATCCATAACAAGAATTCTGAAAAAGCCTCTGCAAAGGAGACAGTTTGGTCGAGGGGCAGTAACGGAGCGGAAAGATGTACCCCGTCGCCGATCGACCGACGCACTTCCAGAAGAGAAAAGACTCTCGGAACATTGTCATCTGTAGCATACTCTATTCGAGCATAGAAATGGAGGAGATCAGATTGCAATGACGCTGGTTTTGCGTAAGGTAGCAAATACGTTGCATCGGCGGGCTTGTGCCGCTTTTGAGAGGAGGGAGTAGCCATCTCAGTGATATCCCCACTTGATGATATCGCCGAGAATCGAAGCGACGAAAGGATTGCATGCTTCGGGAGGCAAGAAACTGCTGTTCGCAGGGGGAACCCCAGCCTATCCGTTGACTCCACGAACATGTCAGACAGAGCACTGGTTGGCTTTAGCAGAAGAAGCAATGAATGTTTGGATTCGGAATCATGTCGAGATGAATTGAGAAAGTCCAAGCAGCATTTGAAAACTTGAGATTGGGTCGAGTCAGGGGAAATGAAGTGTATCGATGGCTCATCATCTCTCTACAAACATCAATCTAGATAGGGGGGAGACGGCCTTACAAGATCTGTAGTGCTGTTCAAGAGCAGAGCTTTAAAAGCCGTCGACATCCTTTGAATTTCGGAACTGTTTTAAAAGAGTGGTGCAAAGTACACAGTTAATACAGTCAGTGGGACATGAAGACTCTTTTTCAGTACATCGGGAGAGAACTCCGTGGATTTCGCTCCATTCATGGAATGAAACCAGCAGATGCAATAGTTGTTGATTTGCATCATCTTCTGTTCGATGTTGCTGTGTCTGCGAGAACAGACGTTGAGTTTTGGCCTCTCCTCAAGTCGTCCATTGAGAAGAGACTTTCTCTGTGCACCGGCTACAAGAAACTGATCTTTGTGCTGCCCGGTATGAATCCCTGTTCAAAGTGGATGGCAAATGTTAACACAAGACGCGATCCTTCGGAGTATGAGAGGTTTGCTTTTGATGTCTCTCAGTTCTATCCGGGCTCTACTTTCCTTGTTAAGCTAAAATGCCTTTTGGCGAAAACTTTTGTCTACTCGTCTCCTCTTTGTCCCACTGTAGAAATATATGGACCATCAACTCGTCGGCAAGCGTGGATGTCTACGTTCGACAGCATTCAGAGCCTTTCCCCAGCTAATTCTGTCTCTGTCTTCAGCACCAATAGTGCGTTTGTCCTGCGCTATATGCAAATGTTTGATTCTGCTCGAAATCTTCCACATCTAAGCCTTGTTGTCAATGATCAGCGATCCTCATCGTTTCGATACATCGATGCCCAGGCAGTGTCCTCTTCAGCAAAAGCATCCTGCTCAGATCTCTCTTCCTTTGTCCTCCTCAATCTGTTGCTCAAAAACGAGTTCGTTCCCGGTGTTGGACTTCCGGATGATGTCACTGTTGCCGACCTTTTAGCCCTTGCGAAGTCTTTCCACGAAAAAGGATTTGGCCCCGTTGCGTCCGGGAATACACTTGATTTGCAGTCGATGGCACCTTTTTTTCGTCACGTTAATCAATCGGTGCCAAGTCAGGCTCCTGACGAACAAGAGGAGAAGAAGGCGTTTGCATACCTTGTCGGATTGCACCACGCCATCAACTCTGGTGTGTCCGGTGACGTTTCAGAAGATGCGTTTTGGTATCATTACCCGTATGACTCGCCGCCGTCTCTTCTTGGCCTGGCTAATGCGTGTGACAGCACAACGAAGGAGGGACTAGTTCAACTTGTTTCCTTGTCTAGAGGTTTCAGATCCATCGACATGTGTCCTGCAGAGTATCTCATGTTTCAAGTACCAAAGGATAAATGGAATAGAGTGGATCGGAGGTTGAAGGGACTAGAAAAACAATTTGTAGATGTGTTTGAGAAGTCGGCACACAGAGCGAAGTTAAGTATCACAGAAGTTAGAGCCGTGCTGACTCAAACGAATGAAATCTGCGGGCATGTCAGGGAGAAAGGTCGGTACTTTCCGCGGAATACTCTTTGACGAAAGCCAGGGCCGGTTCAGAGCATCGACAACGAACCGTTTCAAAAAGAATTCTCGAAGCTAGTGGCAACAATGAAAGAAGGCCATTTTCAAGCACAAGCTATCGGCAACGAGAAAACAAGATCCTCAACAGCTTTTGTAAACAAGGTCTCGGCTGCCCAAATTTAAATAATGAGTATTAATTTTGAATTTTGAGACTTGGAGACAGGATGACACACGTCGCTCAATCGATATTAGTGATGCTCTGTCTGAATTGCGTCTGCTACTCATGTTCTGCTCCATGTCTGCAAGTAATGCAACAGTTGATGGAATATGGTTTTCGGAACCACAGCATGGTGACTACGTCAATGTTGGCACGGTCCAAAGCATTCGGATATCTACTGCTCCTCAGCTTGAAGTGACGGCGTCTCGTATGTGAATCATCAAGCTTTCTAAATTGTTCCAGAGTCGATGCTCACTATTGTCATTGACAACGAAATGCTGTATGAGGGACCTTGCTGTGGTACTGGCAGCTTTCGTGTGGAGCGCCCTGGCCTTGTGTTCCTTACTGCTACACTTCAGCACGATGGCGTTGATGTTGCCTCCACTTTTGCCGAGGTGCATGGCCGCTTTCCGAATCCCTCAACAGGTTGCGCCAGTGCACCTGCGTTCACACATTTTAGAGCGTTTAAGCCCTATTCCGCGGAGAAAGGTAGGTCGACGCCTGGCCGGTAATTTTTTTATTACAACTTAACATGAAAGCTTCTGAGTTGGAAATCATCTCGCCTCCGTTTGGGGCTGTCATGCCCACACGGGCCTTCAATATGACCATCAGCGGCAGCTACGCCCCTAGCTGCAGCGGCAGCTTGTCCTGGTTCTTGATGGTCACATTCCGAGGAGTAATGGAGTCCTTCAAGCTGTCCAAATTCGCCGTGACCGACCACGCCACTTTGGCAGTTGTTGTCAACCAAGAGTCAGTCCTTTGGTGTCCCCCCGACATCCCGCATGCCTTGTCGCTCTCCGCAAGTTGTGATGGCAACATTGTTGCTTCTTCTTCCCCACATCTTGTTTGGATCGCAAGCGAAACGAAAGTCAGTGCGACAAAGACGGTGCGATGGCGCTATCCCTTCTAACAAACATAGCCGAGGAAGGTGTTTTTAATTTCATCCGTCACCGAGAGGCGATTCGCCTCTCAGTCGTCAAATAGTTCAACTTGCGCACATCCCCTGCTCATATTGACACATTCGCCAGCTCTGAGAGCCCCGCCACGTTTGAATTTGAAGCACTCATGGACTCAAATGTCAGATCGGAGGCTGACGTTTGCCGTGACGAGTTGCGGGCGGTTAGATCTGCTTCGAATAACGATTTCCTCTTTCCTTCGGGTCAATAAGTACCCCATCGATCGCTTCGTCGTTATTGACGACAGCGGGGACAAAGGGGTTGCGGAGGCGCTCGATTTTGAGTACGGAGACCTTTTCGACGTCATTGTCAACACTGCGCGCATGGGGCAAATGTACAGCATAGACGCGCTTTATAGCGACATAGACACGCCATTTATCTTCCATTGCGAAGATGATTGGGCATTTGAAAATCCTTCCGGCGCTGACTTCATCCGCGACTCGATTGATGTGCTGTTGTCCGACAGCAGCATATCGCAAGTAGATGTCGCACCTCTGTTCTTACTTGAAAGGTTCTTATTTCGAAAACGGATGCGTACACCCCCAACGTTCAGGATCATCACGACAGCCCCTCTGGGGTGAAGTACTTCTTTCTACCTGACTCTGCACTTTTCTGGGGGACATTCTCGTTTCATCCAGGTGTGCGGAGACTTCACGACTACAAGGAGATCTATTTCCCGATCAGCAGCTTCTATACGGAGGAGATCATCCAGATATTTATGTGGACTATGCGGTACAGATCAGTATTACTGGAGGCTCGGTATTGCGAACACATTGGCTTGCACAGTCGATTCATGGAATACTTCGAGTGTGACCCATTGCAGTGGCATATGGCCGAGAAGAAAAAACTGGACGAAATTTATGGGAATGAGGACGAAGTCTAACAAATAGAATTTTGAGTTTTTATTTCATGACGAAAAAGTGGGTCGTCGTCGTGGCTTGTGTTTTCGCTCTTTTTGCGACGTCAGTAAACTCGGATTGCGGCTCCTGCTGCAATCTGATTAATCCTTCATGTGGGAGTGCGTATCGGGGCACGTCGGGCTTCTGCTGCCAAGCGTACTCGACGTCGGTGTCAAGTTTCTGCTGTCCTCTAGGCACATAGTAGGTCACTCCGTTGCTTCTCACTCATCACACATCATCTAAGTAATCTGTTTTTGCCATATGAGTGCTCTTTTTCTGTGGCTGCGTCAACTGAAAACGAAGCTGCTCCCGCGAAAGCTTCGGCACGATCGTGTGCTACAGCACCGGCCTCACAACATGGCAAATCGGACTCATTGTCACATTTGTCGTCGTGTTTGTCATCGCAATCATCTCAGCCTGCATCCGACGAAGGCGCTACCGCATGATGCAATCAGCAACGACCGCAACCATCACGCAGCCGTACATGGTCCAACAAAACGTCGCCTACCCCTACGCTGCACAACCCGCAGTTTACATCGCGCAGCCGCCTCAGGTGGTCTACGCAAACAGCTCTGGGTAGGAGCGGGTTAAGCGTTTCCAACGCGTGCAGGTCAGGTGCCGCCATGGCTGGCGCCGCAGGTCTTGTTGGCGTATTTTTCATTTAAATTCCATCTTACACGTAAGGGCCTCATCCTCGCCGACGCGATGTCGGGGGGGGGTCATCACCATCACTACGGCGGCGGCGGCGGCGGCGGCGACTTTGTCGCGACTGCTGACGTGAGCTACAACAATTAAACTTAAGTGCTATTTTGATGTCTTTTAAAGTAAATCTTTGCTGTCCTCTCTCCCTCTGTCCGTCGTATTAACGTTAAGTCGCGTCATCGACGCCTCGTTTTGACAATGGAAATAAAAGCTCCTTTACTGCGGCATTGATTTCATTCTCGCATTTTATTTTTAGAAGGGGGCGTGAGTCCTTGGCCACAAACAATCAACATGAAATACCCCACACACAACGGCAAAAAAAACACATCAATGGCCCTTCCCTTTCTGGACAAAAACCTTGTGCGCGTAGGAAATGTCGTCAAACCGCAAAACCTACAAATAAAGCATTAACAAAGCCAGACATTGAAAAAAAAGAAAAAAAGCACCCCCCTCACCTGGCGCTCGTCTGCCAGCGACGCGATCGCGAGGAGTCGAATCGGCGCGTCGCCCCATCGGTGGTAATAAAATCCACCTTCCTGGTCAAGCTGGCGGCGTTAAATCGTGGGGGGGGGGGGAGTCTTACCAATTTGAAAAACGTGTGGTACGCGCGGCTCCGAAAGAAGGGGACGGACAGTATTTCAAAATTTGTGTAAAAATAGGCGGATGTCCATTCGCCGTTTTTAAAAAAGCTGTCAAGTGATTCAAAATTGTCAATGACGGGGTCCACATAGAGAGAGAGGGGGGGGGGGGGGGGGG
>JAIYDP010000150.1 GCA_027487435.1 Verrucomicrobiaceae bacterium | reverse complement strand
TTTTGTTGGGAAGGAGATTCGCTGTTGGGATAATCGTCATCACTTCGCCAGCGATGGAAACCTGGGCTGTGTTGGTGATGGCGATGTTGGTGGAGGTGCCATCGGGCAGGTTCATCAGCGTGATGTTGCCCGTGCCGCGAACGACGGCCTTGTTGAAGGTCACCACCAGGTTGGCGTCGAGAGGAACACCGGTGGAATTGTCGGCGGGGCTGAAATTTCCAACGACGGGCCCGGTGATGGTGGTGGGACGGCCGTTCGGGTAGTAGAGATCGAGCAGTTCCTGCACCCGGTTGGTGATGGCGAGGGCGGAATTTTCGTTATAGGTGGTCCATCGGCTGGCGTGCTCGCGCTCCTCCCAGAAACCGCTGGAGCTGGGTTGCCCGTTCCACCACTTGGTGGCGAAATCCCGGAAGGCGGTATTGTTGGCTGGCGCGAGAGATTTGTAACGCACCAGCCGGTCATAGATTTCCACAGGCGCGACGAGCCCGGCAGTGTTGATGGCGGTGCGCAAGGTGGTAGCGTTCTGCGGGTAAATGCCCCAGAAGTGGAACAAAGGTCGGATGTCTGCGCCCACGTTCCTTGATAAGCGCAGAATGAGGCTATCCGTGTCCGTCGCGTAATTGACGCCATTCTCGGAATCGGTCACGAAAGACTTCCAGTAGTTGCCGAGAACGCCCCAGCCGTAGATGCGGGCGATGTCCACGAACTTTGCGTGCCCCTTGAGCTGGTAAGCTTTTTCTCCATCGGCCATCTCGACTTTGTTCGGTGAGAAATTGAACACGGTCATCCACGCCATCGCAGTGGTCTCCAGCGTGCGATAGGTATTGCCATCACCCAGCGACGCTCGGAAGGCGGTGTCCAGATTGACTCCAAATTTCCGGTGCAGGACGGGCACAAACGGCAGGTTCACGTTGGACTCGGTCTCGCCGGGAAACTTGTCAAAAAAGTAGCCGTGGCCCTGCTCGTGAAACTCCACTTGCGCATCATCGGTGCCATACTGCGGACCTCGGATAAAGTAATGGGTATGATAGCCGTTGTTGTAGTTGGCCGTGGCACTGAAGCCTCCGACGTTTACTGCCGGATAGCCTGGTGCGTAAACGGAAGCGCGCGTCGCCGTATCGACTTGAAGGTAGAAGGATTCCTTGCCGCGAATCTGCGGAAAGCCGAGCAGGTCATTGAAGGCATCCATCGCGGCGTCCCAGTCCTTCATCAGCTTGGTCGGGTCGGGCATCGCGTAAATCCAACTCCTTGGCACCTGCACCATGAATTTGTCCGACTGGAAATCCGCCCACGGCCCGGGGTTGGTGCGTTCGGCCAGCCATTCCGCCGGGGTCGTCTGGTGAAAACTCTTCGCGGAAAAGTAAGGCGAGCGGACGGCATTGCGCACGGACACGTTCACGTTGCCCTGGTTGGCGAGCCATGGCACCTCGATGTAGATGCCTCCGCCATGCGGGCAGGCGACTTTGGTTTCCACGGCATTGATGGAATAGAGGACCGTGGAACGATCCAGGCGCTTGATCGAGGGTTTGTTAGAAAAATCCCACGAGTGCGCGCCGACCCGGATTTTGAAACCCCTGCCCACCAAGGCCGCTGGTACGGTGACGGTGGCAATTGAGCCGGGCGCGAGGTAACAGCCCGTCGGTTTGCGGGCGAAAGTGCCGCTGCCGTCACCCTGCGTCGTCCAGCCGACCGTATTCGCGTAGCTGGCCTTGATGGTCACGGTGCGTGTGGTGTCCGCCGGATTCGCCGGTGGGTTGCATGCACCGGGGAAGGTGGAAGCGCTGCCAAACTTGAAGCCGTTCAGCACGCTCTCGTGGTTTGCGAGCGTGGTCTCGTTGTAAACCACGTCCATGATGTATTGCTGTACGTTCCAAAGCGTCCAATGGATATCGTTGGTGACGGAAGCGCGGGCGGGCAGGCCGTTGACATACCAGCGGTTTCCGGTGGAAGCGTCGTAGGCCCTCACCAAGTCGAACGCTGCGGTGATGAGTGCGGCGCTGTCGGCAAGACGGGTTTTTTGCTGATCGATGGTCGTTTTGTGCGCGGAGATCTGCGCGGCAGTGAGCGGAGTGGCTCCGGTGATGTGGTTCCTGAGCGCGACGAGCGCGAGAAACAGCGGATCGCCCAAACCGGTGCTGAAGTTCCACGTGGTGTCGTTGGCGATGCCGGGATAAGTATCGCCCAGTGCACTGGTGATGGCGGTGGGGTCGATGCGCACGGCCCAGGATTTGCTGGCGATAAAGCTGCTGCCGGGATTGACCGTGAGCAGGTTCTCGGAAATCACGACGCGCGGGTCGGTGATGGGGATGACGATGCTGGTGTTGTCCGTGAGATTTCTGAGGGTGATGTTGCCGGTGCCGCGCACGATGTTCTGACTGAAAGTGGCGTGCAGCGGATTCGAGGCGAACACATTGGTGGCATTGTCCGCCGGGGAGGTAGCGACGAGCGACCAACCGCCAAGGGGTTTCTCGATATCGAGATGGAAGCGGCGGTCATCATCGCCGGCGGTGATCGTGGTATTTCCCACGCCGTTGGTGCCGGAACCATAGCTCACTCCATCGGAAAACTCGTCCGCCGTCATGGAAAGATAGGGAATGCCATCCTGCCAGGGAGTGGTGGAACTCTTCAGCGCCACGTCAACGCCGTAAAACGTGTTCGGCTGCAGGATAAAAGGAGTGTCAAGCCTCCAGGTGACGTGATTGTTCGCGGCCCAGGCAGCAGTCTGGGTGGCGGTTTCGGTATAGACTGGGGTAAACGTGGTGCCGGAAATCCTGCCAATGCGGATGGTGTAAACTTTGGTCCCGGGCGTGCTCTGTGTGATCCGGTAGGTCACGGCCTTGAAGCGGAGCGCCTCGTTGCGGGTGCGGAAGGTTTGGCCCTTGGCGGCCCCAGTGGCGGAGTTTTCGGGCCACCATTTTTCGGTGGAGGTCTGCGTGCCGAGATTCGCAAGGTCCTCGCCGTCGATGACGGGAGCCGCCGCGCTGGCGGTCACGCTGGCGGCTTTGGCGGGAAGGATGGTCAGGGCGATAGCGGCGAGCGCTGCACCAAAAAGCGAATGGGTTTTCATATTGTCAGGAATCTTGGGTAAGGCGCGGGAGAAGGATCAGATGGCGCATCATGGGTTGTGATCTTTGATCGATCGGCGACAGGCGAGCTTGGAAGCTGGATTACCAACACCCAAGCGAATCTTTCTTCTCGATTCAACGCCCCGACTTCAATAGCGGAAAATGCTGGCGCGGGCAAGAGGATTTCGAGGCAGCATCGTGGGCTGCCATCAGTGAGCGAAATCGACCACCAAGCTATAGATCGCCATCCCGTTTGGAGTGATCGGCTCGAAGGCCTCTTTGCCTGCTCCTGTCAGGTAGAACGTTGTGTAATCAAGGATCGTCCATCACTTTTTATCGCTTCCGATCTTCACTCCACTCCCTAAGGTTTTGCGAAAAAAATCCGATAGCGAATACGCTTGTGAGTTGATGGCCTTCATGCTTTGCGCCAGTTCGCAGTATTCCTGATACTCGATGTTCACGATGCCCTTGTTGCTCGATTGGCCTTTGGTTTTTAAATCCCCGTCATCGATATAGCGAAACCAATGCCAACCAATGACGTTCTTGTTTTGCAGAAGTCCTAACGTAAAATTCTCATAAAAATGACCTCGGTCTTTTTGGGTTGGTACCGTGAAACCCGCGCCCTTGACATTGTTCAATCCCGAGTCCGCTCCTTTCGCATACCACTCCGTGATCAAAATCGGCTTCTTCGCCCATCGCGATCGCTCATTTAGTTCCTCTTGCCGTGGCGTCCAGCGATGGTAGTAATTGATCGATACGACATCGACATAGGGACCTGAAACTTCATAGCAAATTTTCTGGCTCGAGGCCATTCCATGCAAGCGACTTCCCAAAATCAAGTGATTCGGATCATGCTTTCGCATCGCATCGTGCACCGTTTTGTAATAGGTTTTCAAAACGAGGGCCATGAACTCGGTATCATGCTCACTCTTGATCGCATCCTCTTTGATTCCTTTTTTTTCGAGAAAACGTGCTGCTGCAGCGTGACTCTCTCCCTTAGCTAGAGTTTTCAAAAACCTCTTGAGAACGTCCTTGCTCGCGAACGGCAGTTCATTGTCTGAAAAATGTCCGATCAACCATGGATCATCTTTGGTCAATGCCATCTTCTTACAAACATCGTCGCAGTGTTTGGCAAAGCCACTTTCGAAGACCGGCAAAACGTCATCTTGAAATCCTGTATGACCATATTTTTTGTAGGTCATTTTCTGCTTTGTCGCGTACGATGACAACAAATTCCATGTGAGCACATACGGAACTTCCCTTTGGCCCTGTCGGAAAACCTGCGCACCCGACCAACATCCGAGCGAGTTAAACTCGAGGCGTTCCACCAGCTGAGTATGAGTCTTTTGCGCCCACTCCGTCTTGCTCGAAAAAGTTTTTGCAAACGAGGGAGAGTGATCCGCCACTTCATCATTCGGCGCGATAGAGCATACCCCGATGCTCAAATAAGGACAGCCATCTGGATCAACAAACATCCATCCGTCATCGTTTTTTCTTGTGTAGAAAAACCCCGTCACCCGCTCTTTTCGGTCCACCCTGCCGCCGTAGATGCTGCGCTTTACCGAAGTCGGTTTGAAATCAGACAAATGCTCTAACAGAGTGGTTTCGTAATTCGTCCACTCTTTGGCCACATGATTCCCCTTGCCCTGCACCGCAAAGCGCTTGGCAGTCTCGCCAGCATAACTGAACAGAGACATCAACAACCCAAGCAGAGAAATGGACAAAAAGATTGATTTCATAAACACAGTACGAATGGGAAAAACGTAACTTAGATAACCCTACGAACTCATACCTGAGAGTCAATGAGTTTGTCACTTCGGCAGCGAACTTGAACGGAAAATAATAGATACTTAGCTTGGATCACCCCATACCATAAATCACTTCCACCATGCCTTTTCGCCCGCAGGCTCGGTTGCTTGTCCCCCTCTTATGGCTGTCTCTGCTTTCCAATGCATGAGCACCTTGTTGCGAGAGATACACCGCAGCCAGAATGTTGAAAGGGTATGTCATAAATGATCATCTTTACGTTGCCGCAACATGCCGATGTTTGACATTTTATTGCCAGAAAACCACTTTTTTCCACATGCAAATCAAGGGTCTTTTATCTAGGCCGAAACTGGCGCACGGAATCAAGAGCCGGTTCATCGATGAAACCGGTTCGAGTTGGCATTAGTCGAGGTGAGGCATCCTGCCTCCCAGTGGTTTTTTGGTTGTTTTATAGGAGCGAGACACCGGCCCTACGGTTTTGATTTTTTCCTCCGGAATTCCCATTTTCTCGACTTAACCCGAAATCCGAAGTAGAACGCCCCCCATTCGCTGCCATCATTTGCTGCGCAAGTCATTTCAGACCTTGGGGCAGCATCTTTGGATGTAGCTCGCCGCGGCCATGAAACGCCTTATACATCAAAGCCTGGTAGCGACTGTCTGGCGATCTACTTCGGTTCTCAGGCTTAAAGCTTCAGCAGCACTTCTGCATCAGGCGTCCAGTAGCCGATGACCTGTTTCTCCCGTTGCTTGGCGTCATCGCCTCTGGCATCAGGCTTGGCTTCCGGTTCGGCAGCAGGTGCTAGGAGGGTGATCATGGTCATGGTGAAAATGGCGATGTTTTGAGGTGTTTTACTCTTTCTTCTTTTTCTTTTTCTCGCGGCGTTCTGCGGTCAGGGCAGTGGGCAGTGGTTTGGCGGTCACTGCGGAACCGGGGACCAAAGCGCGGAGTGTTTTAACGGTGGCGGCGTATGTGGGGTTGTCGATTTGGTTGGTCCACTCGTGGGGGTCCTTGGTGGTGTCGTAGAATTCCTCCTGGTCAGCTCCGTAGCGGGTGTAGCGTCCGAGCTCGTGGCGTATGCTGATGTAGGCGAGGTCGGTTTTGCTTTTATCGCACAATCCAGTGATGGCGGTGCTTTGCCACGGAGCCTTCGGGTCCTTTAGCAGGTGTACCAATGAGCGACCATCGAGGTAGGCGGGTGGCTTGAGTTTGCAGAGTTCGGCGAGGGTGGGATAGATGTCCATTAGAGAAACGAAGCGCTCCGAGACGCCTCCGGCTTGGGTGCCTCCGGGTGCGCGGAACATCAACAAGGTGTGGGTGCCTTCTTCCCACAGGGTGGTTTTCTGCCAATGAATTTTTTCTCCCAAATGCAGGCCGTGATCGGTGAGGAAGACGACGATGGTGTTGTCCTTGTAGGGGCTTTTTTCGAGGGCATCGAGGACGCGCCCGATTTGGGTATCGACGTAGGTGGTGGTGGCCAGGTAGGCCTGCACCGCCTCTCTATGTTTGCCAGCCTTGATGACCTTGTCGGCAAAACTCCCTGGCCCGTCGCTCACGGCTTTGGCCAGAGGCGGAAGGTCGTCCAAGTCGCCCTCCTTAAGTTCGGGAAGAACGATCTGATCCATAGGATACATGTCGAAATACTTTTGCGGGACATACCAGGGCATGTGGGCATGGAAGAGGCCGTAGGCGAGGAAGAAGGGTTTGTCGTGTTGTTTCTTGAGGACGGCGATGGTCTTGTCAGCACCAGTGGTGTCATTCATGTTTTCCTCGGCGAGATGGATGGGTCCCCAATCCTGCTCACCGCCTGCCAACTTTGCCAGAGGAGCGCCCGGAGGTGCTGGATCTCTCTTGTGGCCGATGTGTTCATCCCAGTGTTCTTTCTGATCCCAGCCGTGGGTGATTTTGCCGTAACCGAAAGTGCTGTAACCGCCCTTCTTGAACAAACCGGCGAGGGATAACACGGCTTCTTGATTCAGCGCCTCGCTTTTGTTGATGGTCTGTGCGTTGTTGTAAATGCCCGACTTCCAGGGGGCGACTCCTGAGAAAAATGCGGTGCGGGAGGGAGAACAAACCGGTGCCGCACAATAGGCGTATTTGAAATTGACTCCACTCGCCGCCAAAGCCTTGAGGTTCGGGGCGATGACCTTGCCAGTGTAACGTTCCGGGTTTTCCAAAAGCCAGGAGTTCAGGTCATCGGAAATGAGCAGCAATACATTCATGGGTTTCTCCACCGCCGCACCAAGCGTTACTGACTGGCAAAGGAGCATGAGAAAGGAAACGACGGTTTTCATCAGGGATTTTGGTTTCATAGAGCGGGTGGATTCGGCTTCGGGCATCGAAGATATTTTCATACTTATTCTCATAAAGGAGCGAACCTGCCGATCTTTTTATGGCAAAAATCCCCATCACACAATCTCGATGACTGCAAGATTCACTACCCTGCTCACGTCTCTTTTAGCAGCCACTTCATTCACACGACCGACGATGAAATTCCTACCCGCCCTCCTCGCCCTCGCTTTCACCGCATCCGCCGCGGAACGCCCCAACGTGCTTTTTCTTTTCACCGACGACCAGCGCTTAGACACCATCCACGCCCTCGGCAATGACCGCATCAAGACTCCAAACATCGACCGACTGGTGAAAGACGGAGTGAGTTTTGCCAACGCCTACATCATGGGCGGCACCTGCATGGCGGTGTGCACACCCTCACGCGCCAGCCTTTTCAGCGGGCGGACCTTGTGGAACCTGGAAAGTCAGGGCGACTGGGACTTCGCCATTCCGCAGCGCTTCAAGACGATGGCGGAGGTTTTTCGCGAGAGCGGCTACACCACTTTTGCCACTGGCAAGAACGATCCAGGGTTCGGAAAAAACGATCATTTCTCCCGCTCGTTCAGTGCCAGTGATCATCTCTACTTCCGCGGCGGACACCAGGGACAAAACAAAACCCCGCTCTTCAACCTCACACCAGATGGTAGCAAGGAGAAACTCAAACCTGATGGCCGCTTCAACGCGGATATCTTCGCCGACTCCTGCATCGATTTCCTCAACAGCCGCAAAGACGCGAATCAACCCTTCTTCGCCTATGTCTCGTTCATGACACCGCACGATCCCTTCAACTGCCCCGAAGAATACCTTGCGCAGTACGAATCAAAAAACATGCGCCTGCCCGCCAACTTCCTGCCCGAGCATCCCTTCGATGCCGGGGTGCACCAAATCCGCGATGAGAAACTCATCAAGCGACCCCTCACGGAAGAAAAAATCTTCGGGGAATTGTCCAAATACTATGCCATGGTCACCCACACCGACGCCCAGATAGGGCGCATTCTGGATGCCCTCGACAAGAGCGGTCATGCCGCGAACACGATCGTTGTCTTCGCCTCCGACAACGGCCTTGCGCTCGGCAGCCACGGCCTGACCGGAAAGCAGAATGTCTATGAGCACTCCGTCCGCGTGCCGTTGATCGTCCGTGGACCTGGCATCCCGAAAGGGGAACTCCGCGATCAACTCTGCTATCTCTATGACATCTATCCGACCCTATGCGACCTGGCCGGCCTGGAGGTGCCGGAGTCCGTCCAGTTCCGCAGCCTGACCCCGGTGATCGCCGATCCGAACGCCGTGCACCGCGAACACCTGTACTTCGGCTTCATGCAGTGGCAGCGGGCGGTTCGC
>JAIYDP010000452.1 GCA_027487435.1 Verrucomicrobiaceae bacterium | reverse complement strand
TGATGAATGATGAATGATGAATGATGAATGATGAATGATGAATGATGAATGATGAAGACTTAGCAGGGGACATAGGGGCTAAATTTTCATGCTTGGGGTGCTAGATTTGGATCCAGATGTTTTTGAGGTAAGGGGATTCGGTGAAATCGGCGGGCATGCCGCCGTGGCGGAGGGTGATGGAGCGGGGGAGCGCGGCGCGGAGCTGGGCTTCGAATTCGCGGTGGCTGAGTTGGTGGCAATTGGTGCAACAGAGCATCCAACCACCTTGCTCTAGGCAAGTGTGGGCGAGCTGCGCTAACTCACCGAAGTTTTTTTCGACGCGAAAGACTTTGCCTTTTTCGTCGCGAGAGAAGGTGGGGGGATCGAGGATGATGCCGTGAAATTTGCGGCCTTGTTTTTGGAAGCGTCGTAGCCAGTGAAAGGTGTCGCCTTTGCAGAAATGATGCTGGTTTGGGTCGAGCTGGTTATGGAGGAAGTTGCGCTTGGCCCAGTCGAGATACGGCTGTGAGAGATCGAGGGTGGTGGTGGTGGCACCGGCGAGGGCGGCGGCGACGGAGAAGGCTCCGGTGTAGGCGAAGGTGTTGAGGATGGTGATGGGCGCGGTGTTTTTTGCGGCGAGGACAGCTTGGCGGACGCGCTGGCGGTTGTCGCGTTGGTCGAGGAAAATGCCTTGGGAGTAGCCGCTGTGGAAGGAGATTTCGCAGAGCATAGCGTGCTCTTGGGCGAGGAAGGTTTCGGGAAGTGGTGGGCCGCTGAAGTGTTGGGGGGAATCTTTTTGCTGTTGACTGAGTTGTTTGTGGTAGATGGAGCGGGGCTGGGCGCGCAGCCAGGAGAGGAAGGCGGGGGGCGGTGTGGCTTGGGCGGTGGAGAGGAGCCAGTGGTCGGCAAAGGCTTCGAGGTAGATGCCAGGCATGCCGTCGCCTGCGCCATCGATGAGGCGAAGGGCATTGGTTTCTGCGGTGTGGAGGGAGGCGCGGCGCTCGATGGCGTGAATCCAGGGTGACATGGGCGATGATTACTTGCGGTCTTTGGCTTTTTGGAAGCGACTGCGGCGTTCCTGGGATTCGATGTCGGGCTGGGCGGGCGGAGCGGAGGCGGGTGGCTCGGAATCGATGGGGGTGAGCGGTCGGCTGGGCGGTGGCGATTTTGCCGGGGCTTTGGTTTTGGCAAGTTTCGGGGCTTTAGGCGTGCGAGATGCGAGGGAAAAGGAGGGAAGTTTCCACTCGGTACGGGTGATGAGCGCCTCGATGATGAGGAGGACGAGCAAGGCGATGCAGAGAGGTAGGCGGAGGGAGGATTCGTGGACGTAGGTGGGGCGCAGCCAGGCATCGGCAAGGTTGGCGAGTTCGCGTCCGCCGGTTTGGCGTGAGCCGATGCGGAGTTCGGCAAGGCGATCGGGATCGAAGGACCATTCGATGTTGCTGCCGAGGCTGATGGGGCCAAAAGGGAGGGCGTATTGGCCGACTTGCACGGAGCCGCAGATGACGCTGCCTTCATCGCATTCGCGGCTGATGTTGAATTTTCCGGGGGAAATTCTGCGCCATGGGACATCGAATGCGGTTGGGGTTTCGGCGTTGGTTTGCAGGATGCGGATTTTCGGCGGGCTGGCGGAAAAGGTATCGGCCCATGCTTCTGAATCGTAAAGGAGATCGACATCGAGGCGTGAGCCTTGCGCCTGGTGTTTGATGGCGAGGCCGGGTGGGAGATCCAGCCCCATGAGCCAGCGCACGGTGGTTTGGACGAAGTCGCCGTAGTTCGTCCAGTTGCGTGTGGCTTCCGAATGATCGCCCGCAAGCGGGAAAGAAATGGCGGCGCTGCGTCCGAGACCACGACGGCAGGTAGCGACGAGTGGGGCGAGGTATTCGTCCTTTGAGACCAGGGCGACGGTGCTGTCTTCGCGAGCGTAGGAGAGATTGTAGCCGCCGACTTGTGGCAACCAGGTGATCGCCTGTGGGCTGATTTCGCCCCATCGGCCCGTGGCGGTAGCGACGGTAGGTTCCTCGACGAAAGCGGAACGAGCGATGGTCACGGTTTCTTGGGCGAAGATTTTCGGGATGTCCATCGGTTTGTCGCTGTAGAAAATGCGACCTTTGCCGAGTTTGGCGATTTCCTCGCAAAGTTTGGCATCGGGATCGGCCTTGGTGCCCATGCCGATGACGGAAACGCTGGCGCCGTCATCGGTCATTTCCTTGAGGAGTTTTTTGTAAGCTGCGGGTTCCTCGGTATCGGCGAGGTCGGTGAAAAGGATGAGATGTTTTGTGCCGGATTTGGTTTTTTTCAGGGCATCCCAGCCCGCTTTAAGCCCTTCATAGACGTAGATGCCGCCGCCGCCGACTTGGATTTTCCGCACGCGATTGGTGAGAGCTTTATGTTTTTGTTCGATCTTCGTCATCGGCACGACGGTTTCTGGTGAAGAATCCACGGCGAAAACAGCGACGTTGTCTTGTTGTCCGAGCAGTTCGATGGCACTTGCGGCACCTTGGTTGGCGAGATCCATTTTGGTTTTGCCGCCGGCGACGCTGACCCCCATGGAGCCAGAGCGATCCATGACGATGGCCAAGGCGACGGAGAGCTTGCGGTGCTCGGACTTGAGTTCCATGGAGACGGGGAGGATGGGATCGATGCTGGTTTGGAAATATCCGCCCGAGCCGAAGGAGCGCTGGCCGCCAATCATGAGAAATCCGCCGCCTTGTTCCTCCACGTAGAAAGGCAGGGCATCAAGAAAAGGCGTAGGCACCTCGTGGGCGGGGATGTTATGAAAAATAACGGCGCGAGTGCCGCTGAGCTTGCCAACTTGCAGGGTGGAGAGATCCGTCACGGTATCGACCGAAAAATGCAGCGAGCGCAGGACTTTTTCTACGGGATCGTCCGGGTAGCGAGTCGCAAGCAACACGCGCGGGCCGCCGGTGATCTCGATCCAGCGCGAGGCGCGGTTGTTTCCCTCATGGGTGTCGCCGGGTGGGGAGATATCGACGCTGTATTGGTAGGAACCGGGTTGAACGATGCGGTCGGTGAATTCGACCTTGCCGTTGAAATCTTTGACGAGGACTTTGGTGGTGGTGATTTCCGTGCCGTTGCGTTTCAGCGTGAGCGGGACATCGGTATCGTAAGAACCACGGAGGTTGATGGAAATGAGGAAAGGTTCACCCATTTGAATGCGGTCTGGCATATCGATGCGAGCAATGCGGATGTCCTTTTGCGTTTCTTCGCGGACGAGGCGGATGTCAAGCGGGATGCCGCGGGTTTCGAGCTGGGCAAGAGACTCCTGGAGCGGCTCGGTGGAAAAGCCATCGGTGAAAAGCAAAATGCGCGAAGGTTTTTTATCGCTAGCCATCGCGGCGATGTTTTGCAGCGCGAGGTTGGTGCGGGTCAGTTTGCGCGAGCCGGTGAAAACCGTGCCATCGGCACCAAGCTCTGCCATTTCAGCGGCGTAGTTGTACCAATGGAGTTCGTCGCTGCGGCTTGGTTTGGAAGACTCGATGAGACGTTTCCATTCCGGCAGGAAGTTATCGACTAAGTCTTCAGTAGAGTCCGAGCGATCCAATAAAACATAAAGATCCAGGGCGTCTTCTTGGCGGCGAATGCTGGGGTCGCTCAGCGTGAAAGCCGCGATCAAGGCGAGAATGAGCCGCAGAGGGGAGAGCAGGTTGAGACGTTTCCAAAACCAGCCTGCCAGAAGAAACGCCGGAAAAAGCAGGAACCACTCGGGACTTTGGAATTGCACAGGCATGAAGTGCTAGCAATGGTAGTGTGTTACATGGCACTCGGCAATCCCCGATTTTGCTCATTCCTTAGAATCGAACCGAGAGTTCACTTGATTCCAATCGATGACATTCCACCAGGCGTTGACGTAATCGACGCGGCGGTTTTGGTAATGAAGATAATAGGCGTGCTCCCAGACATCGATTCCCAACAAAGGCTTGCCGAGGTCAGTTTCCGGAACAATGCCGCGCATGAGGGGATTGTCTTGGTTCGGCGTGCTGGTGATGCGGAGTTTGCCGTTTTGTGAAATGAGCCAGACCCAGCCCGAGCCGAAACGCTTGAGGGCAGCATCGGTGAATTGCGCGCGAAATGTTTCCATGGAGCCGAAACTCGCCTGCAACGCCATATCGAGAGCCTCACTGGCGGTGCTTTTTTGGTTGGTAGGAGCCATGCTCGCCCAGAAGAAGGAATGATTCCAATGGCCGCCGCCGTTGTTGCGGATGGCGGATTGCTGGTCGGTTAGCGGGATTTTTGCGATTTCGGGCATCAAAGCGTCCAGCGAAAGCTTGGCAAGGGCGGGAAGTGATCCGAGAGCTTCGTTGAGCTTGGTCACGTAGGCGGCGTGATGTTTGCCATGATGGATGTTCATGGTTTCGGCATCGATGTGAGGCTCCAACGCTGCGGCGGGATAAGGTAGAGCCGGCAAGGAATGAGTTGGTTTTTCTGCGGTTTGAGCGAAAAGTGAGCCGCCAGCGGATAGGCTGCCGAGAGTTGTCCATTTGACGAAAGTTCTGCGTTGCATCGGTTTCATAGGACAATGAATAAGCTTGTAGGCTCATCGTGCAAGAGGAAATCACAGATTTCGTGCAGCGAATCGCAAAAAGCCTTGTGATCTCGCTTGAGCGAGGTAGAAATTTCGTGACGAGCATGGGCAAGGTAAATGGATTGATTTTGAAGGTGATATGTCCTGACCAACCAGGGATCGTAGCAAAGATCGCGAGCTACGTAGCGGGACACGGCGGCAGCTTGGTGGAATTTGCGCAATTTTCCGACATTCTGGTGGGGAAATTTTTCGCCCGATTGGAAATCGACACCTGCGGGCTGAATGTGGATCTGAAAGATTTCATGATCGGATTTGGCACCTTGGGGCGGAGTTTGCGGGCTGAATGGCATTTTCGCGCTTTGCCGTATCGTATGCGCACGGCGGTCTTGGTGACGAAAACTGACCACTGCCTGCATGAAATCCTGTGGCGAGCACAAATGGATGAACTGCCGGTGGAAATTACATCGATTATCGGCAATCGCGACCACTGTCATGAAGTGGCAAAACGCTACGGCATTCCCTTTCACCAAATTGACATGGACGGCGAGGCGCGGGATGCTGGATTTCGCCAAATCCATGAAATCCTAGAAACGGAAAATGTCGAACTTGCCGTGCTGGCACGCTTCATGCAGATCGTGCCCGATTGGTTTTGCGATGCTTTTGCTGGTCGTTTGATCAACATTCATCACAGCTTTCTTCCCGCATTCATTGGCGCAAACCCCTACCGACAAGCCTACGAGCGCGGGGTAAAATTGATCGGAGCCACCTGCCACTATGTAACTTCCGACCTCGATGCAGGGCCGATCATTGAACAAGAAGTAAAGCGCGTGCAGCATTTTCATAGTCCACAAGACCTTTCGCGCTTGGGCCGCGATTGCGAACGAAACGCCCTTGCCCGGGGGATCCGCTTTCATGTTCACGACCGCACGATCATTGATGGAAATCGCGCGATCGTTTTTCCCGATTGATGGTTTTCGAGATAGTAGCGTATTTTTTGATAAAAAACATTTTCTTTTTCCTCATTGTCGTCTATTTTGTTACGCCGCTAAGGAATATTCCAACGGCAACTTTCAGTCATGTCAGACCCTACACAATCCCCGCAACCGGATCAACCGCAGAAGACCCCGAACTCCGAAACACCAGGGATGAATTGGCGTTTGTTTGGACTAGTCTCGATTGCCTTGATCGTTTTATCCTTCGCTTATTTCAACGGCGATCGCATTGGTGGCAAAATCAAAGAGTATAGCTACGAAGAATTTCGCTTGGTTTACGATAGCAATCTTGTGATCAAAGACGACGCAAAGCGTCCGTTTGAAATCATCACCAAAGACACTGCGTATTTCAAGATTATCAGCGGTTGGCATCGCCCCCTTCCCAAAGAAGACGCAAACGCGCCGTTGCAGCGCAAGTCGTTCCAAATTCCGATCAATTTTGAGCTCAATGGAAAAGAAATCAATAGCATTTTGGGTTCGAACATCCAATTGCAACAAGTCGATGCCCTGCCCACACCTCCCACAGGTGCGGAAATTCTTTCGCTTGCCGACTTGCGACTGCTGATGGCAACCAAGCAGGTGCAAATTAACGACAAAGAGCAGCCCCTGCGCGTCCTTGTTTCCAAAGAGAACAAGGCCATTGTTCAGGGATTGCGCGAATGGCGTGACACATTACCTATCGCAGCGGATCCCAAATTGGATTCACGCTTCGAGTGCAAAATGGATGCCATCACCCAGGCAGATGAACTCGCTGCAATCGTGCGCGATGGCGCTAAAACAAAAGCGGTTAGTAACACCTTTGGTGCTATTTTGATCAACTTAATTCCCATTCTCTTGATCTTTGGCCTGTTGATTTTCTTATTCCGTCAGCAAATGAAATCCGCTGGCCGTGGCGCGATGAATTTTGGCAGAAGCAAAGCTCGTTTGCTCAATCGGGATCGTAATAAAGTTACCTTCAAAGATGTCGCAGGCATCAATGAAGCCAAGGAAGAACTGCAAGAGATCGTCGATTTCCTCCGCGACCCACGCAAGTTCCAAAAGCTCGGAGGCAGCATTCCTAAGGGAGTGCTGATGGTCGGCGCACCTGGCACAGGCAAAACACTTCTTGCTCGCGCTATCGCTGGTGAAGCTGATGTGCCATTCTTCTCCATCTCGGGTTCCGACTTCGTCGAAATGTTTGTCGGCGTCGGCGCAAGTCGCGTGCGCGACATGTTTGAGCAAGGGAAAAAGAATGCACCTTGCTTGATTTTCATTGATGAAATTGATGCTGTAGGTCGTCATCGCGGTCAAGGCATGGGCGGCGGTAACGATGAACGCGAGCAGACACTCAACCAAATGCTTGTCGAAATGGACGGCTTTGATACCCAAGAAGGAGTCATCATCATCGCTGCCACCAACCGCCCCGATGTTCTCGATCCCGCACTCTTGCGCCCCGGTCGTTTCGACCGCCAAGTCACGGTTTCTCTTCCTGATGTCAATGGACGCGAGGAAATCCTCCGCGTTCATGTGAAAAAAATCAAACTCATCGCCGGAGTTGACCTCGCCGTCATCGCCCGCGGCACCCCTGGTTTTTCTGGTGCAGAACTCGCCAACTTGATCAACGAAGCCGCACTTCTTGCCGCTCGTCGAAATCTCAATGCCGTTACTCTCGCCGAACTCGAAGAAGCCCGCGATAAAGTGCGCTGGGGTCGCGAACGACGCAGTCTCGCCATGAGCGACAAAGAGCGCATCGGCACGGCATGGCACGAAGCCGGTCACGCCTACCTGAATGTCATTTTGGAACATTGCCATCCGCTCCACAAAGTCACCATCATTCCACGCGGTCCCTATCTCGGAGCTACCATGTATTTGCCTGCTGGCGATAAATATTCCACCCAGAAGAAAGAAGCGCTCGATAGTCTCGTCATGACCATGGGCGGACGCATCGCTGAAGCTTTTCATAGCCATGACATCTCCAATGGTGCCTCTGGTGACATTCGCCAAGCCACTTCTCTTGCTCGGAAAATGGTTTGCGAGTGGGGCATGAGTGAAAAACTTGGCATGATCGGATATTCCGAGAGCGATGGTCAATCCTTCCTCGGCCGCGACATCGGCGGTGGACGCGACTACTCTGAGGCTACAGCCCAAGCCATCGACGCTGAAATCAAACATCTGATCCACGAAGCGTATGACAAAGCAGAAAAACTCCTCATTGCTGGACGCGATAAGATTGAATTGATCGCAAATGCCTTGCTTGAGTTCGAGACGCTTGACGCACAACACGTCAAAGATTTGGTTGATTTCGGTCACATGAACAATCCACCGCCTTCCATCAAGCCTCCTCCTGTGCCCGACGAACTTGCTAAAAAAGATGCACCTCGCAAGGACGTGAAAGAAGAGCCCCAAGGCGATGGCCCGATCCCTGGCGAAGTCGTTGGCCAACCTGCTTGATTCAATCGGTCCTGCTGATGGCTAAAACATCTAAAACCGAAGGCTTTCGTTGGCTGTGGACGTACGTTTCGAGCCACAAAACCATCTTCCTCCCTTCGGTAGTTGCTCTCCTGCTTACAGCAGCTTTATCCATGGTGTTTCCGTGGATCATGAAAGACCTCGTCGGAGCGCCTTCTGATGCGCTCCGCACGGGAACCGAAGTCGGCGCTGTTTTGAGCAAAGTAGATCGCGATATCACGATCCTTCTCGGCGTGCTCGCCCTGCAAGCCTTCATCGGCTTCTGGCGTGTGAGGGGTTTCATTCGCTCCGGTGAAGCTGCGCTAAACGATCTGCGGAAAGAAATTTTCGATCACCTCACGAAACTTCCTGTCTCTTACTATCACGAGCAGCGCAGCGGCACTCTCAGCAATCGCATCAGTGCCGATCTCGCCATCGTTCGCGAAACTCTTCTCACCACCGTTCCGCAAGCCGCTCGACAAATCGTCATCCTCGCCATCGGCCTCAGCTACGTGTTTTACTCCTCATGGAAGTTGACCGTGATGATGCTTTGCTGCGTGCCAGTCGTGGTCATCGCCCTGGCCATCATCGGAAGGAGAGTAAAAGCTCATTCCAAAGCAGCGCAAGATGCGCTTGCCGATGCCAGTGCCGTTGTCGAAGAAGTCACCCAATCCATTGTCGAAGTCAAAGCCTACAGCAACGAAACGTTCGAAAGCCAACGCTACGAACGCAGCCTTAAGAACTACTACGATGTCACGCTGCAAGGCGCCAAAACCCGCGCTTTCTTCCTTTCCTTTATCATCTTTGTGATGTTTGGCACCATTTCCTCGGTGATTTGGTATGGCTCCCGCATGCTTTCGCAGGGACAAATTTCCCAAGAAAATTTCACGGGCTTCATCTTGTTTAGTATCTTCGTTGGGGCCTCGCTCGCCGCGTTTCCCGAAATCATGGCACAGATTAGCACCATGAATGGCGCTAGCGAACGCCTACGAGAGGTGCTTCGACAACCCGTCGAACGTCAAGATGGAGCTGACTTCCCGGAATGCCATGGCTCCATCGCCTTCGAAGGGGTCGTATTCTCCTACCCATCGCGCCCCGAGCACGAAGTCCTGCGCGGCATCACCTTCCAAGTTCAGCCAGGCCAGCGCATCGCTCTCGTCGGGGCGTCCGGAGCCGGAAAAAGCACCATATTTTCGCTCTTGCAAGGCTTTCACACGGAAATGAAAGGCCAAATCCGCCTCGATGACATGCCCATCGAATCCCTCAGCCTTCATCAAATGCGCCGCCACATGGCGATTGTGCCACAAGAAGTCGCTCTTTTCGGCGGCTGCATCACCGAAAACATCCGTTACGGCAAACCCACCGCTAGCCAAGCGGAAATCGAAGCCGCCGCCCGCATCGCCAATGCGCATGATTTCATCGAGACCCTGCCCCAAGCGTATGAAACTACCGTTGGCCCTCGTGGGGTAAAGCTCTCGGGCGGACAACGCCAGCGCATCGCTATTGCCCGTGCTGTGCTTGCAGATCCACGCATCCTCTTGCTCGATGAAGCCACTAGCGCCCTCGATGCCGAAAGCGAACGACTTGTCAACGAAGCCCTCGAACGCCTAATGAAAAATCGCACTGCGCTGGTCATCGCCCATCGCCTCTCGACTGTGCGCGATGCCGACCGCATCCTCGTCCTCCACCTTGGCCAAATCGTCGAATCCGGCACTCACGATGAATTGATGGCTCTACGCGGTACCTACCGCATGCTGGTCGAAACGCAATTGACCTAATTTCCTCGCCTCCCCCACACATCCTGCCCTTTACAAATCCTCCATCTTGTGGCAATCCATCGCCGCGATGTCAGAATTACCAAAAGCCTACGAGCCAAAGGATGTGGAAGCCCAGTGGTACGCCGCTTGGATCGAGGGGAAATGTTTCCAAGCCGATCCTTCTTCCACCAAGCCCGCTTACTCCATCGTTATTCCGCCGCCCAACGTCACCGGCATCCTCCATTTAGGCCACGTCCTCAATAACGCGCTCCAGGACATCCTCGCTCGCCGCGCCCGCCAAAAAGGCCACGAAGTCCTCTGGCTCCCCGGCACCGACCACGCGGGCATCGCCACTCAAACCAAAGTCGAACAACTCATCCGCAAGGAAGAAGGCAAATCCCGCCGCGACCTCGGACGCGAGGAGTTCCTCAAGCGCGTCTGGGCCTGGAAAGACCAATACGGCGGCATCATCATCTCCCAACTCAAACGCCTCGGCTGCTCCTGTGACTGGAGCCGCGAACGCTTCACCATGGATGCCGACTACACCCGCCACGTCCAGGAAGTCTTCGTCAAGCTCTTCGAAAAAGGCTACATCTATCGCGGTTTGCGCATGGTCAACTGGTGCCCCGTTTCCCTCACCGCTCTCAGCGACGAGGAAGTCATCCCCAAGCCGCAAAATGGCAAATTCTACACCATGCGCTACGAAGTCGTGGAAATCCCTGGCCGTTTCCTCGAAATCTCCACCACCCGACCCGAAACGCTCATGGGCGACACTGCCGTCGCCGTTCACCCCGATGACGAACGCCACCGCGACCTCATCGGCAAAAACGTCTGGCGCCCTTTCCCCAGAGCGCCCATCCCCATCATCGCCGATGAAGCCGTGGACAAAGAATTCGGCACTGGTGCCCTCAAAGTCACTCCCGCCCACGATAAAACCGACTTCGACATCGGCCAACGTCACAAGCTCCCCATCATCGATGTCCTTCACCCCGATGGCCGCATCAACTGCCCCGATTGCCCTGACCTCGATGGTCTCGACCGCTTCAAAGCCCGCAAGCTCGCCGCCCTCAAGCTCGCCGATCTCGGTGCCCTCGTCAAAGAAGAAGACTACGCCAATAACGTCGGCTTCAGCGAACGTGCCGATGTCCCCATCGAGCCTCGCCTCTCCCTGCAATGGTTCCTTCGCTACCCCTCCGTCGAGCGCACCGCCGCCGCCGTCGCTAGCGATGCCATTACCTTCCGCCCCGAGCGATGGAAAAAAACCTTCGCTCACTGGATGGAAAACCTCCAAGACTGGTGCATCAGCCGCCAACTCTGGTGGGGCCATCGCATCCCCGTTTGGTACAAAAAAGACCAAGCCACCGAACTCCAGAACGCCGAAACCCTCGACCTCACCAACCGCCAAAACGGCGAAATCCACGTCGGCACCACCCCTCCCGCCGATCCACAAAACTGGATCCAAGACGAAGACAGCATGGACACCTGGTTCAGCTCCTGGCTCTGGCCCTTCGCCACCATGGACGAGGAAACCCGCAAAAAATTCTACCCCACCGCCGATCTCGTCACCGGGCCAGACATCATCTTCTTCTGGGTCGCCCGCATGATCATGGCTGGCTACGAATTCATGGACGAACTCCCCTTCAAAAACGTCTATTTCACCACCATCATCCGCGACCTCAAAGGCCGCAAGATGAGCAAACAACTCGGCAACTCCCCCGATCCCCTCGACCTCATGGACAAATACGGCGCCGATGGCCTCCGCTACGGCCTGCTCCGCATCGCTCCTGTCGGCAGCGACGTCCGCTTCGATGAAGCGCAAGTCGAAGAAGGCCGCAACTTCGCTAACAAAATCTACAACGCCTGCCGCTTCCGCCAAATGTCCGGCCCCCACGGCCTCATCCCGCTGCCCGCGCTCGATACCCTGCGGCCCTACCACCTCGACATCATTGCCAAGCTCGATGCCCTCGCCGTCCAGCTCGATACCTCCTACGCCGACTACCGCTTCGGCGAAATTGCTCAGAAAATGCACGAATTCCTCTGGAGCGAACTCTGCGACTGGTTCCTCGAAGCCGTCAAAGGCGACATGCGCGATACCGCCGCCCCCAGCGCCCGAGAGGCCACGCTAGCCACCTTTGATGCCGTGATGAGCCGCTTCCTCCAGCTCCTCCACCCCTACATGCCCCACGTCACCGAGGAACTCAGCGCCCGCATGGGGTACATCGCTCCCGGACATTTCCTCATGCAGCAGCCTCTCCCCAGCCAGCCCCTGCTCGCAGGTTACGATGCCACCCTCGCGCAGCAAAAAACCGCCGCCATCTACGAAACCACAGGCCGCCTGCGCAACCTCAAAGCCGAATACAACGTCGCCTCCCGCCGCGATGTCACCTTCATCGTCAAAGCCGCCGCCCCCTGGCTCGCAGCCGAGTCCGACGTGCTCGCCCAACTCTCTGGCGCCGCGCAAATCCTCATCCAAGACGACTACTCTGCCCCCAAAGGCACCCCCGCCGCCGTTACCCCCATCGGCGAATGTTATTTGCCCTTGGAAGGCCTCATCGATGTCGCCGCCGAGCGCATCCGTCTCACCCGCGAGATCGAAAAGATCGAAAAAGAAGTCGCCAAATGCGAAGCCAAGCTGGCATCCCCCGCCTTCATCGACCGAGCCCCCGAAGAAGTCGTAGGCCAAGAAAAAGCCCGTCTCGCACAATGGCACACCAAACTCGCCCAGTTCCAAGAAATGCGCGACTCCCTGGCGTAATTCCGTATTTGCTTCAGTAAATCGATGCATCAACATGCAACAACGTATCCGCCGCCCCTACCCGGGCGGATGGGATCCTTTTTTATGGTCACAGAACCGGTGCGCGTGAGCCACCGGTATTGTGTTCCACCATAACAAACAATCGTGCCCCGGTAAGGGCGGCGGAAAACGAAGGCCGTGTGGTTGAGCATCATTACCCGCAGAATCTTTTCAATCATTTCATCCCACGAAAACCCATCTACATCCCCCGGAAGCCCTCCTACATACGCCAGAAGCCCGCTGCATTCACCGGAAGCCCATCTACATCCACTGAACGCCCGCTGCATTTGCTGGAAGCCCATCTACAAGCGCCGGAAGCCCGCTGCATTTGCCGGAAGCCCATCTACAAACGCCGGAAGCGTGCTGCATTTGCTGGAAGCCCATCTGCAAACGGTGGATGCCCGCTGCATTAGCTGGAAGTTCATCTACATCTGCTGGAAGTTCATCTACATCTGCTGGAAGTTCATCTACATCTGCTGGAAGT
>JAIYDP010000468.1 GCA_027487435.1 Verrucomicrobiaceae bacterium | reverse complement strand
TACAGGTGCGACTGCACGATGGAAGGAGGAACTCCAGTGTTTGATCAGTGCATTGCAGGTCGCGGGTTTGAATGGGTGTGTCCGAAGTCTTCTGACTTCAAGTGGGCAGGAGGTATGCTCTACAACGACCGCGTGTCATATCAAGTGAACAAGTAAAAGCAACACTCGCACTGAACGTTCCCATGGATTGAAAAGTGGAAACTGACGGCAGGCTAGGACGATGAGTTCGATTGCGGCATATCGCACCGATGCGATTGGAAAATGAAACGCTGTGTTAACAGATCGCGGAGTCCTGACGCAAATGGCTGTCTCGTTAAGGGAGCATTCAAGGAATCGCAGATCAGGATCTCAAAAGAATTTTTCTGAAGAACCCATCAACGACTCCTGCATTGCCAACTCGACTTCCCCACCAAACCGATTGCCTACAGTGAGAGCATCGCTACGCAGCTGAAACGACTTCCAACCTCTTAAACGGGCATCTTAACAGATATTTAGTCATCGAGAGCTTCGCAACAATTGCTTTCCAACCATGTCGACAAGGACTTCGTTTGACCCGCCGTAAATCCGTTGCACTCTCGCGTCAAGGAAGCGGCGGGAGATGGGCTGCTCCTCCATGTACCTGCCCGCGTGAGTGCGTCAAAGCACATCGCCGCACCCATAGCCGCCATGCAGCTGCAGGCATCCGTCCGCAACTGCCCACTCCAACTCCGTCGCCTTCACCTTCGCTGCGGCTGCGCCCACGGCGTCCAGACTGCCCTTGACGTGTTCGTGGACGCAGGCCTCGACGAGGGAGCGGCACATCGACGTGTCCATCGCGAGCTGCGCGATGCGGCTTCTGACGACAGAATTCTCGGAGAGGGCAGCTCCAAACGCGCTGCGGCTTTTGATGTACTCGGCCGTCATGCAGAGGGTGGCTTCAGCCGCAGCAACAGCCGAGATAGCGATGCACAGCCGCTCCTGAGGGAGCTCCTGCATCAAACACTTGAGGCCGCCGCCCCTTGGCCCGATGACATCAGAGCGGCGAATTGAGATGTCATCAAAAAACAACTCGCACGTGTCCTGCGCGTGGAGCCCGATCTTGCGGAGCTGCTTGCCGCGGGAGAAGCCGTGCGACGACGTGTCGACCGTGAAGAGAGAGAGACCCCCCACCTCAACGTCTCTAGCCGCGACAATGACGACGTCAGCGTTGACGCCATTGGAAATGAATGTCTTAGAGCCACTCAGACGAAAACCGCTTTCAGTTCTAGTCGCTGCCGTTTTCATCGCCTTCAAATCTGAGCCAGCAGACGGCTCCGTCATTGCAATAGCGCCAATCGCACTCCCGTCCAACAGCTTTGGGAGCCATTCTGCTTTGGACTCTTCAGTGCCATATTTTGCAAAGTAAGGGATGACAATGTCGGCATGAACGGTAAAGCCTGGACCCGTAAATCCCGAGTATGCTTGCTCTTCTATGCGGATAACATTATAAATGAAGTCAACCTGAGCGTCGCTATCTCCGTATGCTGCAGAAGAAGAGAACAAACCGAGAGCGCCAGCGTGCTTGAAAAGAGCTCGATCCACCAGCTGCTCTTGGCTCCACTTCACATGAAATGGTGCAACATGGGTCTCAAAGAATCCTTTCGCAGTTTTCCTAAATGTATTGTAGAATCCGTCGACAGGAAGTGAAGATGCGAGCAAGCGAAGAGAAGACAGCATCCGCTAAATTAAAAATTAAACTTTAGAGTCTAAACGCCTTCGAATGGTTTTCCGTCAAATGTCTTGTTGTTTGTTGAGTCCAACACGTGCTTCCAGTACCTAAGGTATTAGCCACATCGTGGTAAGCCGAGACCTCCAATAAATGGAACCTTTCTTGCAACTCAACGTGCTCAAGCTCTCATCGACAACTCGCGCCTTCTCCGCCAGCTTCGTAGCCATATCCGAGCTCACTCTTGTCTCCTATTTTATGAGCACTGAGCGAAGATGCACACCTCTTCTTCGTCAGGATGGTACTGTGAACATTGAGACGCATTCGGCAAACTTTCGATCAGTCGCCTCACTTCCCTGACGCTAAATCCAAAGAGCTCATCACCTGCACAATAAGCCCCGAGCTGAACACTTCATCAGGACCGTTCACCACTGAGGGACCAGAGAAAGATTCGCCTTTGACCTCTTTGCATTTTCTCAACACGAGAGACCATGCGTGGCTTGGCGTATTGCCCGTAAACGTTTCTTGAGTGTCGGACGATGTAATTCGAAAAAGCGGCTGCAGCGTGAGCCAGCATTGCTGTGAACTTGCTTTTCCGTTGGACACGATCACTTCGCAGACGTATTCTGAACTCGTTGCCGCGCCACGGAGCGACTGAAAGACCCTCCCGCTTTTGAAGCCTATCGGCCAGATGAACCTGCAGCCATCAGAAGGCGACAGAAGGGGTCGGACTTTGAGTTGTGAAACGCCGGATCGGTGGATACATCTCCACTGGCGACTATCCGCAACGTCGGCGAAATTTGGATCGGATAGGCAGCTGAGACGTGAGCGACGCTAAATTAACAGATGCCGCACAGCGCTCTTCTTTCCGAGAAACTTTCGACGGGGGTCCGCCTGCGTCATCGAGTCGGCGCTTTTGCCCGACGTTTTCATCTGCCTCTTGGGTGTATGACATCACCGCTCTAGCAGCCATCAGACACGTGCGGGGCAAGGGCGAGACGCGTAAAGCTTGACGTGGACATTTGAGCAAGGGGGCATGGCTGCTTTGGCAGCCATGTCCACGACTTCACGCCACAACTGTTTCAGCTTTTCGGGAGCCCATGCAACATCCAAATTGATGCGACCTCTGGCGCTGTTGAAGGCAACGTGGACGAACTGGGCGAGTGAGTCCTTTTGACTTCGGCTAACCACGTCCAGTGCGGGTCCAAGCATTTTCTCCGGTGGGGACGGCTTCAAGAGGCTCAAATGGTGAGGTCAATCCCATGGCAAAGGTCACAAGTCAACAAACTGCTTCAAGCCTGGGAAGGGCTGCAGGCTTTGAGGGGCGAAGAGGCAAGAACCCTCCAGCGGCAAGTACCTGGCGGTAAAGGGGTGATTGCGAAATCTCGTACCGCGTCCGTCGCTCAAGTGGTGGGGGAAACGCCTTCAAAACTCTCTTTGTTTCCTCCGACATGCTAGGGGCGGCAAATGTTGAGCTTCCTGGTTGGAATTGCGCTGCTTTGATCATATCGGAGAAGGCCTACAGATTAGACGTCGTTCGGGAGCTCGCACATCTACGATCGACGAGTTCAAATTGGTCATGGCAGTTAGTTCGCCGACTGGCATTTTCGAAACGCTTGTGACGTCAATTTCGAGGAAGGAGTGCCCACATGGCGTCAGGCAGAATGTCGTGGACGTAAATGGAGCCTCCGTGTTCTTCCAGCACGTGCGTCACCGCACTCGACGCAGCTTCCGGTGAGACGACGGAGAGAGTTGCTGGCCGGTCTGATCGAACGTGACGAAGTAGACACAGGGTGGCGTTTGCAAATGAATCGCTACGAATTTTGAGATCGAGGGTACAGGAATCAACGTAGGGGACACTCGAAATGCGGACCCGAAGAGGCATGCATCAAGGTTCACGGACTGAGATGCCCTCCATTTCAAATTGACGTCGAGGGCTGCAAAGCGAGCAGACGCAACCGGGACTGCGTAGGGTGGCTTGAAGTCTGTGATACCTGCGCAAGTGAGGGACAGTCAGGTCATCGCAGACAAGCCGAGAGAAGAGGGTGACCGAAAGCTCTGGAGATGGGAGGGATACCGAACGGGCAGCAGAGAAGAGTGACCAAGTATTCGGACCGTCTGTCAGACACGACGTCCTTCTCTTTCATTGGGATCCCTGAGATTGAAAATGCAGTCAGTCCATACTGCAAGCGGCAACTTTTGAGTCAGGCGAAGAGAAGATCACAAGACAGGTCCATCATAGCTTGCGGCAGAAGCGGCAGCGTGACATGATGAGCGTAGCTGCAAACATCAGCCATCGAGCAATGGGATGGGCAGGCGATGGCAGGGACAGCCTCGTCGAGTCAAACTCAAACAGAGTTGGACACTTTCCCAACGAAAAGGACGTCAACTTGAATCGAGATGCTGGAGGGGCTGACACTCTCTAAGACTCGTCGCACGTCGCTGCAAATGCTGTTTGATTAGAGGAACAAGGGGCTTGGTAGTACCTCGACAGAGAGAAATCAACGTTTGAGAAGGAGGAGAGAACAACGACGACGCGAGCTTCCAGCTTTGGCGGAGACCCGTTCAGTAATGATGCAGAGAGATTGCTTATGCAATTTGAAAATGACCCGTCCATGTCAGGAAAGGTTGTCACATTGGACAAGACCTAGGCAGAATTACAGTGAGAGAAATGACAACTTGCGTGACGTAAATTCTGTTGATCAGCATTCCAGGCATTCAATACGATAGGATTCACACCTCCAAGCGCAATCGAAACCTAAGCGATCAGTAGATATTGAGAGAGAATGACCTCCACGTCTGACGGGAACAAGTCCAACAAAACGCGACTGTACTCCAAGACTGCCTCCATTCCAATCGTGTGGAATCGCTTCCTCAGAGTAATGCTCCCTCCGGAAGGAAGCACAATTTGATTCTCAACCGTTTCCTCCATGTCTTTGTCCAAAAAAGCAACAACAAATGTTCGACGAACCATCCTTTAACAAACCCAATTCTTTTATCTGTTAATTTATGGAGGGAAAACTCGATGCAAACAAGCCTCACATCATTTTTCAAGCGGCCACTTGAAGGAACGAGCACGGAACCAGAAAAACGAATCAAATCCGATGACTCACCAAAGGACGAAGGGGTCTCTCCAATCCAATCAGCTCCTGGAGACAGCTTGTTTGGATTTCCGATCAGTCCTCATTGGCTCCCACCTATTCTCAGTGAGCTCTCCAAAGGCAGCACTGAGAAGCTCCAGAAGTTCTCTGAGAGCCTCTTCCACTCGAATTCCAAGTTTTTCCCATTGAGAGAGAATGTACTTACTCGTGCGCCTTGACCATGACCATCAAGGTGTTTAAAGCCCTTCACTACTGCGACGCAAGCCAAATCAAAGTCGTCATACTGGGGCAGGTGATGTTATTTTTTTCAAATATTTATATTTGTAGGATCCATATCACGATGACGGTCAAGCTCACGGCTTGTGCTTTTCTGTACAGCCTGGGGTTGCAGTCCCAAGATCTCTTGAGAACATCTTTTCAGAACTTCAGAAAGATATCCCTGGCTTCCAGAGGCCAAAGACCGGCTCGCTGTTAAAATGGGCTGAACAAGGAGTCCTTCTACTCAACACAGTCCTTACTGTCGCGCCACACCAAGCGAATTCTCACAAGGGCAAAGGCTGGGAGGAGCTCACAGATGCCATCATCAGGATAGTTTGTAGGCACAGTACTGGTATAGTGTTTCTTCTCTGGGGGAAGCCCGCACAGCAGAAGAAGTCAATTATCTCAGGCTCAAAGAATGTCGTGTTGGAGTCCGCTCATCCGTCACCCCTCTCTGCTTCAAAAGGATTTTTTGGATGCAAGCATTTCTCGAAAGCAAATGAAATTCTCGTGCGACTTGGGAAGGATCCTGTGGACTGGAGTTTGGCCTAGCGCACCTGGAGATGCGGTGTACAATAGGCATTGTAGAGAAGGAAATATCATGGACCATTCAACGGGTTATTCACTCAAAATGTGAGTAGAATACAACACGCACTATCGGAAAGTACTGCTACATACAACAAGCACGCGGTCCCTCAATGGGCGCGAACAGACAACGAAGTATTCGCAGCCATGGAGACAACACCTCTACACTTCTCCGCGTAGGACACGGGTTCCGTCCATTGCTCGGTTTCAATGTTCAGAGCCTTGGTAGGACTTGTCTCCAGAGTCTCATAGTCGTATCCTTCCGAAGTATTCCAATATCTCCTGTCATCCAGCAACCTTACTTTAACTTGTGCAGGATTCACGAACATGATTGCCCGGGGAAGACGTGTTGCGATGTCAACAATTCCAGCTGCTTCAGACGCCTTTAGAAGCAAAGGATCAACCACGACATCGTAGGAGAGAGACCGAAACCCACAGCCTTTCATCGGTTCATGCACAAACCAATGCTTCTCATACTTCTGAAGCAACATGCGGCGCAGAGATTCTTCGAAACTGTCCAAGGACTGCAGGGGAATACCATCGGAGCGGATCTTCAGCCGCCACCAGCAAGAAGCTTTCGATACTTCTTCAAGCATTTTCTTCAACTCCAATTCCAGTGCCGGATTCGTTACCTGGCGGACTTATTATATTGATTATTGATTTGAATGCTGACCACAAAAGGGAAACCGAAACGGATTTTGACGGACCGTTTCCATTCTCTGCGATTGTTTTTCCTCTACTGTGAGCATCCCAAGGCGCTCATGTTTTCTGTTCGTTGTTAATTGAGGGTTGCTTTTAGTTGAACTTGTGCTTTCGTCATTGAGGGCAAGCTACGTCAGCTGCTTCACCATCAAATTGGACATCTAGAGAATGCTTAAAACACTTCAAAATTCTTTTGGAGATTAGTAAGGGCAAGTTCTGACGAACACATCTAAACTTCTCTAACAATTTGACAAAATCTTTTAAAATGAAGAGGAGTCGCAGCGAACCAGCTTTGAGCTTTGAGAAGGCGAGAAGGAAATCGAAGTCATGGAAGGAAGCTGACGACGATGAAGATGAAGCGTTGCCAGTCAAGGAAGGGCCTCGAGTGATCCGCAGAAAGAAACAAAAAAAGGAAGAGCCACGCATAGAAGTGAAAGAGCGGCCAAAGCGACCACCCTCTCTTGAAGAGGAATTGAAAATGATGACGACAGAACAGAAAATGAATCAAATTGCTTCTAGTTGTGTATCTGTCCTTGAAGATCCTGAGAGTCAGGTGCCATATCCATTTTTCTAGTGTTTATGTTTAAGTGGGCTATGATGCGACATGTTGTTGCTATGTTAGAAGACGACGATAGCGAAATTACTCGGCTAAGCTTCATTTCCCTTGCGAAAGTATTCAAGGACATTTGTCCAGGGTTTAAGCGAATCCTCGCGCTGTACTAACCTTTCCAGCTACAGAATTCGCGATCTCTCAGAAAAAGAGCTTGGAGTAGCGGTTTCAAAAGAAGTGAAGAAAATCAGGGACTTTGAAATGAACTTATTGAAATACTACAAGCGTTTCATCGGCCACATGCAGAGAATGATAAAGCGAGGTGCTGGCTGCCGTGCCTCTCTCATTCTCAGGCAAGCCATCATTGTACCGGGCAGCGGTGGACTCCGCCTGCAAGCTGCTTCTCCCTCTGAGCCACTTCAATCTCTCTGAGGTGCTCGCGACAATTGTGTACGCTGCATCTACTTGTACCCCCTGAGTGCCTCTTAGAGTTGATGGCTGCTCATCGACGAATCAACAGGTGCGTATGCTGGTACGGGGTCTCTTACGAGAGCAGGTGTCAAGTGCCTGTCACAAGGCGCTTGCAGATTTTTTCCACGCGAACAGGTCACGGGCATTTGTTTTGTCTGAAGTAGCAGAGAGCGCAAGTTGATTCTGTTTGCGCTAAGCCGCATTGTGAATGGGGTCATGGGCAATCACATTCCCATTTCCCTCCCGATCATGAACACGCTGCGACATCTCAAGTTCACGGGGAGGGTTCGAAGGCAAGCTGACTCGCAACCTGCTCCAAAGCTGTCCAAGAAGCAAGTAAAAGCAGCGAAGCGAGGGGGAAAGGTGCAGCTGTAGCCTCCCTGTTGTGACTTGCGCAGCGTCGGACGGAAGAAGACAGCGATCTGGAGAAGGAGGTGGAGGGTGCGATGGAGGAGGGCAATGCTGAGCGGAACGCCGAAGTGGAGGGCAAGATCGTATGCGATGCGCGAGCCTGCTAACGCACAGACGTCTCGCATTCTGGATAAGCTATTTTACTTGTATTTTGCTCTTCTGAAGGATCCGTCAACGTCCGTTGACATCTTGCCTGCAGTCATGCAAGGAATATCATCGTCAACTGTGCGCTTTAATCTCTCTAACGAGTCAGGTTTGCGCATTTGATTAATATCGACATGTTTGGGGACCTCATGCGGTCCATGCGCACGGTGTTAGAGCGCGACGAGCACACTCCGTTGACGCTCTTGCTCTCGACCGTGTTATCCGTTTTCAAATGCTTGAAGGAGCAGGGGCAAGCATGGGACGTAGACCTGAAGCACTTTTACTCCATCTGCTATCAAGCTGTCGACAGAGTTGCTTTTTCGCCGAACCAGTTTGAAGATTCGAAGCTCCTCCAAGAGCTCGTGCAGCTGATGCTCATCGGCTTCAAGCAGGTGCCTCACCGACGCCCGACGCCCGACGCCGACTGACTGCGCAGACTTCCGTCGCCAGAGTTGCAGCGTTCGAGAAGCGGCTGGCGCTGCTCGCTCTGTCCGTCCCTCCATCGTTGGCAGCATCGCTGCTTTCGTCAGTTCATGCGATGCTTTCAGTGCGCCATAGAATGTCTGCTTGTCTCACCACACAGCGATATCCGAAGACTTCGTTCGTTCTTCAAAGCGACGCAAGTTCGAACGGTCTTTTTCGAATGGACATTCCGGACCCAGATGTTTGTCATGCAGGCTCTGCTTTCTTATGGGAACTATCCCTTCTCAAGGTTGGCCCTGGCATGTTGTTTTCTTATATTTAGTTTTCGAAGTCGTCGGCTCTCTCCGAGACACTGCGACGAATGTTCTCAGAGAATCCGACCACTTCAGTTCTGCATGTGACTGAAAACGACTGGCTGAACGAAATATTCGGTTCGCTTGTTGCCCCCCCAAGGCATCCTTTGGTTGGAGTACAAGAGAGCAGGGCCAAGAAGGTTTCATACAACAAATCCCGATAACATGTCAGGACATGAAACACAAGGACCTCTTTGTCAAGGCACCTCCGTCGTCAGGGTTTTTGAAAAGCGTTTTGTAACAAAGTCGTTTGTACCATTTTTTATTGGGGTGAGAACACATCAAAAAATGCTCGTCTTGGCAATGCTGCTCGTCGTTGCCATGTGCATGAGGGTTGACATCGTCTCTATTGGGATGCCAGAATCTCACTCGTTCCCTCAACGAGAATGTTCGCCTGCTCCCAAGAATCGCTGACAGCAAGGTTGTGGACAAGCTTCTGCGCGCGCCATCGCCGTTGCACTTGATTTTGCGACTGCACTCTTCTGCAGCAACTCAACGGGCCGCATTGTAGTGTTTTCCGAATTACCATTCTCTTCAGATCCCAAGTGCTATTCGCCACTCTCGAAATTGCATTCGACCCTGCGATATTTCGGGTCAACGACCAATTCTACCATCATCTTCCCTTTCAAGCACCCAAAGAAACTCTCCAATTCTGTCATCATCGTTCGCAACACTGGAGGTCCCCGTTGTTTGAACCAGGTCTCAACGTCCAGATTCGCAGGTTGTGTCGAAGACTTTTCCAGCGTGGGGGTATCCGGAGCTCGTCGCCATGGGGGGGGGCTCCGTTTAAGTTCCCCCTGGCGCCCTCACGCTCCAGGTGCCTCTCGTTGACGTTGGTTGGGGCCTTCATGCTGCCCTCCTCGTTTGCTTCGACATTTCGTTTCCTGAACAAATGTAATCCCCCCCCCCCCCCCCCTTTTTTTTTGCCTCCTCCCGTTTTTTGTTTTTCCCCCCCTAGTCCTTCACCCCCCCCGCC
>JAIYDP010000192.1 GCA_027487435.1 Verrucomicrobiaceae bacterium | reverse complement strand
AGCATAATCTCTTCAATCTCTTCTTCGCTCCGCCCCTCCAAGTTAACACCCAATTGAACAAGCGTTTCGGCGAGCCTCTGCGCTTCAGGGTGCACATCTGGTTGGCGCCGATTGTCTCGGCCACTTTCTCTCGGGCGCTCTGACCTCTGTCCTTCTTGGCTTCGGGTCGAACTTGAGCCTCTTGCAGCTGGAGAACCTCCATTTGATTGACCCCTGCTATGGGACCGGTGGCCAGGACCGGCACTGTGGCGTGTCCGATCGGGACGCTCCGCACGATCAGATCTTTCCGACCTCTCAGCGCGAACTGCCGGCGCTCCATGCTCCACAGTAGCTGTTCGCTGGCTCCGCTGTTGTGAGGACGTCCTCGAGGTCTGCCTTGCAGCTGTGGCGTCAATTGCAGTTATGAGCACAGACGTCGCTCAGGGACAGGCGGCGGCTCCCACGTTCCATCGGCACGCTTCTTGAACCCAGCAGAGATGTATGCAGATTCGGCAAAATCGGAAGCAGCGCCATTTGCTGCGGTCTCAATCGTTTCCGGCGCTGCGATCGTCGCTCGACGCTTTTCTTCGCGCGCTGTTTCCTCTAGCTTCATTCGGAGTATTGCTTCTTCAACTTTCCTTTCTTCCTGCATTGTAAGGATGCCGATGCCCTCCAACTTCCTCCATTTTGAGCCTCTCATCTGATGAAAGAGCGCCCATATGCTTCACGCTGAAGCTCTGCGCATTGCAGAAAGGGCATCTTGAAGGTCAGAAACAACCCGAACAGTTTAACAAAATAGATTTGACAGAATTTGGTCTCTTGAACTGCAAAAAGCACTCTGTTTGGTCAGAAATACACTGACCAACACACCAGTGCATAATGACTTCTTGCAGCAAGTTGATCGGTTGAGACCACCAGGATAGTTCTTGCATGTAAATAGAGCGTGAGGAAAGACTGACAAGCATGCAAATCGGACATTCTTCGGTGTCTACTGAAGAAACTTCAGATCCAACAAATCTTGGGGCGAGCTTCTTTTTCAAAATGAGCTTCTTTACAACCTTTTCATCCCATTCGCATGAAGGATAGAGCCCAGTCGGTTGGGTGTATCTCTCATCCGCAGCCCGCTTAGCGCTGCTGTTGCCCATTGAGCGGACTTGGCAATTTGGTAATGTTCGTTAACTTTTATCTGAATAACACGGAGAACAGAAAGGCCTAAAGCGATCATAAAATCGGAGGAGTTCTGATGCAATGACATTTTGTAAGTGAAGACGCGTGCCAATTGGACTCTGACAAAAAGACCCTAATTCTCATGTGTTTGATTGTTTGTTAATGTTTCTGCGAAAGGCTGCGCAAGTGTCCTCCAGTTTCTGCAGAGGCGCCACAAGGCTTCGCTTCCAAAGGGAATTTTCTACATCCACTGGTGGCCGTGGGGTTTTCGATTCATAAGCGCCAAATGACATTGAAGCCGGTGTCGTGGAAAAGTGTTGCGACGTTGGCCGTTGTTGGTTCTGGCGCCGTTTTGGCCTTCTCAATCGCAATGGATGCAAAAGAAAAGAGTAAAAGTGGTAAGATGTTTTGCCCCCCTTTCTAAGTTCAAAGCGAAGCAGCTCGAACCAGTTGGTCGACCAGATATTGGGGGTCCATTTCAGCTCGTAGACGACAAAGGAAATGTGCGGCGGAGCACTGAATTTGAAGGCAAATGGATGTTGCTTTATTTTGGTTTCACGTTTTGTCCTGATATCTGCCCCACGGAGCTGACAAAGATTACGGAGGCAATAACTCGATTGGGTAGCGCTTCATCAAACATGTTCACTATGCAGACAAGTTGCCAGCAGTGGGTCCTGTCGTGAATCCTGTCTTCATCTCCATTGATCCCGAGCGAGACACACCGGACGTAGTTGGCAAGTACATGAAAGGTTTGTTGCTGTGGAACCTCTTGACGCTCAAGAGTGGCACCCTCGTTTCGTCGGGCTGACGGGATCTGTTGAGCAGGTCCGCCTTATGTTATTTTTGCTGACGACATTGAAGGTGAAGCAAGTTGCGAAAGCGTATCGCGTGTACTACAGCAAGCACGAAAACTCCGTCGACCCGTCCAACTACCTGGTGGATCACTCCATCATCACTTACCTTGTCGACCCGGAAGGAAATTTTGTCGAGTTCTACTCAAAGAGCGTTGGGGTTGACGACCTTGTGATGAGGATCACCAACCAAGTTTTGAAATTCAAGAAGACAATAAAATAGTTTACATCGATGTATACATTCGGTAAATCATGGCGCGCTCTGCGCAATGACAAAGACGATCTCTCCCTCCAATAAAATCGCATCTGGCGCCGGGTTTGTGTACACGTACGGCAGCAGTGACGACAAATGACCTTCCGTTCGGTACACGCCGAGTGGAAGGACACCCTCTCGTACGAACTTTTTGAACAAATCTTCATAAGTCTTACCCTGCGATGTGAAAAAAAGCAAGGACAAGGGACGTTGAAGGACTTCGGAACTGGCGTCGTGTACAAGTGCGAGTGCCCACCGATCTTGACGAGGAGCTGTTCGACGATCGATCCGAGAAAGGGACTGTCGTATAGCTGTAGAAGTGAGCTTCGACGCAAAGTGTCTCACCTTGCATGTGAGAGCCTCCACAACAGAGGAATGGAAGAATTTTCCAGCAGCATAGATGGACCAAATGTTCACATCGGCTTTTGCGTCGTCAAGAGAGGACTTCAGAAGCGTCAGGTTGAACTCATGCACTGCGCACGTAAGCCCTTCAGCGGACAACGCCTGACCGATATCAGCCATCACGTGAGCGGATGCTTTGGTGTTTGATTGAATCTCCAAAATCGTTAAGATGGCTGTCGCATTAGAACAGCAGGAATGGCTGCACAATCTGAATCAGCCATTGGAATCTCTTCGCTCGTCAACGTCGTCGACCATGACGCCAACACGACAACGGACTTTGCGCTGTACACACCGGCGCGGACAAGGTCTGCATGCACAGTCGGGCTGCCCTATTGAAATCGTCAGCCTTTTCATTGGATGGGCAATTACTTGGACGTAGAAAACGTCCTCAAACGAGCCAATGAGGGTCATTCGGGTCTCGCACAGCTCCTTGTTGTCGAGGACCACAATCGGAATGAGCGAGGCCAAGTGGGGGCTGCGCAAGTGGCGGAAGAAATGTACCAAACTTGGCGTCCACCCACACACGACAATGTGGCCGCGATACTCAGCCGCAGTGCGAAGAGTCACTTCCGCCCGGTGAGAGGCCGCCAATTCAACAGGCTTTGGGAGGTATCTCTCAATCGACGCCTGGGAGATCTCATCCGCGCCCGTTGCAGCGGAGCTTGCTGCATGCGAGCGCTGCACATCAACGGAGACGCGGACGGCCCTCGCGAGGGTGTTGGCAACAAAGGCGTCCGCGGCGAGGAGGAGAAGGTGCTCTTTGCCTGTCATCACCAATGCGCTGGGGTTGATGAGGGTCACGTGCTGCTCATTGTGTTTGACCTCGGCCCCCAGCAGCAGCGCCCTGCAATCGTCGTAAATGGCCTTGCAGATCAGACCCCGGCGTGATCCAATTACTTCCACGGCAGCCGAAAAACGCAAGCCAACCAACCTCCGCGGGCAGGCGATCCGAAACACGTCATGCGACGCACCGCGCGAATACTCGCGCAGCCACTTGAAGCGCGCAGTCTTTGAATTGCGCTTTGGAAAAGTTTGGAAGAGATTTGTCACGAGCGTAGATGCGCCAGGATAGAGGCATCCGAGCGCAAGGAGATTCTTCCAAGTTATCAAACGCAGCGGCGCAGAAACGAATTTTATTTCATCGACGCAAAGGACGCTATCGATGCCAGCTGAGAGAAGATGGGCCTGTTGAAACATCACTGATGTGAAAAGAAGACAAGACTCGAATTTCCGGTCGCATGAGCTGGCAGTACACAGGCACCTCTGGCTGAAGCTGCTTCGACTTGAGGGCTCGTAAAGCGGAAACTCAGTCAGTCAAAACAATAAAGGAAATCTCACAAGCGTCGCTCTCCATAGCGTCCTTCATCGTTTTGTCCGCAAGAACAAAAACAGCTCGGGCGCGATGCAATTTCACCCGGTGCGCGTCACCGTCAACCTACGTTCGTTATCGCGTAGAGCACTGGGCATTACAAGCAGGGAGCCGCGGATGTACATAGACATTTCTTTGTAAGGCTGCCGCTTCAGCAGGTACTTGAGGTCGTCCTCGGGGTCGCCAAACGTCAGCAGGACAGCCTTTTTCTTCACATCGCCGCCGCTCTCGGTGATAAATTCTTTCAAAAACGCGGACACGGTCGAGGCTGTGAGGCAGCCGAGGAGCAAAACATGTCCCGACGAGCTTGAGTAGGACCCTGAGTATTTTCCTAATGAATCAGCTGTTTGCGCATGGAATGACCCTTCATCCGGAGGACGTTGATCAAATGAGACGCCTGCGCAGGTAGCACAACAATGCCGAAAATTATGAGCAGGACGACGGCCATGCGCGTGAGGACACTCTTCGGAGTGATGTCCCCAAATCCAGTCGTGCTCAACGTCTTCGCATGGAGGGATCAAATTCGAGGAGGAGGGGGGGGGGGATTGCTCACGACGAAGACGAAGTAGAACGTGTCGTGGAACTCGAGATGGTCGGAGTAGTCGCCCGTGTCGAGGACAGCGAACATGACGCCGGAGGAAATGAAAATGAAAACGAGCATCCTGTACAGCGACTTGGAAACCTTCTCCATGATGACTTGCATGTCAGGGGGGGGGGGGCAATAATACCTCGTTGGCTCAGATAATTTGCGCGCGAAAAGCTTCGATCCGACTTGAGCACTTTCCAAAACTTGAGGTTGCGGAAGACCCGAAGGAAGGCAAGCTTTAAGAGATGCTCAATCTCAAAGCGTCAGAAAGCAAGTGGGAGGAAGGAGGGGGGGGGGCTACTTTAAAGGCCAAACCGAATGCGGCAACAACGGTGAGCAAGTTGACTAACTCCGTCGGGCTGCTTAGGTACTTCAACCTGTCCGATGAGCATATGAGGGGGTGGGGTGACACCTTCGGTCGGCGAGATAAAGATAAAGAATGTAGTCGGCGCCGAAAATGCAAGCTATGACAGCTTCAACATAAAATATCTCCTCCCGGATCGGGATGACCAGTTTGCGGAGGTTGTAAAGCTCCAATACATACAATGTACACGACAGACCTGTCAGCAGGAATTGGAAAATCTCCTGAGACGTGACACAACGTTTAGGATAAGCAATACCCAGTACATAGAAAATCCCGTCTCAGAGATCTTCTCATGGAGCGACGTGCGAAAAGACTGACCTTCTGAGCGCCGCTTGCCGATCAGCGTCGGGGTGTCGGTGCGGTCTTGGGAATTAAAGAGGCAGAACCATTTCGTTTCAAACACGAGCGGCGCCCGGAGAAGATGTTTATTTGCCTCGAGGCGGAAGACACGAGCGCATCTCCCATCTCGAAGTCGCCCGATTCCACATCTTCCCGCGATGGCGCAACAAACAGCCCTCTCGCTACTCGTCGCATCGGTTCAAAAACCCTGCTCAAAAGTACAAACAGATGGAAACTTGAGACACCAACGAATGCTCCACAAGCACAAGACTCTGAAGGGTCCTACTGCACCACAACAGCTTATTGCTGCAGAGGTTAGTGTGCTTTCAAAGGGTCGGAAGACGAGCCACTTGGAAGCACTCGAGAACGGATTGGCGGAGGCGAAAGAGTCTTCTGCTTCAATTCTTGATAAAGTTTGACTTGCCGGTCCATCTTCGAGTGACCTCTAAGATCAGCGCCATTCAGTCAATGTCAAGAGCAAGGAATCAGGCTGTAGCTTCTCAAGATCTCAAATTCCGTTGGATTGTTGAACAGAATAGGCTGCGTGCGACGAAGTCCTTGTTCGCCCGCGAGTTCTGATGACCGTAGGGACGAAATCGAGTCCTTGCTCGCTCAAAACGTTGAATCTCTCCTTCAAGGGTCTCAAATGTTTTTTGCAAAATTTTTCTCGATGACCTTCCAGCCCAAGCATGACCGAAGTCGATTCAGAGATGCGGGCACTCGATGCGTCCTTCAAAAAAGAATTGGCCAGTCTTCGGGAGCTGACGCAAGGAGTCGCTCAGCTCCTCTGCAGCGCCTCTCAGGTCCCGATGGTACGACCGAGTGCGCAGCGGCAGCTGGACGTGTTCAAAAGCACCGAGACGGACGTGCTTGAAGCTGTACGCCCTTGTTTGATATTTAGTTGGCTCCTTCCCACCTCAACTTTTGGAAGTCCCTCACCCCCAAGTTAGCGCAGGAGGAGTCGGAGCTTCGTGAGGAGCTCGCTGAGATTTGCGCGGAGATACACGACGCTGAAAATGATTCAACGGTGCTCCCATCATGCGTCCCCTGTCCCTCATGGGACAGGAGCTCATCGCAGAGGTCAGCTGCCTCTGCCCCCAGGCAGAGCAGCGTTGGGCAGACGTTCTTGCCGACGTTGGAGACCTCGACGGGGTGATGGTCCTCCGCCTCGCCGAACTCGCCGACGCAAAGTTGCGTCGCTGCGGAGGCGAAAAGCGCGACGGATGGGGCAGTGGAGAGCACGAGGTCTTCCGAAAGGTAAGGGCGCCAATGACGTGCGGCCTGATGCGTGCAGGTCCTCCAACAAGCGCGCGGAACTGCAGACGGCCTCTCGCGCAGGCAGCTTGCGATGCTCATGCAAGCAGAGCTACCTCAGAGGTCGGCGCAGGAAATTGAGGTTGTGTGTGCCGTCCCTCGCTGAATCGAAAGGCTCACTTGAGCTGGGTCGATGCTAACTACTATATCAAGGCGAGAAAAATGAGCCTTCTGCAGCAGTGGCGCAACATGAGGGAGGCGATATTTCAAAAGGCGTGCGACGACATTGCTACCATCAACGAGACGTTCTTGGCGGCGAAACGAAGCGAAGCGGAAAAGGCCGAGTTCGAAGCGAAGAGAAGAGAAATGCAGGAGGTGCTTGGGGAACTGCGGGAGGCGCGCCAGCGAGAGGATGAGCGGCGGCGAAAGGCCGACTCAGAGGCGGAACTTCAGCGCCGCATCCGCGAGGTGGGTGCCGGTCCTTAAATGCTGACGCACAAGAAATCTGCAGCAGAAGTGCGGACGCAGCAGCGGCTGTACGCAAAGAAGCTGCTTGCGGCTTTTCGAAAGCAGATTGAAGACGAGAGAAACGAGCAGAGGAGGAGGGAGGAGGAGCAGCGGGCGGAAGCAGAGCGTGCGCAGCGTCTCCGCGTCAAAGTGACGCGCGGCTGGTCACCGTTTGACGGCGACAGGAAAATGAGCCGAAGGTGAGGGCGAGAGAAGACGCCCACGCGCAAACGGAGGCGGCACGGAGGGAAAAATTAGCCGCGCTGCGCGCACTTGAGGCTGAGCAGAAGGAGCGGCTTCGCGCGGCGCGCAATGCCGTCGCGGAGAAAGTTAAAAGGTGACTCAATTGTTTAAACCTTCCTGCTGTGCCAACGCTGCAGCGACCCTGCGCGGGTGCTGAAAGGCACGTCGGCATCGACGGCGGTTGTTTTGGGGGGGACGGACGCGGTGACGCTCTTCCCCGTGCACGGCTACAGCGTCGGCAAGCTGCTTGAGGACACAAAGTGAGGGACGGGGGGGGCGTTGCTAATTCAAACGTAGATTCAAATTGATCGTCGCTCTGCGCGAGGCGGGGCTCGATGGGTGGGGTTGATCTGGCCGTTGCGCTGATGCGGCAGGACCAGCGCGGGGCGGCAGGCGCTGGCGATGGTCAAGACGACGCTTGTGCCGCGAAAAGACACTTTTACTTCAGAGCAGTTAGGCAAATGAGCGACCGCAGTCCGGCTACTCGCTTCGCTTCGCAAGCCGCTGTTTGTGCTCGCGAAACTGGCGGTCAGTTCCGCAAATGCGGTCCCAAAAGTTGAAAAAACTCCCAAAGTTGCCGACGTTGTGGCTGTGGTGCCAATCGTGCCGCTCTGCGCCGCCTTGCCAAGATAAAAACAAACTAAATGGGGAGAATGGGAGGACGTAGCCCGAGTGCGCGTCAACGGTCTCGACAACTCGAAAAACGGTCCACGCGCAGACGAGGGCGAAGGACACGGGGCTAAACAAGAGGCCGTAGAGGAGAGGCCCGCCGTAGTGGGAGGAGAGATTGACGAGGATCGTCTCGATGGGGTGGGAGTACTCGGCGGAGATGCCGATGGGGGTCTTGAACTCGTGGTGCTGCTTGTGGACCCGCTTGTAGAGGAGGGGGGTGTGCAAGAGGCGGTGACCCCAGTAAAAGATGGTGTCTTCGACGACCATGAAAAGGAAGAAGAAGGGGGGGATTTGGAAGAGAGGCTCGAGGGGCTTTGTGATGTCGACTTGGCAAAGTTTGAAAATTGGGTAGAGAAGGAACAGAAAGATAGGTTGGACAAATATATGGTCAACGAGAAGGTTTTTCATACATCGCACAACGAGCGCCCGCTCAGGCTCCTTGGACTGGATTTTGTACTGAGTGCGTCAAGTGTTTGCTTTCCAACTCCTTGGACGCTTACCTTCTTGAAGAGACCAAGACGGGTTATGGCCCAAAAGAAAGCGCTTGGCAGCCAGAACGACAACTCGTGTGCAAGAATCGTACCTCTTACAAACTCGTTGCGATCCGGGTCAGTAAACAGGTCCGACATGAGGAAGCTCTAAATTCTAGTTAAAAGAACTTTTACCGGAAGAAAGAGATGGCTGCTGACGCAAAGGGATTGGCAGCCGAGTATCTCAAGACAAAGTCCTCTCGGAACTCGAAACAGGTCAGCTTCATTCGGTCGTTGAAGGCCATTGCGGAGAAAGTGCGCGAAGAAGACAAGGATGGCGTCGCAGTCGTTTTCGACGCGCTTGCGACCATTTCCGCCAACTGTGCCTGCAAACGCGCCGATCTCACAGACTAGTGCGACTCAAAAACATCAGCGACTGCGGCTTGCTGCCCATTGCGAAGCGATTTCTGGAGAAACACAAGCAGGACCCGGACGTCGTCGGCGCCGTGCTCAACGGCCTCGCAGTTTACGGCGAGAACCGTCCGACCCTGTCGCTGCCCTCCTGATGCGCGCAGAGTCCATTGCGCAGGAGATTGACAAGCTCCAAATGTTTCACTACGCCACAGACGCCCTCTCAAGTTCAAAAGTCAACGAGGCCGTCGTCAGCGGCGCCGTGGGCCTCCTCCGCGACGTCATGGCCGTTGGTTCCCTCCTCTTTTAAACTAAGATAACAAACCCAAGGCTACACGTTTTCAAGCCCGCATGTCACGCGCAAGAGGACGGAGGAGATGATCGGCTACGTCCTAAAATTTCAAAACAGCCCCGCCGTTGTCGAGCGCTGCTTTGCCGCGCTTTTATTTCTCGTCTCGTCAGGTCCGCCGCGAGGGAATAAAATCCTCACCACCGCCCAGACGAGTTGGAGCAGGCGGTTGTCGAAAACGACGTCATTTCCTCCATCGCGGGGTCGTTGCGCAAGTTTAAGGACAGGGGGGGGGTCTGTTCGAGGGCCTTGGCTCTCCTCGCCAATGTGACCCACCTTCGTAGCGAAGCGAAGCGAAGCGAAAAAGCTGACGCTGCAGCAACGTCTGGCCGTGAGGCGATTCGGAAGGGGCTGCCTGAGCAAGTTTCGGAACTTGCTAAAGACTATGAGAAAGATGAGCCTGTGCTGTTGAAAGCATTCGGCGCCCTTGTCAACCTAACCGTCGACCGTGCGGCACGTTAAAAACTAAAACTAAACTTCCAGCCGACGGACGAGCAGCCGCCGCGAGGGGGCCTCTGCCCGCCGTTGCCGTGCGCGCACTGCAGGGCCATTTAAAGAACTCAAATTTCGTCCAAACGATATGCGCTTTAATTCAAAACGTCGCCGCTGATGGTTCGGCTGCCTGCTTTTATTTATTTTGACCCCTTTCAACTAAAAGACGCCGGAGAAGTGGCGCTTTTTGAAAACGGGGTACTCGCGGCGCTGCTGGAGGCGGTCAAAGCGCATTTCGACACCCCTCCCCTCCTCGAGGGCATATTTGGCGCTCTGCGCAACTGCACGCGAAGCCGTAGGGGGGGGGGCATTTCGAAGCAAAACTGATCACCTCTCAAAAGCGAGGCATGAAAGTGTGGCCGTTCGCGACGGGTTCGTGTCTATAATTAGAACGTTGATGTCAGATCGCGCAATCACGCGCCGCATGGCCGAGCGGCTGATGGGTGCGTTGGGCAACCTCACGACCACTCGTGCCCTATTTTTAAAGACTGTCCCCTCACTTCCTCAGCCTTGGGGGTTAAGTTCGCAATCGGCAGCGGCGCGACGGCCTCTGCATTTAAATTAATGAACTTTTACGCCGAGGACGAGCGCATCGCGGCGCGCAGCCTCTCCCTCCTTCGCAACGTCGCAGCGACAGGTCCCCCACACCCGCTGACGGAGGCGCTAACAGACAAAGACAATGGCCTGTTAGAGTGTGGGGACTTAAACGCAGCCCTGTTTGTCAGCGCAGCCGCGCGCCGCTTCTCCTCATCGGAGGCCATCAACGAGCGCGCTCTTGGCTTTTTTGTTAACATCATGCGCGAGCGTGTGACGTGAGTGCCTAAAAACTAAATCCTCAGCGGAATTTGCGCAAAAAGGTATCAACGCGGGTTTTTTTGAGCTCGCGCTCACCGCGACGAAGTCGCACCGCCGAAGCGAAGGCGTCATCCTTAGGGCGGCGATGGCGCTGCGAAACGTCGCGTCGCATCGTCACTCCCCCTCCTTCACCGACTAAAAATAGAGCAGGCCAAGTCCGCCCCCTCCTCCGCAGCCTCGGCGCGCTCGACGTTGCCGCCAACGCCCTGGCAGCGTCCCCCGAGACCCCCCCCGTCGTTGTTGCGGTCGCAGCTGCGGTTGCAAATTTGATCGACGGTGCGCCCAACCCCCCCCCCCCCGCGGTCTGATTGACAAGTTGACCGCAAGAATGTGCAGCTCAGCGCCCCCCTCGTAAAAGCGCTTGTTATCTCCCTCCAGCGCGTCCAAACGGTCGACGCGCTCGCCGCGCTTGCGGACGTCCTCCACGTCGCCACGGCGCTGAACCGTTTCGCCCCCCCCTCTGTTTGCCATTCACCCCCCCCCTAGCCAAAAACGCTGGGGCTTTCGACGCGGAGGGTCTACCTGCGGCGTTGGATGAGGCGGTGGCGCGACGGTTCGCCACGCCCCAAGTTTCCAAAACTCTTTCTGTTATCAAGGCAAACATCTCCAGCCACGGTATAGCGCCGCTTCGGGTTACTCTTTGACCCCCCCCCAAGTTGCGGCGTCTCGGCGGTTGCTTGTTGAGCCCGAGTGGACCTCCGCTCCCTTCGCTTCGGTCTCGCGCAGCGCCCTGGAGGCTGACGGGAGGTCGCGCTTGGATGTTCGAAGTTCGTTGGACCCCCCCTCTCCAAAACAACAGCGCCCCCCCCATATTGCTCTCCCTCTCCCGAACGAGCGCGAGGGGGGAGGGCGGTGGGACGCTCAGGGGAGCAGCGCGCCGTCGCGAAGGTCTGATTCCGCCCGCGAGTCTGCGGATTCTGCCCCCCCCTCCTATCGCGAGGAGTACGCCCATAGTCGGCCACCCAGCCGCGGGGGTGGGGGGGATTTCGTCGGCACCAGCGGGAGGTCTCGCGACCCATCGCCGCGCACCTACGACGCGCCGTTCGAAAATTTCCGCCGCGAAGAAGCGCCCCTCCCGTCGTCGCGCGACCGGAGCGCGCCATCGTCGCGCGCGTGGTCGCCGGAGACAAGCCCGCGCGGAAGTGAAGGGAAGCCTCTGGCGCGGACGACGTCGATGGCGGGGAGGGGGGGGGGCTTTGGAAGCATCCGCGAGGAGGACTGGGCGGACGGGAGGGGTACCCCCCCCCGTCGGTCGATTGAAAACAGACCCCCTCCTATGACGGAAATAACCCCTCCCCCTTCCGCTCGCAGGTCGTCCACTTCAACGCCCCCGCACCCTCCAAGTGGAAGGGGCAGTGATGAGGGGGGCTCCTCCAGGCGTACAACTCCCCCCCCCCCCGAAGGGAGTTCAAATCGTGAGGGGGGGGGTTCGCGAAGGCCATCGGCTGCGCCAACGCCTGTTGCGGGTGGAAGGACTTCGGGCAACGGCGCAGAGGCAGCGGCGCCTTCTCGCCGGCAGTCATTTGATGGAGGGGGGGGTCGACTGTCCTCCACGACGTCCTTTTCAAGAGGGGGGGGTGGTTTGTAAAAAATTGGAAGTGAGTGCAAACCTATTTTTACAAACTAAGCCCCCCCCCTCAAAACAAGATGCTGTACTTGAGGCTCTCCGGCACTTGGCTCAGCACGACGTGCCCGTCGTAAGACAGCGACGCGTAGCTCCACCTCAGGCAGTCAATCCCCCCCCTCCCACACACCCGCACGGGTCGTTGGCGCTCCACGCCACGGCGTAGACGGAGTCGTTGTGGTCGGCGTAGGTTGCAACCAGACGATCCTCCCGCACGCGGCGGCGGGTCTTGCCGTCCACGTCCGCGTCCACGTCCACGTCGAGGGAAGAGGACGAGGAGATGGTGGGGAGGTCCCACCTTGGCTTCAGCAGAGCGGGGGGGGGGGGTTACAATTGGACGCACGAGTCGCCTCCGGCGGAGAGAAGGAGCTGGTCGTGGGAGCGGTTGTACTGAACAGCCCACACCCTGTCCTGTTGGCGAAAATTCACACCCCCCCCCTTTGAACCAATGGCTGTGGTTGAGGAGGGACTTGATGGGCACTTTAGGCGCGCGATAGTCCCAAAACTTGACAAACCCGTCGTCGCCGCCTGTGACGATGTGGTAAGGCCTTGGCTTGTCAGTGCGCCAAGCGGCAGCGGGATGGGACTTGTTGTGGTTGAAATCGACATCGCGCGCGACGGAAGTGTGGGCATTTTCGATCGAAAAGGCGTTTCTGAGGGCGTAAGACGTCCGACGCGACAGGACGGCAACTTCCAACTACGAACGTCCCAGCCCTTGACGCTGGCGTCTGTGCAAACGGCGATGGTGGAGGTGTGGAGGGGGTCGAAGCTGGCGGAGATGTTTTTTGATGACTCGGACAGCTGCGACGACTCGGACGCCTTTGCGACGCACGTTGTGCCGACGCGGAGGCTGTGGAGGGACTTCTCGGAGATTGCGACGGCAGACTCTGCGTTGTTCGCGTCCCAAATGACTCTTGTGGGTGAGGAAGAGCAATGAGAGGGGGGGCAGACTTTCGGAAGGTGTCGTCCTCCAGCGAGAGAGAGCCAAGCTCCTCGATCGGGTAGGAGATATTTGACACGAGATCGTCGTCAAGATCTTGCAACCGACATAAATTTACTTTCGATGCACCCACTTCGACGTGAGAGAGGATTATATTCGACAACGGCTCGATGAAACAGTGAAGCAAATGTCTGCAGCGCTCGTGGAAGGGCATATGTGCCAAACCTCATCTTTATGTGTAAACACTCGAACGCAAGCAAATTCTGCAGTGTCCTCTTTCTTTTCTAGAATCACGATCTGAGCTGATAAGAGACTAACGGGCCGACATACTTCATTTTCATCTCTCACAGAATTTGTCCCACATAAAAAGCGATTTCTTGATGTATCTCCGCTCATGGCAGCAAGACTTCTGCTCTGACATGTTAAAAATGTCGGGGTTGATTGCCCACAGCAAGCCGCAGAGAGTAGAAAGCTGCTGCAGACTCAGACATAACAAATGGAAATATGAGATTTTAAATATAGTCACATATACATTTCCATTCGCTTGGGTTTTTCACAGGTTGGAACGAACGATTCCCTGCGCATATTTTTCAGCATTGTCGACCAATGCAACCGTGTCGTATCTTCGAACTGTTAGAGCCTGAAGAAACTAATCTACTTGTAATTCACCATGAGACCAGCGTGCTGCCGGACCGCGTTGCCTGATGAACATCCCAAGAAATTAACTCGATGAATGGCTGCACCGTTGCGAAGATGAAAGTTTTGGACGGGGTCGAAAGCAAAGATTCCTCTCTTTGCATGCAACAGATACCTTGCCGGTTAGAAATAAGCGCTCAGAGAATGACTCGGTTGCAATTTGGGTCAAAAATGGACGCAGCGCATTCGTTTTGGCCGGGTCATTCATCCAATTTGAGTTTAGAACGTCCTGCTTAATGAGAGGAGGGGAATTACACAAACTTCAAGCCCAGTTGCCGAGGGTTGTGCGCCGCACTTTTGAATCGCCTCATGAAAAAGAGGCGACGACGTGACACCTTGCGAAGTCAGAATTTGGACCAAGCACGAACACGGTCAGGGTGGGAACGCATCCATTCTCGCAGACGGGGCATTGGGGACAGGGTGACAAACGTGTCGACCGCTGCGCCGTTAGAAATCGGGACCCATCTGACGACATGGGCGATCGACTTGAATCCTCGAGACCACTCGCTTGATGAGGATTTGACCCAGGTCGACCCCTTCAAGGGCTTCCGCTATCAGAACCCCCCACACACTCAACACCTTTGTAAGCTGTCGAAATCGAATAGAACGCAACAACAGTCGGCCGATCGACCACCTGCGCGCTGAGGATCCCCTCGAATTGTCAGCGCGCGCATGTTCGGAGTACTTCGACGCTGGATGGGACGTCATTTCGAAAGTTGGCAAAAATGAAAGCAAGGGGTGCCTGCAACAGTTATTAGCGCACGCCTTTGAATCCACGTCATCCATTCGAGGGTGAAATAACGCCCAGCATTCGCGGCCTCCTTCCAGCCGACGATGGAGATCCTCAAGGGACGCAGAGGGGTGGACGCGCTCGCCTTGAAGAACCTGCACCTTTTCACAAATGCCTTTCCAGACACAAACCTTTTCGACGACGGAAACTGGAGAGTTCCAATCGATGCGCGAGAGGTTTAGAATGGCGCTAGAAAAGAGGCTGCAAACGTCAGCGTCGGATGCTACTTTCGACGTGGACAACGTCGTCCGGAACACTTCATCGGCCCGTTCGGTCGCGAATTCGGAGACATCTTTTCCTAGCGACAGGATTTCCTCACGCATGCGAAGAAGAACAGGGAGGCCACGCTCGGCAGAGAGACACTACGTCCGTCGGAGACGCAGAAAACGCTTTACGGATCGAATGAACTGCGGTGCCGACTTTTGCTCGACGATATCCTTGGCGAGGGCGGAACGGTCCACCTGCGCGTCATTTCGAAGGCGAAATCTGAACTGAGGAATAGTCCGAAAACTGCTTGCACAAGTCATTGACAACGGCGCTCCTTCTGGATTCCGAAATCTCCTCTAGTTAGGAGAAGAGCAAGTGCTTCCTACAGCAGGATTCAACGCTTCAGAAACGTCAGCTGCTTTGTAGCAGGCAAGCGTGCGCACGAACGACGACCTCATGAGGTACTTTGGACTAACTCAAAAGTACCTCCGCATGATTGCTTTCACCAGAAGTGACCATTACACATGATATTACAGACCGTGAGACCCCTTCAGAAGCCTCTCTTTCTCAAACGGCTGAGAGTCGTCTCCAGAGCCAACATTGCGGTAGAGGCAGCAAGTGAGCCACATTGTCAGCAGCTTTGGAGTGAGAGGAATTCAGCAGAATCGTACTTGCACAATGGAAAACCCAACCACCACAAGGCCTACAATGAGGAAATAGGTGGCAATGCGCTGTGAGCATGTCATCTTGTAGGGGCAAGTTTGCGGGGGAATAAACCCTGTGTTGCTCGTCGTGCTGTTGAAGCCACAGCACTGCAATGCATTCTCAACAGTTTGGCGGAGATTCGGGTCCGCAGTCTTCCATTCAATGTACTCGGCCTTTCCGACCTCTCTCGAAAAGAATAAGATAAGGCAGCCAATGAGGATCTGGGCAAGAAAGAGAGTAAGATTGAACCCGAAGAACTACGTGGTTAGAAAAAATATATGTGCAAATACTGTTCCCAAGAGGCATTTAGACTCTCTCTTCGTTCCGATACAGCCAATAAGAACAGTGGTAAACATAAAAGCGCCAAGGATAATAATTCCTATCGGAGCAGATGATCCTTGGAATGTAAAGTGTTGCGAACTAGATACAAAGAACAGCCAGCCACCCACTCCTAGCATTCCAAGAGACACAAGCTGAATAATGTCAACAACGACTACTTGCCGAGCCTACCATCAAAAACGTTAGAAATACATAGAGAGTGATCTTAGTGCACGTCCCCCCACATGAAGAGCTCTTCTCTACTTTAGCGTTAACAGATGAAGGCGCCGAAGAGGCTCCTTTTCTACGTGGCTGAGGCATTTCAATGCAGATCTAACAGATGGAAATTAAAATTTATTCATTAAATTTCTTGGATCAGCGCGAAAAGGAAGCCAGTAGCGATTCTTTGAACTCACTCACTCTGTATGTTGAATTTCAGGAAACACCTCCAAAAATAGAAAAGCTACTTCAGCTTTAATTTACAGAAGTTCTTTAATTTACAAGAGCTAGTTGGATTCGTAGACTGCTTCTTCTGTTTTTATACACATTGATGAGTCTTCATGAAGAGCCTCGTCCAACTTCCCATGTTTTGACTCGTTTTGCTGAGAGTATTGCTGCTCTTACTTCTCTAACAAAACAGCCCGAACACGAAGGTTCTACTCGAATAGATTATTTAAATTCTTTTGCTTCTGCTTTTCTTCCACGAGCCGGGAAGTGCGCCTGCTATTGTTCAGACTCTGAGTGTAGTAGGTTATCATAGAAGCGGAGGAGGAGATAGTTCCACGAGTGTGAATTTCAAACCCACGTGTTTACTCACTAGAGCGACTACCTACTTCCCCCCAAGAGTCTAAAATTCAGAAGTTTGATAACTCTTGTTATCGATCTTGATGAGACACTTGTACACAGCTCGTTCAAGGCGTGCTTACGGACTCAAATTTCTAACGTATTCAGCCAGTCCCCCGGTCTGACTTTGTCGTCCCAGTCGAAATCGATGGGACCGTCCATATGGTATATGTTTGCAAGCGCCCACATGTCGATGAATTCCTCGCTGCAGTTGCAAAAGATTTCGAGATTATTATTTTCACAGCAAGTTTAGCCAAGGCAAGTCTCGAACGCCAGTTTCTGACGTCCAAGTACGCGAATCCTGTCTTGGACCTCTTGGACACAAAGCGGGTGTGCACAACGCGCCTGTTTCGAGAAGCCTGTGTTTGTTTTGAAGGGAATCTCGTCAAGGACTTGTCGCGCCTTGGACGCAGCCTCGATCAGACGGCGATCCTTGACAACTCACCGACGTCGTACATGTTGCAACCCCGCAACTCAATCCCCATCCGCTCATGGTCCCGCTGCGATTTGAATTGTTTTACCCCGTAGGTTTGATGACATGAGCGACCGCGAGCTGCTTGAGCTCATCCCGCTGTTGGATGATTTAAAGAACGCGGAGAGCGTCTACACGGCGCTGCCTGCTGTGCAGCAAAAGATGCTGGCAAAGTGCAATCCCCAAGAGAGCGTCAGCTTCGACGTCGTGTGGAACCGCTCCAATCAGCGCGTATGAGCGTGTGTGAAGATAGTATTGTACAAATTAACAGGCAGCCATTAGCGCGGCGGGGCCCTCATTCTTATGTAATCTTCATATTGCAACTCATCCTTTATCCCCTCATACGTCGTCAGCCGGATAGTCTGCAGCAGCTCCTCCGTGGCACGCCCCTCAAACCCCGCCTTCTCAACCAGCGACGCGAGACACTCCCTCTGCGTCCACCCTGTCGCCGATGAGGGTCCTTGTGAAAACAACCAGACCTTGTTCTTTACAAACTTCTGGTAGATATGTGGCTGAATAATCTTTGCGACCTACTCGAAAGTATATTATTATGCCGTGCATACCTATCTGAAGCGTCAGAAGGGTTTCGAAGCAATTGGACTGTCCAATCCAAGTACGTTTTGTTCTCCTTGAAGTTGTACAACAGAGTCACAGAGCATTTCAGCAGTGGGATTTCGTCGAATCGAATCCGCGTGAAACGGCTATCGTTGAATGCGCTGGCGACTTCAGGCCGAATGATCACCGCAGAACCTTCGCAGGGCATATTTTTGAGCTCCGCTTCTCAGCTCAACTGGACTTAAACTGCCTATGCATCCCCGGAGCTCATATGCAAGCTTCTGGCGCTTCTTCCACGTTACAAAAATGGCACTTCAATGGTGAGACAGTGCCGCAACAGGGAAGCAGCACAAGTCGGGTGTGGAAGGAAAAGAGGGAGGGGCCGGAACACTGGACGTGAGGCTTGCAATCAGAACGTCGAAGCAGTACGCTGCTATGTCGCGGATGAAGTCCACGCGAGGGCGAACGAATTCGCTGCTGCTCATGACGAGGGTAATTAGTCTTTAAATGTCCCAGCCATTGTCGTTGGAGGACTTGGTCGGGGAGCTGAAGGAGAAGATCGCAGCCAATCCGGAGTGGCTCTCCGCGCAGAAGGTGGACACGTCCGTGCAGGCAGCGTTTGAAAAAGGGTTCGATGAAGCGAAGTCGGCGAACAAGAGCATGTCGCAGAGCCTTCATGACCTTGACTCGTAGCCATGGCTGGGCTGTACCAACTTGTATTGTATCAGGCACATTTTAACATTCAGTACTTGTACATCGAATCGCCGTAATGTCTTAACCACCAACCCTACGCAAACTCCTGACTCGTCTCAGGACTAAGCCCTTGCACGTTCTGCCCCAACGTAAGGCTCGACACCTCCCCCCCATACCCGAAATACATAGTACCCAATGCGCCGGTACGCCGTCGAAATCTCAGCGAAGCTACTCGACGCGCCGTCCAACCCCACCTTTCGAGGTGCGGAGGGGGATGGGGTCTTAAGCGATGCGGACGATGATGACCGCGGATGCGGCGGTGACAGGTCCAGTGACCTTGTCTTTTCCTTAATCAACTCCCCGTAGCGCTGAAGGAACGACCGCGAGCGGAAGAAAGGCGTGTTCGCTGACTCCACCGACCGCCCAAGATAACTAAAAGACTAAATGGTTCGAAAACTTGGGTGGCACTTCTCTCGGCGCGTCTGCATGCTCCGAAGCTGCTCCACCAACTCCCCATGCTCCCGATCGCCCCCCTCTTCAGCCGTTTCGTCTCCCTCTTCGGCTGCGCGATCAAACACACGAAGGGGGGGGGGGGGACTCTGCAACAGCCCCGATGAGGACTCTAACAGAGCCGAGCGGCTGTACCCTAAACAAGTCATCAAATCAAAAAGGACAACCCCACCTTTCGTCCCCCCCCCCCCGTCGCGCTGGACGAGGCTGAGGACGCCCTTGGCGGCGTTGGCCTCGCGCTGGAACATGGCCGTTAAAAGGGACTCTAAGTCCCCCTCTTGGACAGACGCATCGGTCACAATCCCTGCAGAGGGTTAACAAGCAGCTGTTAGAGTACTTTACGATTGGGTGGAGCGGCAGATTCGCGTTTCTGCGTTGAGGCAGTGGGGGGGGGGTCTCTTGCAGCGGCGCGAGGCTTTGCGGCACGTCGGGCGGACAGACCAAGCGCTTGCGACGGTTTGAAATTCAATTTCTCATCCAGCGCGCTGCTGTTAAACCTGTTGCGTTACAATAAATAACAGAAAATGGAGCGAGCTTGTTAAATGTTGGCATGACCTATTCTTCCTTAAATTTTTATTAGTCAATAATTAACAAACAAAAAGAAGATGGTTGCGAAAAAATAAAAAAATGGAAAATAAACAAACTGCGGATAAATGAATATTTAATGATCTCGATTTTCTCACGCGATGCAGCACTCCTCGCAAATGCCAAATTTTGCCGCCATGAGGTCCTTCCGCCGGACGATGCGCTCGTACAAAAGCAGGCCCTTGTCGTCGCACTTTCCCGCCCCTATCTTCTATTTTTAGAACCCGTGGGGCTGCCACTTGACGTTGAAACCACATCATCAAAACCAAACCAAAAAAGCGCATGAAAGATAAAAAAAAAGGCAGGACCCCACAGCAGCAACCCCCCCCCCCGCTACATACGGAGCGAATGAGGCGAAAAATCTCTTCCGGCTGCTCCCTCTTTTCGAAGCGGCGCATCACCCACTTGTCCATCATCAGGTTCGTCGCGTCCTCCTCTTTCATCGACGGCGGCGCCGTGGCCGTGTCCTCCTCGTGCACCACAAACACAAACGCAGACGTGTCCAACGGTTGCTCGAAGCGTCACGGTGAGGAGGGGGGGGGGGTTACCCTCATCGCTGGCAGCGTCGAGCGCACGATCACATCCGTCCCTGCGGAGGTGGCGGAATCGGGCCGACGCGTCGCCGACGCGGCTCGGCCTGGGGCCGAAGGGTCAGAAAAGGAGGGGGTGTGTAGTTCAAGTAAGCGCTAATGGCGCTCCAAAGTGCATACCAGCGGAGGCGACGCGGATTTCAACTCCGTTGGCCGGATCAACGTTGTCTGCAAGGGGGGGGGGGGTTAAAGAAGCTTTAAACGCAAACAAACAAAGAATTTTATGACGGACGACGGCGCTGGAGGGCCGAGAGGTGGAGGAGAAGCGCGACGCGCTCCGCGAGAGGTCCTCAAAGGGGGGGGGTGCGGCTGATTTCTGACGGAGGTAGTGGAGGATGACCGACTTGAGGGACACGTTGTAGCTGCCATGGCCTGGGGGGGGGGGGTTAAACCTGGGAAAACGTTCTAACTGACCGAGGTCATCTCCGCAGGACGGGCAGAATTTCCGCGCGGCGACTGCGCGCGGGATGGCCGTCGGGTCGACGGCTGGGGTGATTGGGCGGAGATTTGAGGGGAGGGCTGCCTTTTCCCACAATAGAACTTGCTGGCCACATCAAATCAAAAACGTACCGCGAAAAAACGGGGGAAAAAAAAAGGAACCAGGCCGGGACTCAAACAAAACCCCCCTCCCTACCTCCTGGGTGACCCTGAGGCCGGTGCAATAGAGGAGCCAAAACGTGCTGCGGCGGTCGAGTTTAAAAAAAAGCTCGACGTAAGCGACGCGATGGCCGTGGGGGAGGAGGGAGTTGATGTGCGAGATGATTTCGAGCGTCTTGGCCTCCAACTTGCGGTGCGTGTTTTTGTTTCGAATAACGTCTGCAAGTCAGGGATTGCTCAAGGAGGGGGGGGGGTTGGTTGGCATTGAAGGTGGGGGGCTTTACAATGGCGCGTCGAGTGTTCAGGGCCATCAAAAGTCACGGCCCGATCGGTTTGGTTCAATTTGATGTTAAAAAGGGGTAGCTTGTTAACGCGCTGCTCCAGCTGAAACACGTGCGGCGTCCACGTCGCGCGAATGACCGCTTTCAAAGTCAAAAAATTGATGTCATGGGCGGGCCAACAATTGGAGTCGCCGGCAGGGTCAAGGAAGACCTGGAGGATGCCGTTGTGCTCCTTCTCTTGCTTAAAGAGGAAATGGTCTGCAGATTTAGAGCGCCCCTTTAAGTGGGGGGGAGCGATTTACCGAGGCCCTCCTTGTTGAGATACTCGACGTGCGTCTTGTGTTCGGAGCCTTTGGAATGAGAAAAGACAACGGATGCAACGAACCGAGCTTATTTGTTGCGATGTAGTACGCGATGATGTCTGTGTCGCTGAGGTCTCTCTGGCGTCGAAGAAAGCCGTCGAAAATCCCCGTGGCAGTAAGCTCTCTGAGCTTGTCCTTTTTCTGAATGTCCGAATCATCCGTGTTGCAAAAATACCACCCAGCCCTGAGGGATGAGATAGTCAGGGGCTTTCTCGGACGGTCGCTGATATTTGAAAACAACTGTGTCTGGAATGTTGGCGCTCACGGTAGAGGCTTTCTTCAGATTAGTTGCGTAGATGTACTCGAAGAAGTCCTCCAGCCACGAAAGCTTTGCAATGCCCGCAGAGTCAGTCGGGAGAGTAAATGTTCCACGGGACATTTTAACGCACGACTGTCACAGTCAAATTTTGACAAGTGATAGGGATTTGGGCGATGGAAGGAATGGACAAACACGACCAGGGTTAAGAAACGCGCTGTTACAGCTGCGACAGGATTCAAGCATTGGTATGGCAAGTAAGCAGCAATAACTCGTCTCGCCTCAAAAAGATGAGCCGTTACTCGTTAAAGGTGGCATGCCTGCTAAAAAGCGTACCGGCACTGCGGCTCAATCGCCGACGGCCTCCTCAAAACGACGCAAGCAAGAAGACTGCCCTGACGATGGCCAAGTTTCTCCAGAAGAGGATATGACCAAATATGTTCCGAAAGGATATTCCTACCCAATCAACACTCCGCCCGCAGGACGGCCTGTCCGCGTCTACGCAGACGGTATTTTTGACATTGCTCATTTTGGCCATTACCGAATGCTGGAGCAGGCCAAGAAGCTTTTCCCGAATACTCATCTGCTGGTTGGAGGTCATATTTTTTCGCGATTACGTTAAGTGTCCAGTGTGCAACGACGAGCTCACTCACAAACACAAAGGAAAGACTGTGTTCTCAGATCGAGAACGATATGAGAGCTTGCGACATGTCAAATGGGTCGACGAGGTTGTCGAAGACGCACCGTGGGTGTTGACTGAAGACTTCCTCGCCAAACACAAAGTCCCTTCAGCTTGAACGACGCGCTGACGCAGCAGATCGACTACGTCGCCCATGATGACATCCCCTACACAACTGGCAACAATGGGAGTGACGTTTATGCGGGCATCAAGGCCGCAGGGATGTTCATGCCGACGCAGCGGACGGACGGCATTTCAACGACGGACATCATCACACGCATTGTCAAGAATTACGACGAGTACATCGAGCGCAACCTCTCGCGTGGCGCAAAGCGAGATGAATTGAATGTCGGGTTCGTCAAGGTCACTTCTATCGGATTGGGCTGACTCGGCAGGAGAAGCAGATCTTGCTCAAGGGCTCTATGAGGAAGCTACGGACGAACATCAAACATCAAATGACGACCGTTGTGGAGCAGTTTGACACGCTTGTGGAGGACTTTGGTCATGTGGAGGATGCGATGAAGTCGCGGGTGAAAGACAAGCTGGAGCAGATCAAGGGGGCGCTGCAGGACGTCGACGAGGAGGCGATGGACCACCACGGCGGCAACATCGACCACAACATCTGGCGGGACATGTCGAGGAAGCTGAGGCGCAAGTTCTTGCGGCTCTTCCATCTTCGGCGCAGGGTGGGTGTCATGGAAATGATATATTCACTTGAAATATTTGATAGGAACATCGTCTCATTCGAAAGGAAAGCGTTGGGGAGGACCTCTCAGACGAAGAGCCGATGTCCCCGCAATCGCCGGGCTCGCCCTCGCATTAACCGGCGATTCAATTGGACGCATCCGATTTCTGTCACGTCAGATAATTTGTACAAACGCACAGCAACCACAATGAATGTGCCCCTGGGGCCAAAGATCGTAGAGCCAACCCGCACGTTGGTGCTCCCCTCCTCAATCTGCTGTCGTGAGAAACCCCCTGCGCGTGTGTGCGCACGGCCGCCTCGAAGTCGCCTGACATGCCCATGCTCAGCTCGACAGCCCCAACCGCCAGGTGCAGCTCCTCGCAAATCGTGTGCCGCAAGGCAGACAACGCCTTAAAGTACGGCCGCGGGTTTTCGTCCCCCAGCTTGCCTGCGGGGGATGAGCGCGAGGGTGGTGGAGGAGAGGGGGACCAATCGTCATGAGGCCGACGAAGTGGAGGTGCGGGCAATTCGTCAAAATGTGCCGGACAAGCGCGGCGGTGTCAGAGGGATCAATGCCAGATTTGGCTGCGGCGTCAGCATGTTCACGCGGGGGGGGGGGGGTACAGAGCTCGTCGCTCGTATTGACTTGAACGAAGACGTCAAGAGGGACCTTTCTGAACAGTTCGCAAGCCTGATTGTCAAAAAAAAGTTACCAGCAATAACCTTCTCGATCGCATCGGCGCATTTTATGGAGTGGACGCTTTCAATGCAAGCGAGATTCGACACACCTTTGATGAGGGCCTTGGCCTTATTGGACTGTAAGGGGCCGATCATGCGCCACTGGATATCCTGAGGAAGCTTGTGGATGAGACACAAGAAACTGATACGGCAACATGGCTGCATTTTTCAACGAGCTCCTGGACGTAATTTTCGCCAAAGATACGTTGTCCCACGTCGTAGGCTTCCATGATGACAGCCGGAGCCATAGTCTTCGACACAGCGACGAGGCGAGGCTTCGGCATTGGAGAGATTAATTAAATGTTAAACCTCAGACACTCCCACGCGCAACGCAGCTTGTTGGATGGCAGATCGCAAAGAAACCAAACGGGAAGCCACAGACATCTGGTCAGATCTACTAAAGACTATTTTAAAAATTAAATGAGTCATTTGCAAACCTGAAGAATGTGTTCGCTCAGTGCTAAAAAGTGAATTTCCAACCTAAACAGAACTTAAAGTGCGCCACATGGAAAATTTGCTGACAGAAGATGAATTTCGCACGAAATGTGCAGGCTTCAATTCGGATGTTTTGGTGGCTTGCTGGTGACAAAATGAAGAGGAGAAAATCTTAAAGCAAGCTGAGGGGCGGGCAAACAAGAACAATTTAACAGCTGTTATTTTTAGCTTCTGCAAACGAAAGCAGCTGTGCAGAATCCAACCGAATGGGACGGCTACTTACAAAGTTTTTGAAGGGCGAACGGGTTTACTGCTGTGCTGGGTGTGGAACTCACTTTGCAACTGGAGAGGACATTGTTTCGAAAGCTTTCCACGGCAGAACAGGTCCTGCTATCCTTTTTCACAAAGCGGAGAACTACTCGCAGGGTCCGTCGGAGAATAGAAGCCTAACAACCGGCCTTCATCGGGTTGCTGACATTTATTGCATCGCTTGTGACACTTACATGGGCTGGATTTACGAGGAAGCATTCGAAGAGAGCCAAAAGTACAAAATTGGGAAATGCGTCTTGGAAAAGGCACGGCTTTCGAAGCTGTCGGGTCCTCAGTAGCTCCCTTGCTTGTTTGTCTTTCTATCCGTAGTGGCCATATATTAACGCGTATTTGTATATCTCGACTTGTATGACATGTAAAATTACTCTGGAGATGTGCAACGGAGACTCTCCCCGTCGGGTCCGTCACGAGCGCATTTTTGCTCGCTTCGACTGCGTCTCAACAGCGACGAATGGAAAGCACGGCACTGCCAACACCGAAGTGTGGTCACAGGCCATGCAAGGAGCTCTTGGGGTGATAGCATGCCAATGGGATTGCTGGCTGATGTCATGGATACTGAAAACACTTGGCGGTAAGACGAAAAGACCCGGCGACCGCCCGGGCACTACAGGGGCGGGCTTGTTCGGCGACGATGGCCGCTTGCAGGTGGGAGAGCGGTCGTTTCGAACGGCCGTACGGCCCCCCCCGTCCTCCAACAGGCCGCGAGTGGACGAGACGTGACCACACCTCGTGACGGGGCGGATGTTCATGAAATGGACATCCTGATCCCAAGATGCAACATCTGTCCGCCATGTCAACGTCAAGGTCAAAGTCAAGGTCAAGTCAAAGTCAACATCAGGGCGCATGGCAAAGGTTCGCGTTCGGAGGGAGTCTCTCCGAGTCTCGCCTCCCTCGGCTCGTCCCCTCACGTCGCAGAGCGCCATTGTTGACCGCACGCTGACGCCCTCGCTCATGCTTTTCCTCCATGGCCTTGACGTTGGCTGCGACCCTGCGCAGGTCTCTTTGGCGTCTGAATTACACCCCCCCCTTTGATGGCGGCCAGTCTCGAGGCGTCCCACTTGCGCGACACTCTCTGCGAGACTGCCGACGAGCTTATCCTGTGGCAAGAGGCCAGCGCGAGAGCGGTTTCTCGTACCCCCCCTCCTTCACTCCTGACCCCCCCCAAAGGCTCCAAAGACATTGCGGCTGTGGCCGAACTCAAAGCGGCATCTAGCCCCGCCCCTCCCGCAGACGCCTGTTGATCCTCCACCCACCCACCTCACCCTCGCAGCCCTCCTCCTCCTCCTCCGTCGCTGCGGCCTTTCGCAGCTCCACCCCCCCCTCCATTCCCTTTGTGGAGACAGCGTCCGCGCATTCCTCAACCTGACACCCCCCTCCATCGCCGCAGCAGGCATTTCCAAAGTGCAACATGCGATCGTCTCCGCCGCTGCCAGCGGCCGCCTTCCCAACGAAGCCCTCAGGCTATTTTTAGAATCAATGCATCTCTCGAGCTACTTTGACGCAGCCATCAAAGCTGAGTTATCCCTTCAGGGCCTCTCACATTTGACTCCCCTCGAGCTTCGAGAGGTTGGCTTTGAGCCCGCGGAGGCCGACGCGCTGCTTGAGGCGTGCGTTTCCCCCCCCCCTCTCCCTCCAAGCAGCTGTGCCTTTGTCAGCCTCCTCCTTGCGCCCGATGAGGCGGAGGGGGCCCCCCTTTCTCGCGCTGCAACGCCCCTTGAGCACAAACCCTCGACCTCGAGTGAGTTCAGCGACCCCCCCCCCCTCCTACGGCCGGAGTCGTCGCATGCGCACGAGCATACCCCCGCCCCCGAGGAGGCCTCGTCTGAGTCTGACATTTTCGACACCGCCGGCGATGCAAGCGAGGGGGGGGCTGATTCTCCCCGAACCCTCCCCCCCGCGCACGCACATTTTGCCTGCGCGGGTCAAGATGGGAGGGGTGGTGAGGAAATTGCGAATCTCCACTTGGAGGGGGAAGCCCCGGATGAGAATGGAAGGGGTGGGGGGGGTGAAGAAGGGGGGGTCGCTTCTGAAAGCAGATCGAAGGAATGGAATCTGCCGAAGGATGGGGGGGGGGTCGATTCTTCTGACGAGAGCGAAACGACCTCTGACGAAAATGAGGGGGGGGGGGCATCCGATGGCGAAAGCGGGCCGCTGCTGGATGAAGCCATCCGCTTGGCCACGCACAAGCCGGAAGCCGTGCTGATGGTGGACCGCGGCCTGAGCCCGTTCGAAGGGGTAAGCGGCCGCGACCACAGCTACACGGCCTTGCGCGAGACCCACCGCGATACCGTCGTTCCCTGCACCTGGGTCGACAGCACCCATCCCAGCTACACCCTGTACACCAGCGGCACCACGGGCAAGCCCAAGGGCGTGCAGCGCGACACGGGCGGTTATGCCGTGGCGCTGGCCGCCAGCATGCAGCAGATCTT
>JAIYDP010000394.1 GCA_027487435.1 Verrucomicrobiaceae bacterium | reverse complement strand
GGTTTGAGTCGTTTTTGAACGACCCTTCGCGCATGGAATTTAAATTTGGGAGGGGGTTGGAGGAGGGGGGGGGGGAGGGGGACGACGAGGACGAGGGAGGGGTGGAGCAGAGCGGGGGGGGGGGTTTGGGGAGGAGGGCTGTGCTGGGTCTAAGGAGGTAGGGTGGTTCACTCTAAAAAATAGCCTTTAACTTAAATTGCACTTCGGAGCGATGGGGTCAATGCTCGCCGCACCTCACCACCCGCATTCGCGCGATGTCATATGACCAAGTCATGCGAGGTCATGTCAAGGTCATGTCAACGACTGGTCAAGGTCATGTCAAGGTCAATCGAAGCCGCGGAGGAATTCCGCCGACGTTGTCGTCGGGCAGATGTGGCGCTCGATGTGGGCCAACGCAAGCCGCTTCGCTTCGCTTCGCGACACATACGGTGCGCTTCTGCTGTCGTAAAAGACGTCTGTTAAGTCCCGCACAATCACAACGTCGAACCCCAACGCGCGCAACATCCGCGCGCCAAACGGCCTCTTAATTAGGCACTCGTTCACGTGCACCCCCGTCAGGACGACCCTTCGGATACCCCGCGCTAAAAATAGATTAAAAATCTCCTGCGCGTCGTCCGAAATGCCGTCGAACGGGTGGATGAAAATCGTCTCGATCTGCTGCTTCGAAAACTCTTCGACACTCCCGCGCGCGTCAGGGGCGTCGCAGCCGCCGTCGCCCTGCGCGAGGGGAAATGGCGGCTCGGGGGCGAAAATGGCTTCGACGGTGAAAAGATGCGGGAGGGGGAAGGGGGGCTCGGAATGGGGCGCTGCGGTCATGATTTCGCGCTGGGGGGTCGAGAGGTAGAAATGCGCGCCTTGCGAGGGGGCGTGGATGACCATGGCGCCGGCGTCGCGGAGGGAGGAGACGAAGGCGTCGACGAGGGGGGCGAGGGAGCGGATGCGCGCGGCGGAGGGCTCGCAGTTGTGCTCGACCCACATGTCGACGACGAGGACAGCGGTCTCCGACGGGGGCCAGACGACGAAGGAGGTCCCGTTAGCGCGCAGCGAGAGGTTGAACGCATCGGCGGGCGGCAGGAGGGTCAGAAGGGCGACGAAGAGGGCAAGCATTGGCCGATTAACGATTAATTGATTTAAGGAATTAGAGACTTTAGCCAAGATGTGGCGACAGCGGGTCATTTGTCGAGGGCTGCATGCCTTTCAGCGCCTCTCTCGGCCACCAGTCATCCATGCGCGCTCATCTCTTGCCCATGGCGCCCAAGCAGGCGCGTTTGCTCCGTCGCGTCGGCTCTCCTCAACGCCTCCCGCTCGAACGAGCCGAAGCAGCTCTTGCGGCCATGGCAGCGCACGCGGGGACGACGAGGCTCATGCGGGCGACGCCGCAAGCTCAAGCAGCAGCTCAACGCCGCGGCGCATGGCCGTTGCGTTCACGTGCAACAAATGCAGCCACCGCATGGCGGCGACGTTCCTGGCCCTGTCGTACGAGCGGGGCGTTGTCATCGTCCGCTGCGCCAAGTGCGCAAGCCTCCACCTCATCGCCGACAACCTCAAGTGGTTCGGAGAGGACGCGTCGAACGTCGAAACAATTTTGGCCGAGAAGGGCATCGCCGTGCCGCGGCTGCGCGCGGAGGAAAGCGCCCGCATGGGGGGGGGGGGCGGTACCATGGGGGCGGATGAAAATCTCGGCGTGATGGAGCAGCAGGGGACGGTCGAGGTGTTTCCCACCGCGACAGTAAAAAAATGACATGTTGTTTGTTATCTCTTCCGCGCCGCGCCCACCCTTTCCGCTCAGCGCGGCTGCTCCAAAAATTCCTTGCGCACGCCTTCTCGGCCGTCCGGCCACTGCATGCCGCCACCTCGGCCCAATCGCAGCCGCCGCGCTCAAGTTGGCGCCATTCTCCTGCCGCAGCTTCCAAATCGCCACGTCCCCATCTCAGACAAGGCGGCGAAGCGCTGCTGCTTGTCAACTCACGCCGCTGCTTGAGCTGCCCCATTCTGTCCGCATATTTGAGAGTGGGCACGATACAAATTTTAACAACTCTAAGACTCATTTTTAGAGTTAATGTTTATCGATGTGGGGAGGGTTGGTCCTTTATTTTGACACCCCAGCTCCTTTTGCAAATGGTGCCCATTATCGTTGCATTGCTTGCAACAGCCTCTATCAACCTCGGCAAGGTCCTCCAAAAGCGCAGCACAAACGACCTCCCAAAGTTCACTCTCGAGGCCGCCATCGTCCGCGTGTACGTCACCAACCGCTTCTGGCTGTTTGTAGCAACCAACCGCCCGATCACGCACTCACGCTTAAGGGAATCATTGCGGACATCATCGGCGGAATCCTCACACTCGTCGCCCTCTCCCTCGCCCCAGTCTCCGTCGTCCAGCCCGTCATGGGCGCCGGCCTTGCCCTCCTCGCCGTTTTCTCCCACTTCTACCTCAACGAGCGCCTCCGCCGCAAGGAGTGGATCGGCTGCGCCGTCTCCCTCCTCGGCACTATCGGCGTTGGCCTCACCTCCACAGCCGGCCAGTCCTCCTTCTCCCCCGTCGCCGGCCTCGTCCTCATCTGCGCCTTCGCCACCGGCGCCGTCGCCTCCGACCGCCTCTCCCGCGGCGGCCACGCCACCGCCGAGATCAGCACGGGCATGCAGGCCGGCCTCTGCTTCGGCCTCTCCGCCACCATCTCCCGCTTTGGCGTCCTCCTGTCGGAGCTTTTGGAGGCCCCCGTCGTGGCGATCCTCGGCGTCGTTTGCTCCCTCTGCGCAACGTCGTTTGGGCTCATGCTCCAAACGCGCGGGATGAAGGACGGTCGTGCGGTCGTCATCTTGACGTACGCCAATGCGTGGGCGATCCTCGTGGCGGTCCTGTTCGGCGTGTTTGCTCTCAACGAGCCCCTGCCAGAAGGGACGGCTGCGTTTGCCGCTCGCTTCCTCAGCGTCGCGTTGGTCATTGCAGGCACGATGTTGCTTCTCGAAGAGAAGGGCACGACGCCGGTTGAGGAGGAGCTGGGCGAAACTGTTGAGAAGAGGATTTAAATTTGGCGTGTGGGCTCATTTTTTGCTTGTATTATGACGCGACTTTTGTACTATAAAATCTGGTTAAAGACTAAATCGAAGAAAAATGAGTAACTGCTGGAGAAAACGTTGCTTTTCCGCTCCTCCACTTCAAATCTATTGTTCTCCAGCGTCTTATCCTTCCAATCACTAAATGAGTTGAAGCGGACGGAACGGACTATCTCCCCACGATCTCCTTCCAAGCGTCATGTGTCTGTGGCAACCCCACCTAGTCAAACAAAGCAGTCGCTCCGGTCCACAAAAGAACGACCCTTCATAAAATCTCGCAGATCGCTCCCTCTCCATGGAGGCGAACGTGGCCGCCACTCCGACCCCCCCCCCGGCCGAAAAGCCCAGCTTTGCAGCCCTCCAGAAGGTTTTTCACCTCCCCCTCGTCGATGCGGCGGGGGCGCTCGGCATCTCCCCAACGGGCCTCAAGAGATGGAGCCGGAGGCTGGGAGTCCCCAGGTGGCCCTTCCGCAAGGTTTGGAGGGGGGGGAGGGGGGGACTGCGATGCTTAATAGATCCGGCTGTTAATTTAGCGTAGCTGCGCAGCTTGGATCGCCGCATTGCGTTGGCGGTCGACGCTGCGGCGCCGCCAGACGTCGACGTGCTGCGGCGGGAGCGCGGCCGCGTTGAAACTTCAGGTTTTTTAGGGTTTTTTGTTAGCGTCGCTGACGCTGGGAGGGGTTGTGCGTCTGCGCGTCAGTGCGACCCATCGTTACGAAGCGAAGCCTCGCCGAAGCGCCTCCCCCACGCGCGTTGACGACGTCGAGAGCAGGGGGGGGTCAGCTGCCTCATCGCGCGGCCAAACCCCCCCCCCCCCTGCAGGATGTTTGAACCCTCTTGCGCAAACAGAGGGGGGGGGTCTCATGCCGCGAGCGCCCTCCTCTCGAGTGCTGCTGTCAATCAAAGATTTGATCGACAGCGACTTTGACAACCCCCTCGCGCCGCTCCTTCACACCCCCTCCCCCTGCCCGCAGGTCAAACCTCATTCGGACGGCTGCCGCCACTTCTTTGACTTGCGGGAGGGGGGGGTCACGTGCGTATTTTGCTCTGCGAGTTTTCCAACCAGCTCTCATTGCTTGGGGTCTTAATTAACAGCTCCCGCTAACAAATTATTGAAAACAAAAGAAAATAGCGCTCTATTTTTTAAGTCGTGCGTCGGTAGTGTAGGTCGAATAAACACCCCCCCCGCGCGCCCAGGCGCCCCCTTCAGGCCGTTGCTGATGGACACCCTAGAGTCCGGGCGTTAGTGCAGGGGTGGCGAGCTTGAAGCTGGCCTGCTGCATTTGTCTTTAGTTGTTAGCGTTTAAACGTGCAACGCATTGGCTGCGTCAAGGGCTCGCTCCGTTGAGGTCCGCTACGTAGGAGACAAGGCCAACAAAAAGAGAGAATCCGACGGGGGGGGGGTGGGGGGAGATGATTTGGCTCAACCAACCGAACGCGTGGTAGGTCTTGTGACGAAATGAGAAAGTCGTGGGGTTGCAGATCCCCCAGACGGCGTCGTGGCCTCGCCCCCCCCGTCGGCTGGGCCCCTCGCGTCCCCTCGCCGCAGGCCGTCGAAGGAGGCGTTGGGAGGTGAGAGCATTGGGGCGGAAAAGAAGGCGGTGCGATGTGAGGGTTTGCAGAATTCGCGAAGGATCCATCACGGTCAAAAGGGAACAGTCACTAGTCAAATATGACGCTGATTGATTTTTGACCGTTACAATTTGGCTAAAGCCCTTTTCGCCCAATTTGAACCCGCCGGTTTGGTCTTTCTTCGCCATGGGCTGTTCGCCTTCGCATGCGGTGCCGCTGCAGCCGCACGAGCTGTACGACGTGGAGCCGAGCGACAGGGAGGAGGAGGCGAGGCGGAGCCAGAACCTCAAGACCCTCCCGACGCTGTCGTTGATCACCCGCGACACGATGGGGGCCAACGAGTCCGACTTTGGCGGCATGAGCGCGAAGGAGAGCACGGAGCGGTCGACAAACGTCGTCTCCTCCTCCCTCCACCTCCTCGAGTTCCAAGGCTATCGATTCATTCGCCTTGTCGGCAAGGGCTCGTTCGGCCAATGCTACGCCGTCGAGCGTCTCAAAGACGGCAAGGAGTTCGTCATGAAGGTCATCCCGTGCATGTCCCTCGAGGAGTCCGAGCAGGCGATCACGGAGGCGAGGCACATGGCCAAGGCCCGGCACGGCAACGTCGTCTCCCTCGTCGACTTTGGCGTCGACGGCCTCACCGTCTACCTCGTCATGGAGTTCTGCTCCGCTGGCGACCTCCAGGGCCTCCTCCGCCGCATCGCCCCCTCCGTCCCGCCCGAGCGCGTCGTCCACCGCTGGGTCACCCACCTTCTCCGCGGCCTCGCCTTCCTCCACGCCCGCGGCATCGTCCATCGCGACGTCAAGCTTGGCAACAGTACCCCCCCCCCCTCCCCCCTAACGCAAATCAGTCTTCCTCACAGACCCGAATGCGCAGCTTCGCCCATCGTCGCGCCACTTCCCCGAGGTAGCGAAGCTCGGGGATTTTGGGTTGGCCTGTTACCTCGACGAGAGCGGCGAGCTGCGCTGTGTCGTCGGCACCCCGTTCTACATGGCGCCGGAGCTGCTCGTCCGCTCGTCGCATAACGAGAAGATCGACGTGTGGGCGCTGGGGTGCGTCCTGCTCTGCATGTGCCTCCCCCGCCCAGACCTCGAGCGCCTCGACCTCCTCTGCGTCGTCGCGATGTGGGGGGAGGCGAAGATGGCGGCGGCGCTGGAGGCGGTTTTGGAGAAGGGGTTTTCGCCTGCGCTTGTGGGTTTCATCTTGCGGCTGCTGGACCCAAACGTCAAGACGAGGCCCTCAGCGGCGGCGCTGCTGAACGACCCGTACGTTGTCGCGCCGCCGAAGGAGGGAGGGGCGAGGCCGCAGAGCGCGGGGCGGCAGGGGGTTGCTCTCGTGGGGGCGGTGGAGTTGGAGGAGGTGGCATGACGATGATGTACTTTTAACTATTGTGGCCTGTGTCGTTTAGTGTATTCTTTATCTTTAAGCGCGGCGTCGGCCATCCTCAGCCGCTCGCATGAGGCCCCTCCGCAGCCGTCGGACGAACGTCCCCCCCCCCCCCCCCCCCCCCCCCCCCCCCCCACCCCCCACCCCCCCCCCCTCCACCCCCCCCGCCCCCGCCTGCCCCCCCCGCAGGCCCC
>JAIYDP010000483.1 GCA_027487435.1 Verrucomicrobiaceae bacterium | reverse complement strand
GGGGGGGGGGGGGGGTGGGGGGGGGGGGGGGTGGGGGGGGGGGGGGGGGGGGGGGGGGGTTAGTTGGGACTGCCTTTGTCTATTAATTTCAATAAAACTACATGCATTAACAAACATATCTGTTTTTAAATAAATAAATTCTATTCGTCAAACCTCTTCGAGCAGCGCCGTCGCATTTAACCCCCCCCCCTTGCCCTTCCGCCGCGCGTCTTTTTTGGCTGCTTTCGCGGCCTTTTTCTCGCCCCCCGTAACAAAAGAAACCGGCCCATCCGTCACACCCGCGCGCGCTGGTTGCGGGGTGGGGGCGGCGTCATCCCCCCGCGCCGCGAGGATGAGTTGGAGCGCCGCGACGACGGCGCCGCTGATTTCGGCGCGGCGCAGGAGGACTTTTGACACGAGGGGGAGGGCGGCGGGACCAAAGAGGTCGAAGAGGTGGGCGGAAAAATCCTTGCGGGGGGGGTGGGGGATTAGCGCGTTGAAGGGGGGTTGAAAGTAGGCGAGCGGTTGATGGGGGGGGGGGGATTCGAAAAAGTGCCGCTTCGCCATTTTTCATTGGATGGGCTCGTGACAAGACGAGAGCGCCAAAAATAGACTAAGCGGTTTCCCCCCCCCCCTCTTACATCGTCGGACATGCCGGACTGAGAGGCCTCGACGATTGCCATCGACACGTCCTTAAATATTAAAAAAGGACGTTCAAAAGTGCGTCGCGCCGCGGCGATGTGTCCGACGGGGCTGCAGCGGCGGCGACGAAGAGTCCCTTGCGGGTGCCAACTTAAGGCGGGGAGCCGCGCACAGCCGGAGTGGAGCCGGATCGGACACATCGCCGCGCGCCACACTTTCTCAAATTCGATATATACATATATTACAACTTGAGCAACGAATTAAAATTTTAAAAAAAATATTACCAATAAATATAAAATAATTTAAAATAAACGAAGGCGTGGGCACGCCATTGTAAAATAAAACAAACGATTAAATGAGTGCTCACAGTGGGCGCCATGTCGACCCCCCCCCCTTCCACAAGCGCGTCGCACTCAGCGCGCAGCCACTTCAGAACGTCCCCCTCCTCTTCAGCGCCTGAAAATCCCCCCCCCCCCCCCCCCGTTGGACGCTGTTGCTCTGAGTCCGAGTCGTACAGAGGGAGGTCTTGATTCAGGGGGGGGGGTCTCTCCAATCGGACGTTGCGGACGATCAGGGGGTGCGACTTCGACGCCTCCGCCGGCGGTGCATCCGGCGCTGAAAGGGAGGGGTCAAAATGGACAAAAAGTAAATAAATGGCATCTGTTTTTAATTTTAAATTTAAATAATGACAAGTACATATTTATTCCGAATGATTAGATAATACTGAGATAAATTTAAGAATAAAAATAAACATTTATCTAATCCTCCGTCGAAAGAAATTATCTTCCCGTATCAATTTTAATCATTTTTGATGCGCGCAGAGGTTGTCTGGATATGTCTAATTAATTCTGATTAATATTCGCCTTCATAGAAATAAATCGAGACGCATTCGTCAGTGGAATCTCATGGACTCTCTAAAAATAGTAGCTAGGCGTATTTATATAAATCACCTTGATACGCGGCAATAAAATCTTTGATAAGTAGGTAGGCGTATTTAAACAAATCACCTTGATACGCCGCAATAAAATCTTTGATAGATTTCGCAACAGCCAGCGCGGCCTTGACCTGCCCCGCGTCCACGTGTCCAAACGTCTGCGCGATGGCCATCCTGCGCGACAATTAGGTACACTCCACCCCCCGAAAGATAAATATTTAGTGCCAAATCTGTTATGTCGAACCTCATCTCTGACGGGTTGTTGCCCATGTCGACGATGGCAAGGAGGTCGTTGCATGCGGACGCAACCACGTCCGGGGAGGACTCCACACCGACAATTAACTTAACAACCTGTTAGCGGAGGGTAAGGGGGGCGATTGGAGGGGCTGGGACCTCCATGAGCTCACGCTGCATACGTTTCGCCTTCTGCCGTTCGCTTTCTGAGCGCATGAGGTGCACCCCAACGACATGACGCGCACCAGGAATGCTGGCAAACTCGCTCAGCATGAACTGCCCGCCCTTCGCAGTCGAACGCTTGGATCTGCGGCGCTGTGAGGGACACACGGGTTGCAAAGATCCACTTTTTCTTTTTCACGAGGGCGTTCAGCTGCGCCTCATCTTTTTCAAAGTCGTCGACCCGGTCTGGCTGAAAGGACTTTCGCAAGCGGACGGAGAGCCTGTCGAACATTTCGACTGGCGTCTGTATGCTCGGGACTAAAAGAGTCGATTGTACCCAACAAGTCGATTGTACAGAGCGTCTTCTGTCCGCATAATGTCCAAGAAGTTGCCGTAGCGCATCCCCCCCCACCCCTCCCCCTGTCTCGCTGCTCACATCATCTCCTCGCGGGGCTTCATCGAGCGCTGCGCGGGCCTCGAAATGTTCCACCGCGGCACTATCCTCACCTCCTCTGGCAGCGACACCCTCCCACAGGGTCTTCCCTTCGCTTCTTCAATGCGCCACCTCGTTGGCACGATGACTTAGGCGGGTTCGTCTCAGCGGCCCCCAATGCCGCCCTGGCCCGGTCAATAGCCTCCCCACCCCCCCTTGGATCGAGCTTCCCCCCCCCCCCCCTCGATGCTCCACTGGCGCGTGTGGCCAAACATTTACTGGGTACAATCGATCTACAAGGGCTGCAGCGCGGACTCGTCGTCCTCACTGCGTCATCAGACCAACCCGTTTCAAAAACCGAAAACGGATAAAGCACCCCCCCTCCCCCCCGCGCACATGTCCACCTCCTCATCCTCCTCTTCCTGAACTTCAAAATACGGATTTTCTGCGCCGGGCCTAAAACGGTACCTGCCACGTCAGAGGTCCAAAACGAGCCGCAGCAGCACGCGGACGCGACGTAGAACGCAAGCGAGCCGACCTCGTTGGCGACCTTTGACAGCCACGCCTGCTCGCACGGCAGCATCGCCTTGACCAAAAACACGATGATGCGGGTGAAGTAGAGGTAGGCAATGACCATGATGTAAAAGGAGCGGAACTGCACCAGTTTCGCAAAGCTTCGCGATGCTGGCGGGTGAGAGGGCGAGGGGGGGGG
>JAIYDP010000362.1 GCA_027487435.1 Verrucomicrobiaceae bacterium | reverse complement strand
GCGGGCGCCACAGGCCGGCCGGGGACGAACCGCCCCCGTTCGGGGAGTGGAGGACCACGCCTCCCCCCGGGGGGGGCGGGGGGGGGGGGGGGGGGGGGGGAAGGGTACGGGGCATCTCAAAGTTGAGGAAGAGAGTGTCGGCATCTGCGGCGTCGTCCTCTGCGGTCGTCGTCTGCATGGCAGCGCTTCCTTTCTTTCCCGCTGAAGAAGTGAGCAAGCGCGGGGCGTGCGGAACTGCCGTCCTTTGCAATTTGGCGGCGCTTGCGAGGATGCTCTTTTGTGCCGTCAGCCTTCGGCTGTGGTACCGACGCTTTCATGGCTGCGTACACGATGGACTTGACGAAGTGGTTGTGCAAATGGACTGCAAAATGAGGGCGGAGGGTGTTTCAAACCGTTTCTCTCGCCGAGAGCTGATCGCGCCAACTCCTCGAAATCAGCCTTGGATAGTTTACGGAAAATGAACGCCTGCAGATGCTGCATGTACTTTGCAAAGCGATCTTCGCCTAATGTGCTCTGAAGCCTGCCTTTCCATTGCACGGCAGGCTCCATTGTGCAGTTTAACGAACAAAGCCAATGAGTTATTTATTTTATGTAAATTTACAGTGTTCTTTAAATCTCAAATCGGTTTTTCGAATGGATGATTTGGGAGAGACGTACATCTCAGAAAAGAGTGCCCAGGAGGAGAAGGTTGACTCATTGAAAGGTCTCTTTGTGTCACCTGCGAATCTCAATGGCCAGACATCGACGATTTTGAGCGCAGACTGGCGGGAAAGCCGTCCGCGTCGCACTCTTCAAAATCGGATATGAAGCCAAGTAGTCGACCTCACGTTGGCCTTGCTAACTCTTGAGCAAGCGAAAAGAAGCCCTCTCAGAGCTGGGCCGAAAAGAAAGTCCCTTCCCTTCCTCCGAAGCAGAAGAAGCTGACGGAAGAGGTCTGCCCGTCCTTCCGCTCGGCTCACGCGCCAGGACGAAGAAGTCGAAGAAGCCAAAAAGTCCGTGGCGGATCTTGACGCTTTCGACAAGCGCCTCCGATGAGGGTTTGATTTCGATTGTACCAGTACCGACTGCCTTGTACATACAACGCGCACTTAGAACCCCAGCGGGTGCTTCGCCACGTACTTCCCCGCGTCCAACACCGTGTCTGCGATCTTCCCGATTGCGCCGTCCGTTGTCTTCTTCGGGCTGTTCAACCCGGCGACATTTTCGTTCACCCGCACCGCCGCCTCGGCGCAGAACGCCTCCGCCAGCAACGCCTCGTGCTCTGCCGCCGCGCTCTCTTCGCCCTCCGCCGAGAGGGTCTTTGTTGCCCTCGACAGCACCGCCGCCATGCCGTACAGGTCGATCGTGATGTCCGCGATGCGCTTCAGCACAAGCTGCTCCCCCATGATGTTTTTTTGATACTTTGCGACAGCGCCATCAACTGCCGCGCCAAAGCTGGCGACAAGGCGCGAGAATTTGGCCGACGAAGAGCTCAGCCGCGAATGCACGCCCTCGAATTGAGGCGGCGCGTACAACCGCGCGGCACGGCGCTGCAGCTCTGCAATGAGGTCGTCCTTGTGCTTGAGGGGGCTTTTCAAAGCGGGCGCAAGGGCCTTGAGGTGCTCCGCTGGGCCTTGGATGCCCGAGAGGGCGATGAAGAGTCGCAAGATCTCGTTCGTGCCCTCAAAAATGAGGAGGATGCGGCTGTCGCGCATCTGGCGCTCGAAGGGGTACGACCGCATGTAGCCGGCGCCGCCCATGACCTGGAGGCAGTCGTTGACGCTCAGCCACAGGGACTCGCTCCCGTAGATCTTGCAAATGGCCGCCTCCGCCTGGCAGTCCTTCCTCCCGCCGTCGATGAGTGCGGTCGTGAGGTACGCCATCGCCTCCATCGCGTACGCGCGCACGGCGATCTTGCCGAACTTTTCCTTCACAAGCCCAAACTCGCGAATCAACTTGCCAAATTGCTTCCGCGTGTTTGCGTGCTGCGCAGTCAGCCGCAGCAGCTCCTTCATGGCGCCCGCAGCACCCGCGCCGAGGCCGAAGCGGCCGTTGTTTAAAATGTTCATCGCGACTTTAAACCCACCACCGACCTCGCCGAGGACGTTCTCAACGGGAACGGGGCAGTTTTCAAAATAGACCTCATTCGTCGCGGAGCCTTAGCAATCAGCAGTGCCACCCCCCCCCTTAACCTTTGATGCCGAGCTTCTTCTCGTTCTTGCCGTGCGTTAGGCCGCCGAATGCGCGTTCGACAATGAACGCGGTAATCTTGTCCTTCTTCTCCCCCGACTCCGTCGTCACCTCCGTCTTGGCAAACACCGTGAACACCTCCGCAAGCGCACCATTCGAGATCCAAATCTTACCTCCGTTCAGAAGCCAATGCTTCCCGTCGGCGCTGAGCGTAGCGCGCGTGCGGATGGAGGCTGCGTCGGATCCACTCGTTGGCTCCGTCAGCGCAAAAGCCGCAATGTTTTCGCCTGAGTCATCAGGGGGAGGGGATGCGGGAGATGGCGGACCCGTTGCTAGCTTTGGAAGGTACTTCTCTTTCTGCTCTGGATTTCCAAAGAGGAGAATACCCTGAACCGTCAGGGTTGCGCGTGAGCTAGGATTCACCTTCAGGCCAATGGACTGATGGGCCATTAAGGTCACGGCAATGGACGGGTCGGATACGACTTCTTCGGCCACTCGAGCATATGCCGTGTTGGACAATCCCAAGCCGCCGTAATCTTCAGGAATCTGAAGGCCAAACAGGCCAAGCTGCTTCAGCCCTTCCAAAACCTCTTCTGGGATCTTTTCGTCTGAATCGATCTTTGAAGAGTCGACTTTCTCTGCGAAAAACCGCTCGATTGGAGGGATCAAAGACTTGAGAGTATCTTCCGCGTGGGCATCAAGGGACTTTGGGAAAGGGAGCACTTGCGCCGAATTCACTTTCCCCATGAACAGGCCCTGAGCAAAGGACACGTCACGAGAAGAAAACCTTCTAGCAGTTCGAACCAGAGACCGCAACATATTTCGGGAAATAAACAATTGTGGAGGCTCGTTGTTACAATTGCGGAATTCCCGACACTATGATGGTTGCAGAACATTTGTTTTCACGCCGTTGGAAATTGTGTCCTGAAAGGTTCAATGAGTTCATTGCGGTAATAGGACAAGTGCTTCTTCGAACATGGAGCCTCTTTCAGGTTATTTCAGCTTGTTTGAGTTGTGGACAGAGAGGACGTGAGAACCAATCGGAGAGTGGCAGCCGGCTTCAGTGGAAGAACTTGTTTGAACTTGATTGGGTGCTCACATAGAAGGAGCCATCACATCCTTGCAAAATATCATGATGATTCAAAATACCTGCTCAAAGATGACGGCTGCCTCCAAGACTTGTTCACTGAGGGCAAAATGAAGGGAGCCAACCAACGTTTCATTGCTTCCACAACTTACCAGAAGACAGATGCGTGGGAGAGTGTTGCTGTCGAGCACAACATTCGATGCAGCTGCGCTACAAGAGACTGTCGCCCAGCTTATTCCACAGGCTACCTTCACATTTCAGTTCTACCATCCCTGCTCAAGTCGGCGCAGTTTCGCCTTCCTGTCCAAAAAACCATGGAGATATTCTTTATTTATCTCTCAGACAATGTCAGGTTTTCTCTCTCATATGCGTGTCTCACTCTCTGCAAGCGTTCAACAAACCGCAGCGGGATTTGATCGCCAACGTGGTGGGTCTCGTGCTCTCTGCAAGTGGATTCGTAGAGAAGGTCCCTGACCCGAAATTTCAGCGCTTGTGTCGTTGCAAGGTTATCTTCGATGAAGGCGATGCGGCTGCAGTCGCTAACGGCACCTACTCTGGACAAGATCCCCCGCTGTTTCGGTTCCGTGGCGGCCATCATGCCAGATTACCTCTTTTGAATGCAGCACCCCGACAATCGTCGTCAGAGACTTCTCGAGCAACGTCTCTGTCCCCAGAACAACGCCGATGCATTTTCGACAAACTCGGCCTCTCTGTCGATGAGAAAAGTGTAATTGTTTCCTCACCGATTCCTTCACTCATTGGCCGCGTTCTCCTGGCCAGAGGCGATCTTGGTCAAATAATTGAAGGCCGCCCTCCGCTCTCGAGCAGCCCCCTTCTCTACTTTGGAGACGGCCAGGAGCCTCTATGCATTCGAATTCCCATTGTTTCTACGTCCTCAAAGACAACTGCTGCGACTCCGCGCCGGCTGGATGCACTCCCCGTCGCTGCTGCGGGAGCCAATGGTGAAACTCCTGACGTAATCAAAGCGTTTTCTGTTTACGGTATCGGCGTAGGATTCATTGGCAGCGATTGCATCGTGACATCTGTCGTGGGGGGCGGGTTGGCTGCGAACGCTGGAATTCGTGAAGGCGACATATTAAATTCTGTTAACGATAAGACAACAAGGCCAGAAATTTTGATGGGTTTCAGCAGCGGCGGCGCCATTGTTGTTGAATACTTCTCCCGTCAAAAAAATAGAAGTTACTCTAAGAAACTGGCTCCTCCCCTCACTCATGCGATTTACTGCCCCAGCATCGACGTTGGCGTGCAATCGAGAGGCGCAGTCATTGAAGTCGTTATTGTCACCGGCAATGGACCAGCGTTTCGTGAAGGGGTTTCAGTTCGTGACACTGTCCTGTCAGTCGATGGTGTCAGCGTCTCTCCAGACACTCCAGATTTGCGCTCTAAGTTTGAGCGCGCGCAGCGGATTGTGTTTTTTTCACTCGAGCAGCGAAGTTCCATCGAGGTCCTCGCGCAACCACGCGTGTCAGACGAGGCTGTCGAGGCGTACTTGGGCGTCGCATTTGTCGCCGAGGGGGGAATGCAGATCGTTAAAGCAGTGGCGCAGGGTGGGCCTTGCGATGGAGCTCTGTTTCCGAAAGATCAACTTCTTGCAATCGACGGTATCGATATCCACGGGGTGCAAATTGCAAACTTGTTCCGAGGCCGAAGAGCCGGTGAGGAAGTGAGACTTTCTATCAAAAGGGGCCGAGAGGATTTGATTGTTAGAATTTCGTTTGGGGGGAGATCAGCCGCCGATGCGAGATCTGGGGAAGGAGTAGACGCTCCAGAGATGGGTGTCAAGTTTCTTCAAAGGAAGGGGGTGTGGTTTGTTGACAAAGTGGAGGAGGACTCACCCGCGTTCGAGGGAGGTGTGCGTGCTAACGATGAGGTCTGGGGGGTAGGAGATGCGTGGATTCACAACGGCGCGGCGGCAAGTGAGCTGACCGCTGCCCTCGCAGAGGCCCGGTGGGATGGCTTTGTCAAGCTGCAGGTCTCGCGCCAGTCTGACTCCAGTTTTGTCACTCTTTACTCCTTGTTTGACGCGTTCGAGCTGCCCTGCGCAACCTCTTGGTTTGGTAAAACAAATCAGAAAGTCAAGCCGCGTAGAACCGTTGCGGCAATGGCGAGAGGGCTCGCCTCTTTTGTCGCAAACTCTATAGTCGGTCCCACTGCAGCTTCACCTCCTCGCCAGCAGCCCGTTCCGAGCGAGGATTGGCTACGCGTTCGGGAAATAGTCAAACTCTTCAACACTCAGCCAGCTAGCGCTGCTGAAAAATTGTTGTCGCGGTCGTCGTGGCTGCAGGGCGTGTGGAATGTACAGCGCGTCAACGAAATTGCCGAGTGCTTTTTTAAGTTCGTCGCGACGGGAGACGCTAGCGACTGCGCGTTCATATTTTTTTTTGTGTTGGAGATCCTCAAGTGACGGCTCCAATGTCTTCCTCTGACGCGCGCAGGATGTACAGGAATTGCTCGGGCATCCCGGCTGATGCCGTCACCAAACGATTATCTTCCATTTTCGAGAGGCTGTTTAAAGATGCGCAAGCGGAGCTTGTCGAAGCGCTGTGGCACCTGCGCTCCGTCCCAAACTTCCGGCAATTACTGATTGCGTCTTTTACAAATTGTGCGAACGGATTTTTGAAGACACAAGTCGAATTTTTCTTGCCCCGACGTCACCTCAGGGTCCCTTTAATGTGCGTTGGCGCTCTTCACATTCTTCGCGCTCCATTTGAGTTTGATGACCTGTCGCGGGGATTTAGTCGTTTCACCGCAGCCGAATGGGACGAGGTGCTCTCCAGCTTCAGTGCAATGTGGGCTGCTGCGCTTTGGTCCCCGTCCCTTCTGATGATGTTTTGCGGCCGGGCCCGATTGCGCACATCCAAATCCCTCCTCGATATCTTAAAGACAGCATCTCTCTCGACGGAGAGCGGACCAGCGTATGTCGTCGCACTGACGGCGCTGGTACCATCGCCGATTAAGGAGGAAGAGGTCCTGGGTTGGATTCAAGTTGTCAAATTTCTGGCGACACTGGAGTTTGATGTGTCCCCGATGGTGCGAGAACTTGTAAGTGCAATCCGTGCTTCAAGGGACGCTGTGGTAGTCATCAAATTTGTCGGCGGAATGCGATGGGAGTGCGAGAAGATTTTTAATCGTCTGTGGAAGGAGCTGCGGGACTTATTGACTACCTCATTGACATCCATCAAACTCTTTGAGAGGTGCGGGTTCCAGGGGCATCCGTTACGATGACATGATATGACTTGAATTGTCTGCTCTAGCCTTTTTTTCTTCTTCGTTGACCATTCAGCCTCTTCGCCTCCGTGGATATCCCTCCCCAACTCGCTCCTGCTCTATTTTTATCCATGTTTCAACTCAGACCCATCGACGACGTCCGCTTGCACCGTTTCAAGCTCGCCACTCCCATTTTGCAGCGCTCTGAGCTCCATCGCTTCGAATGCTTTTCTCTTCTGTTGACAAACGACGTTAAAATCACTCGTTCGCTTGGCGTCGCCGAATTTATGTATTGCGTCGCCGTTGCATGTACTAGCGTGCCTGAGGCGAAGATTGCGGACCGAATTGAAGCTGAATTTGTTGATGTGAGCCACCCCCCTCTCGTTCCTATGAATCTTTTCTCACGTCGCCAGCATGCTTCGTGCAAGCTTCTTCACGAAGCTGTCAATAGCCTGTCAAGCTTCACGTCCGCGCGCTCTGAATTTGGGGACGTCCTTATCGCTGCGTTTGTCCAGAAGACGGTTGCCCCTTTGTCAATCTTTTCCGTGGCGACGCTGCTTCGGGACATCAGCCGCAACATCACGCCGACTGCAATTATCGCGGACGTTCTGTTCGAAGCACTGAAGAAGTTTATTGCATCCTTCAGTTGTGGGAGTTACCTTGCCAATGACGCCGTCTTTAAGAACAGCATGACAGCGCTGCTCCAGATGACAGAGCCATTCCTAACGAAGAAGCTAGATCTCATACGAAAGACCCTGAAGGACTTCAGCCTTGTCCTCGAAACTCGCTACCGCCGCGCACTGCAGCTAAAAGGAAGCGTTTTGGAAGCAAGAAAATGCCAGAAGGATCTCTTGACAATTATCTCCTTTTTCCCAGCCCTCTCTATTGGCATACCTGATGACTTTGAAAGAAGAACTCAGCAGAAACTCGACGAAGCTGTCTCTTCCCTTCGCGACGAAGATAGAGTTTGCAGAAACCTTTTCCAAGCCCTTGGAATCCCTCAACCCCCCCCCTCCCACAGGATGGTTCGTATCCTCAACTCAAATGGTCCGATCTCTCCCGAAATCACTGTTGCCGATGTGGAAGAGATGGTGCTGGAGCTTCGCAGGCAGCGGGGGCAGGATATTAAGGAGGACTTCGTGACTCTGTTTTCAGGTGGTAATTTGATATTTAACTCGATGCTCGATTCGTTCCGGTTATTTCCGCTGGCAGTCACAGCATCAAGCAGTATGTCCTCAGGTGCAATAGGGCTGTTTCGACGTGTCCAAGATTGCTTCGAAGACATCATTGGCGGGAAATATCTACATTCGACGTTTTGCGAACGCTTCGCTTCGCTTCAGAATTCAAAGCCCGACGAAATTGCCGCTAGCGCCACGGCGCTTGCAACTGCGCTTGATCTAGGCGCTGGCGCAGCGCCTGCCATCGTGGAGGCGCTGATGACCTTAGACTTGGATCTCTTTATCACAGCCATGGGCATTTTCCTTCGCGCTCTCAAGGCTGCCGACGCTGATATCGCCAAGTTCTTGGCGAGAAAGGAGCTTCTGAAGGGAAGCACTTTCTCCGTTGGTGATGCGCTTCGAATGAAACGCGAAATAGTGCAAGACTGCAGGGGCCTCAACGACAGTCAGCTGAAATTTATCACTATGGTTGGCGTGGAGGGACTTCATTCACTAGCTGAGTTCTTGCTCCAGTCAAAAGACTTTGACAACACCATCAACATCCTAAGTGAAGAATATCTCGTCGAGGAATTTGAGGTGGATGTGTTGACCAACCTCCGCTTGGCAAACAGCCTCTTACGCCCCATTTTTACCGCGGCAGAGAAGGCCGGGCGAACAGGCGCGGTTGCTGCCGCCATCGTCGAGATCCGCAAGATCTCGCCCCAAGGCCTTGTGCAGGCCGCTTGCGTTGCTGGCGTTGTGCAACAATACCCCACCGTCGTTCATTTATTTAACTCGGTCAACGCGGAGCAGGAGCGCGCCGCGTCGTCGATTCGAAAGCTGACAGCTAAAGAAGCTCTATTTGTCAGCGTCGGTGACTGGGACTGTACCCTTGATGGGAAGCAGATTCTTCGTGGAGCGCGGCGGCCATGCGTACAGATTATGACTAAAGAGAAGCAATGCTTTGATGAGGAGAAGGTGGACGATTTGGTGCGGGGTGCACAGCTGACGAAACACGAAGGCGACGGCGCTCAAGATGCCGCCAAAATGAGGGAGGTCACAGCAATGATGGAGACCTTTTTGAAGACGCATGCATTGGCTCTAAGAGCGCACAATTCCCTGTTGTCGTTGCATGCGGCGGGCAACCCCAAGTTTCGCTCAAACCGGGTCCCACTAGGCGCCGTCACATCCGTCGACGCAATGCACGACAAGCTCCTGGAGCTGATCGGAACCCACGCCAAGTGGAAAGCTGAGGTGGACATGGCGCTGCAGAGGTACCCGCGCCTTCGCTTCATCCCCCCCGCGCATCTTCCGAACGCTGTTGCGGCCATGAAGAGCGCTAGTATACTGAAATGCGTAATGGTTAAGTGTTTCCCAGAGGATTCTGCGGTCGGATTGATCGACTTGTATTTAAGCAGCATCTCTCCGAGGACAGCTCCAGCCGGTCTGGAAGACCTTGGCAAGGCTCTTTCAAAATTTAAAGTCCCCATCAAGGCGCGCGCTGGCGGCGAGAGTGGCGACGTTATTTTAGACCTTACCGCGTCTACAAAGTCGGATTTATTTTTTAAGATTGTTCGTTTCTTTGACGGCGCACCCCCCCACCCGTCATGCGTC
>JAIYDP010000116.1 GCA_027487435.1 Verrucomicrobiaceae bacterium | reverse complement strand
GTAGTGTAAGTAACACGTTACGATACATGCTGCAAATTTTGTAATATCAAGAATCCCAAAAAATGAAACCATCCTCGCTTGCGGCCAATAACTTGCTCATTTTGGTGCTATCGTTTGTGCCTTTTGTCGTAGGTATCGGTTTTACCATATACAAAAGTCCCGAGCAAAAATATTACAGCACTGCCATCAATGTATCTGGCTCACAACGGATGCGAACGATGCTGATCGCAAACTATGCACAACAGCTCCATTCTCTCACTATCCAAGATCCGCGTGACGACGAGCAGAAGAATGCAGTGGTATCCGTTTTAAAATCTGAGCTTAGAACTTACGATGCTTTCACTAAAGCATTGCTGCATGGCGACGCGACATTAGATCTCAAAGAGAATCATGTAGAAGAAATTTGCAACCACTTGATACGCATCCAAGAGCCTATTGAAGAATACATGCAAAGTGGAAGATTGCTGCTCGAAGAACCACGACGTGAAGAGCATGTTAGCAAGATCACCCGTGCTGCTATGGGATTGAAAAATGAATTTCACTATATCACCGAGCTTTATCAAAAAGCGAATGATCGGCAAAGTGAGGAGCATACCTTGATCGACACTGGGATGGTATGCTTTGCATTGGTGATTATCACCCTAGGTTTCATTCTCACGGGAAAAATCAGCAAGCAGGAACAAGCATTGCAGCTAGCGATCACAGAAGCAAAGAGTGCGAGTCGGGCAAAGTCAGAATTTCTGGCAAACATGAGTCATGAAATCCGCACCCCTCTCAATGGCGTGATCGGTTTTTCAGAACTCCTGATGAACACCCCAATGCAACCCATGCAGGAAAGCTATGTCAAAAATGTAAATATGTCAGCACACACGCTTTTGGGAATCATTAGCGATATTTTAGATTTTTCAAAAATCGAGGCTGGCATGCTGGAGTTGGACATCGTCCGCACGGATCTGATCCAGTTGATCGAAGGCAGTGCGGATCTCGTGAAATTTTCTGCGGGGCAGAAAAACTTAGAGATACTGCTCAACATTGACCCAAGTATGCCGCGCTTTGCCGATGTTGATCCTGTGCGACTCAAGCAAATCCTGGCGAATCTGTTAGGAAATGCGGTGAAGTTCACAGAAAAGGGCGAAGTAGAACTCAAGGTGCGCTTTGAAAAGCAAGGTACCACGAGGGGTAAAATTTCGTTTTATGTTCGAGATACTGGGATTGGCATCAACGATGCACAAAAGGATCGGCTCTTCACCGCATTCACGCAAGCTGACTCATCCACGACCAGGAGATTCGGTGGCACGGGGCTAGGATTGGTGATTTCGCAGATGATCGCTAGCAAAATGGGCAGTAGCATCCACATTCGCAGCACACCGCATGAAGGTAGCACATTTTCTTTTGAACTCGAAACATCGGTGGTAGATGGCGAGAAACGGGACAACACACTCATCGAGCATGTCAAGAAATGCATGATCATCGATGACAATCGCAACAGCCGCTACATTCTCGAAAAAATGCTGCGTTCCTGGCAGATCGATTGCGAGATTTATGAGAGCGGCACGTCGGCAATCGACCGGCTTGCCTCATCAGTGTCCTTTGATTTGGTGATCTGTGACTACAATATGCCAGATCTGGATGGTTTGGAAACGATCCAAAAGATTCGTGAACATCAAAATCCGCAGACCGCAGCGCTACCGATCATCCTTTTGCATTCATCGTTAGAGGATGCGAACTTGTATCGACGTTCTGGTGAACTCGGCGTGCGTTTTCGCCTAAGCAAACCGATCAAGAAAGATGATCTTTTCCATTATCTTTGTGATTTGAATCGGCCAGCGAGTTCGACGATTCTCATCTCAGACGAAACGAGTGCCTTAACACCGCAAGAAGTCACAAGCAGCGAGAAAGAATGGACCATTTTGGTCGCAGAAGACGTGGCCATGAATTTGAAGTTGATGATGAACCTTTTGCCGAAACTGCTACCGAAGGTTCAAATCCATCAAGCGACGAACGGATTGCAAGCGGTAGAGCATTATCGAAACAAGCGACCTGACCTCGTCTTGATGGATGTACAAATGCCCGAGCTCGATGGCTTAGAGGCTACGAAGAACATTCGTGAAATCGAATCTGGCTCTAAGCATCGCGTCCCGATCATCGCCTTGACGGCTGGTGCCTCAAAAGAAGAAAAAGAGCTATGCCTTGCTGTAGGTATGGATGATTTTTTAAGCAAACCGATCGACAGTCGCTTGCTGAGAGAAATGTTAGATCGCTACTTGTCGTAGCACTTGATCATTGCTGACGAGTTCACATTTTTTGCGAAACGAAAGCATTATCGCAAAATCCGAAGTAGAACGCCGCCACTTGCTGTCATCATTTGCCGTGCAAGGCATATCAGACCTTGGGGTAGCATCTTTGGATGCAGCCCACTGCGGCCATGAAACGTCTTGCACATCAAAGCCAGGCAGCGACTTTCTGGCGCTCTACTTCGGATCTCGGGATTAACGGATTACATTTTTTCCAAAAGTGTGTCATTTTGACGCATCAGGCGTTTAACGGAGTTTGTTCTTGGCTTTTAGCTTCGTAAAATGCCGTTGAGTAAACTTGGAATGCCTTTCGTCGGTTGACAAAGCCTATTGTCAAAACTTGCAATGCGTATTGTCGGCTGACAAAGCCTATTGTCAAAAGTTGCAATGCGTATTGTCAGGTGACAAAGCCTATTGTCAAAAGTTGCAATGCGTATTGTCGGCTGACAATGCCTACTGTCAAAACTTGCAATGCGTATTGTCAGGTGACAAAGTCTATTGTCAAAACTTGCAACGCGTATTGTCGGCTAACAAAGCCTATTGTCAAAACTTGCATAGCGTATTGTCGCATGACAAAGCCTATTGTCAAAACTTGCATATTGTATTGTCGCGTGACAAGACCTAGTGCCAAAACTTGCAATACACCCGGAAGGAAAAGAATACCTCATTGCGATTCCTGCTTGTCTTGTCTGCTCCTTTTTTGGAAGCACACGCGCACTATGTTGGACGTTTCACGTTTTTTTAAAACCCTTTGGCCAAATCCTCGGATTAGTGCGGAAGAACTTCTCCAGTTTGCGGAAGATCACATTGGCAAGCTCAAGGCTTTGATTGCATCTTACTCTTCCGCGCCAAAGGCGCACCGCGATACAAATCGCGTGAGGCGAAGCATTTTACGCGACCACCAAGGCCTACGCCGCGAGCCTACGAAAGAACGAAAAAAACAAACCGCGTAGTCATCATCATAAACGTCATAGCTGAAGACCCACGACACCTATGACCAAACGCGCTTATTAGGACGCTTACTTCAAAATGTTACCATGCGCGGATTGATCCCTGAGAATTACAGAAGCCCTCGTGCCAATTGGGCATCTCCTTTCATCGCTAGTGCTCCATCCTTGCGCTTTTGCTCCAAACCTTTCTCGAGCTTGAGAAAAGACTTCATTCACAAATATCTTACTCCTGCCCCCTGAGATTCATTTTAGAACAATTTTATCAACTGAACTAATTCCTTCTGCATCTGACTGAATTTGATGCTTAAAGTTTGATAGAATTATCGTTTTTCCTACTGAAATAGGAAGAGATTTATCTCCATTAAGCGCAACAAGCATTGAATTTTCTGGAAAAACATCCTTTGCAGGGATTCGCGGGCACAAAGGTTGCAGTCGAGTTGAAAAATCTATAACATCGGAGGCATTTTTTTTAAAATTCTTCTGAGGCTTGATTACTAAATACCATTTTGGTGAATTGAGAGCGATTATCACTTCATCTTTAATTGATTCTGATTCATATAGGCGTATCTCTTTAACTTCATATTTATCTCTCCAAACTGCATAAAGAATTTCCCCTTTAATCTCTCCATAATTCTCCGGAGGACTTGGTGGAGTAGATTTAATTATTTGAGTTGAAATAAATGTGGTAAACAATATGCATCTACAAATTCTTAACTTATATATATTTTTCATGTAATTATTCATTTCGATTTTATTGGAAATAATTCCGCACCTCCTAGTTTCTCAGCAAGTAATGCCTTAATCTCAGGGGTCAAATCTCAGGGGGCAGTCCTCGCATTGTCACATTTTTTCCAGTTCTTTGCATTGCTTTTGCGTTGTTTCATCTGTTTTTCCTTGCTTCATCAAACGGCTTACTGATCGATCATGCCCCATTCCTAGACGCTCCGCAATCCCAATGTTGCTCACGCTCGTGTGGCGCTTAATCAGGATCGCTATCGCTACTTTGCGCGAATCGCCTTTCCTGATGCTTTCTTGCAAACGAAACTCATTCGCCCAATGGGTGAAAGTTGCCGTTTCCTGAACCTCATTACCTTTATAAATCAGTACAATCAGCGTAAACTGTGATCCTATACTGCCGTGCATCAAGTTTTGTGTTTTTTCTCAAAAAGGAAAACGGGAGGAGATTCTGATGAAATGTTCACGGAAGGAAGAAAAACAGGCTGGAAGCCTGTTTGCCGAGACAGGCGAGGACGCCTGTCCTCCTTTCACAAAACGTAATGCGTGGCATTAGCGATCATTTACTCGGCGCAGGTGCCTTGGTCGATTTTTTCCAACCCATGCCTTGGAGAGCGGCGGCAAGGGAATCTGACCACAGCTCATAGCTCGCGGCATTGAGGTGGAGCAAGTCCGGCATGACCGATTTTTCAAGGCTGCCGTCTTCTTTGAGAAACTTGGGTGCCATATCGAGCCAGAAGACGCTGCTGTCATCGACCAAGGGCTTGATGAGCTGATTGACTTGGCCGTTCGCTACACGCAATGGGTCATCAGATGTTGCACCTCGTGGGAAAATCGCGTGAAGAAGAATCTTGGTTTGAGGCGAACGATCGCGGATGAAGTCGATGATCAAGCGAATGCCTTGAGCCGTTTCCTGCGGATCTTGACGACCGCCTGTGTTGTTGGTGCCGATCATCAGGCAGACAAAGGCAGGCTTGATACCATCGAACTCGCCATTGTAGAGGCGCCACAGGACGTGCTGCGTCTGGTCTCCAGAGAATCCGAGATTGAGCGTCTCATCGGTGCCGAAATTTTTGGCGAAGGCAAGTTTGCCAGCGCCCTGCCAAGCTTGTGTGATGGAGTCGCCGAGAAACACGATGGAGGGCTGGGGAATCGCGCCTTTTTTGATGGCTTTGACTTTTTTGATGATTTCTTGATGCCGTGTTTTCCACCAAGGCGTTTTGAGTTTCATTTCTGGAACGGTCGAGGGATTAACGCCGAAGGTCTTGCGTTGGCTTGCGAAGTTCAGCTTCATTTCAGCAAGGATTTTTGCGTAGGCTGGATCATCATGGACGGACTTCATTTCGTTAGGATCTTTTTTCAGATCAAACAAATTCCATTCATCGGTCGCAGGGAAGCGGATGAGTTTGTGTTGCTTGGAACGCACGCCATCGTGCCGCGCTACTTGGTGGGTGTTCTCGCCGTAGTAGGCATAGTAAATGGAATCGTGGTGGGATTGTTTTTCGTCTTTGAGTGAGGCGACAAAGCTTTTCCCTTGCATGTCAGGCGTAGCTTTTTGACCAGCCATTTCGAGAAAAGTTGGTGCATAGTCGATATTTTGGATCAACGCATCGGGACGTGAGCCAGGCTTCACAACACCGGGCCAACGGATCAAGAAGGGCATGGCGAGAGACTCTTCAAACATCCAGCGCTTGTCGTACCAACCGTGATCGCCAAGATAGAAACCCTGATCTGATGAATAAATGACGATGGTATTTTTCTCCAACCCCGAGGTTTTGAGGTAATCGAGCATCTGCCCCACGGATTCATCGACGGCGCGGACGGCGCGCAGATAGTCCTTGAGGTAGCGTTGGTATTTCCAGCGAGTGATGTCTTTCGAATCGAGTTTACCAGATTTCATCGCTGCAACGAATGCCTGATTTTCTGGATCGTAGGCGGCATCCCATTCGCGTTTTTGCTCTTCGTTCATGCGCCCGTATTCGTTATTGGGGCCGATATCGGTAAAATGCTTGGGAAACGAATGACCGGCGGGCAGTTTCAGGTCATACGCCCAAGAGAGGTCTTTCTCGATGGACATTTCTTGTTTTTTTAAGGACGAACTGCGATTCGAATAGTCGTCAAATAAGGTATCAGGCTCGGGGATTTGAATGTCCGCGAACAAACGCGTATGTCGTAGTGCAGGCGACCAATTGCGGTGAGGAGCCTTATGTTGACACATCAGGAAGAAAGGCTTGGAGGGATCGCGGCGAGATTTCAGCCATTCGAGAGATTTTTCCGTGATGATATCGGTGCAGTATCCCGGCACCTTGGTATTTCCGGTGGCTTCGATGAACTCTGGATTGTAATAACTTCCTTGGCCAGGAAGGATGCACCAGTGATCGAATCCTTGTGGCTGGGAGACGAGATGCCATTTGCCGATGACGGCTGTTTGATAACCTGAAGCCTGAAGGATTTTGGGTAGGGTTCTCTGGTTGCCGTCAAAGGTATCGAAGTCATTGCTAAGGTAGCCGTTGCGGTGCGAATGCTTGCCTGTGAGAATGCATGCACGGGAAGGTCCGCAAATGGAGTTGGCGCAAAAGGCGTTCCGAAACAACGCTCCTTCATTGGCGATGCGGTCAAGGTTGGGCGTGGGTGCGATATCCTTCAGCGGCCCACCGTAGGCGGATATTGCCTTCAGCGCATGATCATCAGAAAAAATGAAGAGGATGTTCGGAGTGCTTTGAGCTTGCAAAGGCAAAAGCAGAAGCAACGGAATAATCAAGTGGATGATTCGCATGAGCCAACGGTGATGGATGAGTGCCTTTGCTGCAACTAAAAATCTTACGCCAGCCCCAGAGTAGAAAAATGGCAAAGAACGCTGGATGGTCGGATTTTTTTGTTGGACTCGGTAACGGGATGCGGATGTGATGCTGTTGCGTAAGAATAAATTTGCGACGATGATTCATTTGCTGGTGCATTATCACATGAGGACGGGTGGGGTCAGCGGGGTGATTCGTGAGGAGATCCTCGCCTTACGGAGCCTTGGGCATGAAGTGATGTTCATGACTTCATCACCGCCATCTGATGTGGATTGTCCTGTGCTGGTGGTGCCTGGGCTGGATTATGCTAAGGGTAAGGAATGTGACGCGGAGTCGTTATGGCAAGAGGTGAAGCGAGCGGTGGCAGCTTTGGGGGAGCGGGTCACGTGGCATATTCACAATCCCATGCTGGGTTGTCATAAGGCGTGGACGAGCGTGGTGGGACGACTGGCGTCCGAGGGGGAAAGCATGGTGCTACATTTGCATGATTTTGCCGAAGACGGCAGGGCGGAAAATATGGCAGCGTTGCGAGAAGTTAGCCAACTGTATCCGATGGGACAAAGAATTCGCTATGTGGTGTTGACGCGGCGAGATGCACGAGCTTTGCAATGCGCCGGATTGCCGGAAGCTTGGTGCCGTGTGGTAGCAAATCCACTCGCTGACGTGACGGCGATCGCGGCGACTGGCGGCGAGCCTTTTGTGTTGTATCCGACGCGTGGGATTGATCGGAAAAATATCGGAGAGCTGTGTTTATTAGCGGCACTAGCTCCGCCTGGAGCGCGATTTGCAACGACATTGCATCCCGGGGAATCACGCAGGCAACAGGAGTATGCTTGGTGGCAACATTGGGCGCGCGAGTTGCATTTGCCGGTGGAGTTTGGCGTAGCGGATGAGCAGGGAGGAGATTTGGCGATCTGGATGGAGCGGGCGACACATGTGGTGAGCACGTCGAGACAAGAGGGATTTGGCATGGCATTTGTCGAGTGCGTGGCGTGGCAAAGGCCGATGTTGGGTCGAGCGATTGCACATGTGGACGAGGATTTGCGCGATCTGTACGGGGTGGAGCATCGTTACTTGTATGATCGACTCGAGGACGAGAAGGGTCTGGATTTTTCGCTCATGGAAAAAGATGCAGCGGCGAGGCTTTTGGTGGATGTGAAACAAGGTAAAGTGCAGATGCGTGTGTGGCGGCATGGTATTGTTAGGGATGCACGGGAGTGGTTGGGTGAGGCTTTGGAGCATCGGCAGGCGTTACCATTGGGGTGTTTGCGGGACTTTTCGGCAGCAGAGCATGGGCAGAAGATTTCGGCGATTGCTGCTGAGGTAGCTGAAGTGGAATGCGGGTCATTGGGCTGGCTGGATCGCAATCGGGTGGAGGAATTTTTTTCTCCGTAGTTGCTCGTTGAAAGCAAATGGCACATAGTGGGGTGGTGAGCGATACGACCTTGAGTGTGACGCAGTTGTTGCGGCGGATCAAAAACGCGATCGAAATCAGCGTGGGCGAGATTTGGGTCGAAGGCGAGGTGAGTAATCTGAGGAAGCAGCCGAGCGGCCATTGGTATTTCACGCTGAAAGATGAGGGCGCGCAGATCTCGTGTGCGATGTTCAGCGCATCGCGCCGAGAGGGCAGTAAAGAATTGCGTGACGGCGTGAAGGTGCGGGTGTTTGCCGAGGCGACGCTGTATGAAGCGCGTGGCACCTTGCAGATCATCGTGCTGCGAGCCGAGGCGGTAGGAGCAGGAGATTTGCAGGCGAAATTTGAGGCGTTAAAGCGCAAGTTGCATGCGGAGGGTTTGTTTGATGCCACCAAGAAGAAGCGTTTGCCGCGCTTTCCGTCACGGGTGGGGTTTGTGACATCGGACACGGGAGCGGCGCTACAAGATATGCTTAACGTGCTGAGACGCAGAGCTCCTTGGGTGCATCTGGTGTTGATTTCAGTGCGTGTACAAGGGCGAGGCGCGGAGCGAGAAATTGCTGCGGCGATCCGAGATTTTTCGCGGAGAGAGAGGGATGGAGAAGGTGTCTGTGATGTACTAATTGTCGGGCGAGGTGGCGGTTCGCTAGAAGACTTGTGGTGTTTCAATGAAGAAGTGGTTGCTCGGGCTATCGTTGATTGTCCGCTGCCGATCATTTCTGCGGTGGGGCATGAGATCGATTTTACGATTGCGGATTTCGCGGCGGATGTGCGTGCACCAACGCCAAGTGCAGCGGCAGAGTTGGTTTCACCAGACGCTGAGGAATTGGCTAGGATGATGGAGACGATCCGAGCGAGAATGTTTCAGTTGAGCATGACAAAGCTATCATCCATAGCGCGGCAATTGGAGTTTTTGCGTCGAGGGGCATTGGCAAAAGACAGCAGTCGTTTGTTACGTGAATCGCAAACGCGCTTGGATTTGGCAGAGCAGCGTTTGGACTCTGCCATGCAGCGAGCTTTTATGGATCTACGGCAACGAACCGAGCACCTGCAAAAGCGTATTTTATCACGGCATCCCGCACGCTGGCAGGAAACCATGTCCGTGCGCTTAGCGCAGTTGTCACCTCGGCTTGATCAAGCTGCGATGAAGTCGATTCATGGGAGGGAGACGAAGCTGGAACACTTGCAGACGCTACTAAGAACCCTAAGTCCAGAAGCCCCCTTGCAACGCGGGTATTCTATCACCTTTGATGCGATGGGTCATTTGCTGCGCAGCAGGTCGGAGATACAGCCAGGTGCGACTCTTGTGACTCGACTCAGCGACGGAGAAATTACCAGCAAGGTGGAAAATATAGAAAACGCGGAGAAACTCAACCAATCTCCTGCTCCATCGCTTTGAGTTCGAGAAATCTCTCATTCCATTCTTTCATGAGCGGCTTGGTCGCAGCATTCTGAATGACCAGATGTTTGCGAATGGATTCCAATCCATGACTGTAATCGCGGAAAAACATCCGCAGACCATCTTCGTAATCACCACGGATGGCTGAAACAAATGATGCACTCTGATGGAGTAGGCGATTGCCAAATTCATCGACGATTTCGCCACGAATTTGAATCGCTAAGTGCACCAGAAAAACGCAAGAAACTGCGGCGGAAAACAGCAATCCGAATGCTACCCAGTTCCATCCCATTCCTCCTGAAAGTCCCGCACAGGTAATAAGAACTAAAGTCAAACTAGCTCGGAGGTTCATTCCGCTACTGCGCGACCGAAGTGCCATATCGAGAGTTCCGCGCAGACGCAGATTGCTGATGGCACGCGCCGATGCTTTGCTCATGCGTTGGACAAAATCTTCTGCGGAACGCGTAAGCCGATCATGGGTAATGGAGACATCCTCAAAATCCACCCCGACGACGATTTGGAGCCGCGAGCGCAAGGAACTCCAGTGCTTGCAGCAGCGTTCGATCAAATCGTTGAGATCGCTTCCTGTAACATGTTCCAGCGCATTAAGCAGTTGGGGTTGAATCAGAGCTTCTGCATCGCGGGCGGTATCTTCGTTTCGAAACAACCTCGTGATGCTTCTCATTGTCGATAGCCGTTTTGTTAGAATCTCCGCAGCATTTCTCACTCCATATTGGAAGACCTCCGCGATTCCACCTAAGCTCTTGGTTTGATTACGCAAGGTCTCGGCACGCATCATGTCGATTTCTCTTTCGATCTCGTCAAGGATTTGACCTTTTTGCGCCAGCGAGCGAGCTTGTTCGTCCACGCTGTCCTCTATGCCACGCAGCTCTTCTGCTATGAATTGGTGAATCGCTCGGAGTGCATTTTTTCGTTGTGTCGAGGTTTGAATTCGCTGCGAGAGATGCATTTCCAGTGACTGCATGCCACTACTTTTGTGATGCGATGTGCCGGCCAGTTCTGCAGCAATCGCAAATGCCGGGGGTGTCTTGCCAAGGCGTTTCATGGATAAATCTCGCACATGCCCTAACAGAACTGGGATATCCGCGTCTTCTCTTCGATCGCATTGTTGAAGCAAAAAAATCGCCTTATCCACAAAGGCCGAAGGCTGGCGGCTCAGAAAATCCCACGTTGGTGCGCCCCATGGATTACTGGCAGGAAAGATCACAAGAACCAAGTCCGCTTCATTGCCGAGTCGTGCTGCCGCCGCCAGATATTGCTTTTCTCCACTGTTCGTTCCTGGTGTATCGATGAGTTCAAAGCACTGCAAAAACCGCATGGGGGCAGTGCATTCGATCACGCCATCAACCAAAGGTTTCTCCCGTCGCTGCATTCCATATTTGTGCCATTTTACTGGACCAATCTGCGGTAAGGGATCCACCTTACAAATCGATTCCCGCGCTAATGCATTGAGCAAAGCGGACTTCCCTGCATTGACTTCACCACAGACAAAAATCACCCACGGACGGGTCAGCTCAGCTTCCATTGCCTTGCGTTGCGAGGCCTGTCCCTCCGTCAAAGCATCTTTCCGCGGACATTTCTTCGACAATGCAAATACTCCATCCCACAGGCGGCGTAAGTTTTCTCGCGTTGCAAAGTATATTTCACCGATCATGGGAATCTCTCAAGCAGCTTTTTTGTCGAGCCGCCCGCTCTACCTATCAACTGATCTGAAATTACTGCTCCGCAACGGCAACGGCAGATCCCTCGGAAACATGGTTCACGCCCACTTCTGCCTTGCCTCCCATGGCAAGAAGCTGAGATACCGTGACAAAACGATACCCCTTGCGCAACAGACCATCGATGACTCCAGGCACTGCATCAACCGAGCTGGCGTGCAAGTCATGAAGCAAAATGATCCCACCTTGCGTGGTTCCTGACAAAATCCGCGATGTTACCACAGAAACACCCGGACGACGCCAGTCCATGGGATCTACCGACCACATGATCGTTGGATAACCAAAGCTCTCGTAAATGCTCTGCCGCTGATTTTGCAAGAGCGCACCATACGGCGGGCGCATGGTCTTTGGCGCGATGCCACATGCCTGAACGATCGAATCTTTCGTCCTCTTCAATTCTTGATTCACTGCGGACATACTCATCGAAGACAACTTCGGATGATTGTAGGTGTGATTGCCTATCTCATGCCCCTCGTCCACGGTGCGGCGAACGATTCCAGGGTAGAGATCCACATTTTTTCCAATCACATAAAATGTCGCCTTCACATTCCGACTGCGCAAAATATTCAGCAATCTCGGTGTATTGCTCGCATGAGGGCCATCATCGAACGTCAACGCCACGTAGGGCCCAGCAGTTGCGACTCGGCTTACGGTAACACCCGTGTTTTTGCCGAATTGGCTGGTCAGTTGCATCGATGGATTTTGCAGGCCTCGCGAGGATCCCCCCCCTTGCTGCGCTGAACTAGAATTCGGTTTTACCGTTTGTTGCGGCTGAGAATAGGTAATCGGCGGTGATAAGTCAGGAGTGCAACTCACCCATGGCAAGCATGCGGCTAAGCTAAAAACAAAGAATTTCCCTAGCGTTTTATGCAATTTCATTCTGCGGAGCATCATTGCGAACTTAGCCAATCTTGTCACGCCTCAAATTCGTAAAATCGTGCTTGCGAGACTCCCGCGATTTGACCATAGTGTTCTCAAGTTCGCTACATGAACTATGTTGACCTGTTCTAGAATCCCACGTTATCTTTCCTGCTTGTCGCTGATCTTTAGTTCCGCGACTCCATTTCTTTTTGCTCAGGCTCAACCTGCTGCCATGACATGGCAAGAAGTTCGCGTGGGCGATAAGAGCTACATCACACTCAATAGCGTAAAAAAATTCTACCAGTTTGCCACGATCACCCGCGACGGCAAAAACATCAGCCTAGATCAAAGCAAAATCAAGTTTCAGCTCAAAGTCGGCGATCAAGAGTGCTCACTCAATGGCGTGAAATTTATTTGCTCCGACCCCATCGTCGAAAAAGGCACTGACGTCTGCATCTCTCGCCTCGACTTACAAAAACTCATCGATCCTGTTCTACGCCCCACTTATATTACAGGCGCGGGGAAATTTCGCACCGTCATCCTCGATCCAGGCCACGGTGGCAAAGATAGCGGTGCTGTGAATGCTTACGGAACAGAGAAAAATTACAATCTCTACGTCGCGCAACTGGTAGAAAAATACCTCACCGCTAAAGGTTATCGTGTGATCATGACTCGAAAAAGCGATGTCTATCTTAGCTTGGATGAGCGCGTGAACATTGCCAATGCAGTCAAAGACCCTGCCATCTTTATCAGCATCCACTTCAATGCAGGTGGCCGAGCCGCTCGTGGCATCGAAACCTTCACCCTTTCCCCTGCCGGCGTCGCCCACTACGGACGCTCCGCCCGTGACAGCGATGACGTTTCCCTCCAAGGCAATAGCAATGACTCCGCCAACGTCGCCCTCGCCACCGCTGTCCACGGCCAACTTCGTGTCAAGCTCGGCACGAATACGCGCGATCGCGGCATCAAGCGCGCCCGCTACAGCGTCCTCACGGGCGTCAACCACCCTGCAATCCTCCTTGAGGGCGGCTTTATGAGCCACGCCTACGAAGCGCAATTGATTCACAACAGCAAATACCTCGATGCGGTGGCTCGTGGGATCACCGATGCCGTGCTCCTCTACAAAAATGCGGTCACTCCGCCTTCCCAACGCGCCATCCGCCGCCCCTAATTCCTGCAACTCCAACGGTGCAGTCCTCCACTTCCTCTCCCTGTTGTAAAAAAAGTGCCCCTCTCACGCTCCAGATTTCTCCGCAAACTGCGCACAGCGTTCTTCTTCACCACGCTTTCCAGCCTCTTTCTTGCCATCGTTCTTTTGCTATGGCTTAATGCCATCGGCATGCCTCAATCTTGGCGTACAGCCCTAGAGTCCAAACTTGCCCAAAATGGAATCTTTGTTCGCATCGAGCGCCTCAGCTACATTCCTTGGTCGGGAATCGTCGCCGAAAACATTCGCTTTTACACAAGCCTCGACCACGGACAAGAACTCGCCAAGCTAGAACACCTCGTATTCGATGTAGATAAGACCAAAGCCTTACGCCAAGTTCATCAACTCACCAAACTCGAAATCGAAAACGCCGACATCCTCATCCCCATCGCGTCCGAATCCGGGGATATCGAGCACTTGAAGATTGATGATCTTTCGGGCAAAATTCGTATCAATCGCGACCGAAAATTTGAACTCACTCGCGCCGAAGGTGTCATTGCTGGCATTAAGCTCGTGATCAATGCCGAGGTCATCGGCTGGAAAAAAACCCCTACTCAAGCAAATCAAGAAAAATCTGACTTCAAAGTCCGCCAACTCCTACAAAACGTTGTCAAAGAAATTTCCCGCTGGCAATGGGATAAGGAACTCCCTCCAGAAATCAAAATCGACTTCCAAGCCGATGTCAATAAATGGAACGCGCTGCGAGCAAACATCGAGTTTCGCTCGAAGGAGCTGAAACGTGACGATTTCGAACTCCACGATATCGTCGCCACCGGCAATATCAGCCGCTCCGTGCTTTACATTTCTCATTGCACCGCTAGTGACAAAAACGGCAAGTTCCAAGGCACTTTTGCCTACGATCTCTACAAACGCAGCGGCCATTTCCAATGCGACTCCAAGCTCGATGTCCTGCACATCGCCCGCGTGTTCAGCCCTCAGCCACTGGTTCCAGAAATCGCCCTCATCACTCCACCACACCTCGTCTTTGATGGTTCTTTTGATCTCACCAAAACCGCTTTCGGCCTCCAAGCCACTGGCACCGCCGCCTGCAAAACCTCTCAATACCGCAGTCATCTTCTCGATGACCTCAAGCTTGATTTCTCCTACAACCAAGGAGACATCTACCTGCGCGACGTTAGCGTAACCCATGCCCAAGGACCACTAACCTTCTCGATCATGATGAAAGATCAAGCCCTGCGCGCCCGCGCCAAAGGAGCTTTGCCCATGGATCTGCTGCGCCCACTCATCAAACACCCGGTCTTAACTCCTGCGTTTCAAAATCTCGAAACGACCGGCCTTCAGCAATGCAAAGCCTCTGCCGAAGCCCACATCAACCTCGGATCAAGCATCTCTCTGCATTCCCTCGTCCTCAAAGACCTAGAACTCACCCACAAACAGGGTTGGCTTAAAGGCGCAGCGACTGTATCCGGAAATCTGGTTGACTACGAAATCGAAAGCACCCTGCCGCCTGCCATCGGCCAACCCTTCTTCGCGGGCCAACCCTTAGCAGTCGTTCTCGCCGCCTTCACCCCCTCTGGCAAGGCGGAGACCTACGTAAAACTCTCGGGCACATCGGATATCACCAACATCTACGCATGGCACGTCACCGGTACGGCCAGCGTCAAGAACACCGCCTACCGCGGCGTGCCTGTGTATCAGGCAGCCTGCAACATGGATCTCAGCAACGCGGCACTCCTCTTCAGTAAAATTGCCGTGGACTTCGACTACACTGATTATCCACTGCGCAAAAAATTTACCACCGCGACGCACGGCCCTGTCACCGCTACCTCGGTCAACTGGATCCACGAGCACGGACACGTTGCTATCGATTCCCTTAGCGGCACCCTCTACCCTGCGCCGCTCCTGCGCATGTTCGCCCCTCAAGCCGCAGATCACCTCGAAGACTATCTCTTCCAACAAGCTCCCAAGCTCGCCGCCTCAGGCATCATCGATGTCCGACATCAAAAAAACACCAACATCAACATCGCCATTCAACGCGCTGATGCCATGACATGGACACTGATTGGCCAGCCCACGGTCTTTCGCGAGATCACAGCCAAGGTGGTTGTATCCGACGATTCCGTCCTCATCAGCCCAATCAAATGCAAGCTCTTTGACGGCGATGCGTCCGGCACCATCTCTGTGGGCACCAAAGCAAAAAATGCCTTCACGGTGAACACGTCATGGAGCAATTTTTCCATGGAAGAAATTGCCAAAACTCACGAATTCAAAGAAAAAGGCTACGGTAGGCTCACGGGAAAAATCAAACTCAGCGGTGACAATGACGGCACAACCACTCTCAACGGCGATGGTCAAAGCAGCCTTGAAAACGGCGAACTTTTTGCCGTTCCCGTTTTCGGACCCCTTTCGCCGCTCATCGCTGGCATTGTCGGCGACCGCAGAGTCGGTTTCGAACGTGCCGAAAACGCCACCGCAAGTTTCACGATCAAAAATGGCCTCCTTGAATTTGCAGACTTCAAGACGGCAACAGGAAATCTCAAATTCACCGGCAACGGCACCTGCGATCTCGATAAAAAAACGCTCGATATGACCATTCGCATGAATGCGAGAGGACTGCTAGGCTTTCTCACATTTCCACTATCGCCCATCATCAAAGGACTCTTTCAATTCCAAGGCACAGGCCCGCTCGCCAACACGACATGGAAACACGTCGTTTTCACTTCACCCCCTGAACAAGAAAAAAAGGCACTTCTCGATTCCAAACCTAAAAAAGACTAGTAGCGTAGGGAATCAGGGATCTAGCGAACCACACCATCCTCGGTGCAGCATTACCGCAAGGACTCGCGCTGTGCTTTGGACAAGCTCTTGCGAACCAATTGATATGAATGATCCACCAATTCGCGAATCAGCGAAGCTGGAACGCGACCATCAAGTGCGACAGAATTCCAATGCTTCTTGTTCATGTGATACGCTGGAGTGATGCCATCATACTGCTCGCGTAAAAGGAGAGATCGTTCCGGATCACATTTCAGATTCACAAAAACAGGAAACGAATCCACCCCAGTGATGGCAAAAACCTTGCCGCCCACCTTATACACCAAGATATCCGGTCCAAACGGCGTGCATTCCTCGCAATGCTCACATTGCAAGCAATACTCAATCAAATCAGGCAAGTCCATGCACTAGAATGATACAGCAAAAGCCCAAGCGTTTTATCAATGCAAATGGAGAGTCGATTCAGCAGATAGGGATTGGGTATCCTCTCCGAGCGATTTCCCCATCTCATTGTTTTTTGGGCTTAGGTCCTTTTTGTTGCTTCGTCAGTGGCCAATCGGGATGATCGGTGCGGGCGGATTGAAAAATGGTTTCGGCTTTGGCCACTAAGTCGGGCTTTTCGCTCGCTAGGTTTTTGGCTTCGCTAACATCGGCTTGTAGATCGTAAATTTCGATGGGTTGTGCAGGGCCATTGCGCACAGCTTTCCAATCTCCCCAGCGCGCAGCTTGGATGGGTTTTCCTTCGTGCAACTCCCAATAAAAGTAGTCGCGCTTTGGTGCCGCGCCGCCTTTGAGAAATGACGCCAGTGAATGGCCATCGGTAGGCACACTGGCAGCGAGTGGCGTATGGATCAATTCCGCAATCGTTGGCAAATAATCCCAGAAGGCCCATGGCTCTTCGCTCACGCGACCAGCGGTCACGGTTCCAGGCCACCAAGCGAGGGAGGCTTGGCGCAGAGCTCCTTCATACATGGAACGTTTGAATCCGCGGAGCTTGCCACCCATCGTCTGGTCAAAGCGTTTCCCGATGGCAGAGTCGGTGCTGAACGAGGATCCGTTGTCGCCAGCAAACATCACGAGCGTGTTTTTATCGATGTTCCGTTCGCGCAAAAGATCGAGAAGACGCCCGACATCGCTATCGAGGCGGGTCACCATCGCGGCGTAGTTTTTTTCCTGCGTGGTCCATGGCTTGTCTTTGTAAAGGCCTTGGTCATCGATCTGAAACGTGCCATGCGGCAGGGTGATCGCGTAGAAGAGAAAAAATGGCTGATCCTTCTGTGCCCGAACCCAAGTAAGAGCTTCATCGGCGATGAGATTTTGTGCATAGATGGCACCTTTGCCTTCGATTTGCGTATTGCCATCGTTACCGGGGAGTTCAAATCGCTGATCGTTTTTGTAGAGATACGTGGGGAAGTAGCTGTGAGCGAGGCGTTGGCAATTGTAGCCGAAAAAGTAATCGAAGCCTTTCTTCAGCGGGCTGCCCGTGGTATCAAACATCCCCATGCCCCACTTGCCGATGGCGGCGGTGGAGTAACCGGCAGTCTTGAGGTGTTGGGCGACGGTGTACGTTTCTGCTGGAAGTGGTTTCTGGCCTTCTGGTTTTGCCTCGCGATTGGCACGGATCGGAGAGTGCCCCATGTGCAGCCCTGTCATCAATGCCGTGCGCGAAGGCGCGCAAACGGTGGTGCCGCAGTAGGCCTGCGTGTAGCGTGTGCCCTCGCGCGCCATGCGATCAAGGTTCGGAGTCTGGATGAGTTTTTGTCCATAGGCTCCTAAATCGCCTTGCGCAAGGTCATCGCTAAGGATGAAGATGAAATTGGGCTTGTTCGGTTCTACGGCAGTGATCGACGTGGCTGCTAAGCATGCCGAAACGAAGGTGGCGATGAGGAATTTCATGAAATATGTTATGGGTTATGAATGGTTGGATTTTGCTTTTTCCCGCGATGAAGTCAATCCGCGTAAGATACGTAGTCTGCGCTCTCGTTTTACAAGGAATCCGATCAAAATTGCCGAAGATTGCTATTTCCACGGGAATTTTCGACGGAAAAAATTGGGTCAATCAAAGCAGGGCTGGCAGGCTTTCATCATGGTTACGGTTTTGCCTTCGCGCCCTGAATCCTGAGTTTTCCTTTTTCCGTCCCGAGAGCTAGAACCATAGCGGCGGTGGGGTGTATGCGGGGGGACATGTAGTAGGCTTTTTCAGCGAGATTGCGACCGGGTTGGATGACGAAGGCTCCGTCGTGCGTGCGAGCCATGTTGAGGAACGCTTTGTTGTAGTCGAAGACCTCGCGTGTGGCCGCTTCGTTTCCGGAAAGCTGAACGCCGAGGAGAGCCCAACCCCAGGCGAGGGCGTTGTCGCCGTGGCCGTCATTAAGACGAGTCTTGGAGGCGGTGAGGTTTGCGGTGACGCGAGCCACATAGTCGCTGGTATCCGGGCGGTTGGCGAGGCGATGGACGATGAGGCAGAGACCTTGGCGCCCGACAGGTGTGTAGGCATCGGTGGAGTGACGATAGCCCATGAAGCCAGTTTTGTTGGTGTGCGTGTGGATGCAGTCAAAGGCAAGGTCGCGATTGAAGTCGTTGATTTTTACCCCGGTGTCTTCGGCGAGCTCCCAAGTAAGCATGGCCATGAGGGTGCTGATGGTCATGGTGCCGTAACCGGCGATGCGCGCGCCGTGGCCGTTGCCGCCTTTGAGGAAATTTTTTGCCTGCGGCTTGCCGCCGTGCATGGCGTCTTTGTAGAGTTCTGGATCGATAACTTGCGAGAGGTAAAGGCGTTTGCAATCCTCCTCGATGGTCGGCAGGACGCGACTGTCGGCGGTCTGAAGGAAATACTCAGAGAGGAAAATGGCTTGGTAGGAAGGATACCATGTCCACTCCTTTTCGCCCGGCGGCTTGTTCCAGCTCATGGCAAGAGCTTCCGCTTCTTTGGTTTTTCCCTGCGCGAGCATGGCGAGGCCGAGCAAACCCTTTTCATGTACGATACCGCAGCGTTCTTCGGGGCGATGGAGCAGGTAGTCCATCGCCCGCGTGGTTAGTTTTTCCGACTTCGGGCAGCCCTTGGGAAAGGTATTGCTGAAACGGCCAATGGCTTCGAGTTTGACCTCCACCTTTACGGGCTGACCGCCGCGTATGATGTCGAGGCTGAGCATGCCGTCCTTGCCCTCACTATCCTCAATGGCGTTGCCCATGTCCATGATCGGCCCCTCGTAGCCCACGCCGGGTTCCATACCGTAGAATTTGCCGAAGGTGTGTTGTGCGAAAGCTTTGCCGTTTGCGCCAGTGATTTCATCGTCGATGCGTAGCTGTCCGTCGGCTGGTGATTTGGCGAAAACGTATTTCACCACGAACGAGGACTCCTTGAGAATCGCCCGGGCACCGGTGGGGCCAAGGTTCACGAGGAAACCGGGACACTCCTTGTCTGGTCCGATTTTTGTCGGTTTCTCCCATTGCCCGAGGTTTTCAGGAGTGGAAATCGCTAGGGCGCTTCCGGCAATCAGCGCAGCAGTGGCGATGGTAAGAAAGGTGAATTTTGGCAGATGAGACATGTGGTTTTGGGGCAATGGTGCGATAGAAGCGATGCTATCTAAGACTTCATGACTGAGAAGGAAAAAAGCATGCAGAGGAAACGAAAATCTGTTCATGCCGTCGAGAGGCGGGCAACAACTCACACAGTCAGCAAGGCGTGTGACCCCTTGCACAAAAAATGATGCGCACCAATCCCGCGCCACCTAAAAAACTCACAGTAGCAGTCCCCACATCACGGTTTGGAAAATACAGAGAGATCCCACTGATCGCGCCAGCGGATGATGGGTTGATCGGCTTCAAATTGGATGGGAAGCCAAATGTAGCCGGCTTTGATTGGCTCATCCGGTTGGTTGATGTCGAACATCGCAATCCACGCATCCTTCTTCCCCGCCACAGGGTAAACGTAAGTACTTTGGCCACCGAAGGTTTTATCTGGTCCGAGCTTGTTCGTTGGATTGACGCCTAGGCATGGATTGGCAAGCTCCTTGTACGGCCCAGTGATGCGGTCCGCGACAAACACGCGAGCGGCATTCGGTTTCCATCCGGAAGTTTCCGAACCAAGCAAAAACACCTGTTTGCCACGTCGAAAAATCGTAGGAGCCTCCGTGCCATGGGTGATTCCTTCCATTGGGACATATTCTCCGACAGGCTTCATGCCATCTTGTGACAACTTGCCGCACACCAAGGCTTTATCTGGCTTGCGGACAGCAATGTGATGGATCGCGCCTTCGTCATCGACGTAAATGGCGAAATCTCCCGTGCCAAACTTGCTGTTATTTCCAAGGAAGCTACCCTTATAGACAAAAGGCCCCGTGGGCTTAGTCGCGGTGGCGACACCGACGTAGGCGTAATCTTTGCCGCTTTTCCCCCCTTGCGACTTGGGTGGATAGAGTTTGAAATAGAGGATGAATGTTTTCGTGGATTCCTGATAAATCACTTTAGGCCGATCCAAAATGAAGGCATTTGCTAGTTCGGGATGAGTCCCAGGCGCAAAGACCGAGAGAACAAGTCCTTGATCTTGCCAGTTCATGAGGTCATCACTCACGTAGCAGCGGACACCAGCCTCGTTTTTCTCGTCTTCGGTTTTGCCTTGGATTTTCTCTGCTCCATACCAGTAGTGACGACCAGCGAAATCGACGACACAAAAGCCGTGCGCATTGATATGAACTCCGTTGGTATCAGGCCATGGTTGCCCAGGGCGAAACGCTGTGTGTAGCATTTTTTCGGCGAGAACAGGCGAGATGGCTGCAAGCGCCACTACCAAAATGGTAAAACTCTTTTTGCAGATCGATGGACGAACGAAGTATGTCATGGGTTGTTTGGGTAGGTTTTGATTCCCGATAGAAGAGCAAGGTCTGCTCCAACCATCGCGAAGTCGATGAGTCATGAGCTATTTCTCATGAGCTTCCAAGCGGATTTTCGTGGAAAATGTATAACTTTCCCCTGGTGCAAGAGTGATGGCATCCGAATGGAGGACCGCCGGTTCTACGCAGAGGAATTTCCGATAATCCTCATCGGGCAAATCCTGCATCGAGCGCGCCTTATCAATCCATGGGTTCCACACAACAGTCGAAGGACACCCGCTTTTCTCCACCACGACGACACGCTTCAGCGGCGCGTCGATGATTCTTACCACGGCATCGCTCGAGAAGTTAGCATCGAATTCTTCCACGATGCGGACGGCTCCGACCTGTCTCTTATACTGTTGAGGCGGCAGAACATCGAGATAAATGCTATTTTCAAGACCCTCTGCGGAAATGTCGGAGATATCGCTCACTCGAAAATAGCTATGCAACGCCCCGCCGAGCAGTTCATGGGCTTCACCCATGTTCAATGTCGTTAAACGCACTTCTAGCGTATCTCCCAAGATGATCTCCACGCTAGCTGCCAGCTCGCGCCACTTCGTTGCAAAACGAAAAGTGACAGCTTCTTGCGTTTCGCTAACGCTTTCTAGTCCCCAAAAGCGGCTTCGCGCAAAACCGTGCGATGGCATAGTAGGATCACTCGCATGAGCACTAAACCACGGCCAGCATAGAGGTATGCCACCACGGATCGCCTTTCCTTCCGTGTAGTGAGATTGTGGACTCAGGTAAAGCACCTCTGCCGTATCCACTGGATGCCAAGCCAAGACTTGCGCCCCATGCAAAGCGATTCGCCCTTGGCATTTCGCATGATCGATTTCAAAAATCGGGAAATTCACATCCTCTCGGCTCAGACAAACGGAAATCGGTAAATCATACATATTCGCAAAGCAACGTAGCGTTCACTTGAAATCCTGCCACTCTAAATTCATCAAATTCCTATGCTTTCATCCATCCTTGTAACAATCATTCGGCGCATCATGCAACAGAACAAAAAACTACAAATAAAATTGGTTTCGCGATAAGTATATGACAGCATTCGCGTACGAAGTCATGGCGGAGTGGAGAAAAAGATTTTGGAGTACGACGGCAAGCGGCTACATCGGTGTAATCACGCGAATGCTTTTGGGGCTCGTGCTGTTTCGGTTCATGTTTCAGAATTTTTCTGCCGCAGAATTTGGTTTTTGGGCGTTGTTGTGGTCCCTGTTTGGCTACGGAATTTTATTAGATTTTGGCTTTGGCTTCACCGCGCAGAAAGAGGTCGCGACAAAGACGGCCACGGGCGATATGGCGGGACTAAATCGCTTATTGGCGACAATTTTTTGGACCTTCGTGGCGATGGCAATTTTGCTTTTAACGGTGTTTTTGCTGATTCAGCAGCCTTTTTTGTCATCGATGGCTGTGCCTGTGGAGAAGCTAGATGAGTTTGGCGCGGCGTATTTGGTGTTTTTTGTCGGGCTAGCGGTGATGCTGCCACTGGGGTTATTTCCTGAAATTTTACGAGGATTGCAACGGATCGATATCGCCAATTGGGTTGGCACTGCGGCCACTGTGCTAAACTTCGGATTTCTCTATGTTGGTCTGCGTGCTGGCTGGAGTTTGCCATGGTTGATGGCAGTGAGCGTGGTGACTACGGCGCTGCCGAATCTGGTAGCTGCCGCATTTGTTTTCCGAAAATTGCCGAGCTTATCGCTTTCGCCCCGAGGATTTGATTGGTCAGCCGTGCGCTCGCAAATGGGCTTTTCGGTAGCGGCGTATTTGATCACATTTAGCAATATGCTGATGGGCAAAAGTGATCAGTTGGTGATTTCCTTAACCATCGGCGTAGCGATGGTGGTGATTTATCAAGCGGGGTTTAAGGCGAGCGAAATGCTTAGTTTGTTTAGCACGCAACTGCAACAAGCCTTATCGCCAGCGGCGGCGTCTTTGCATGCTCAGGGGGATGTGAGTGGCTTGCGAGGCTTGCTATTGGCAAGTTCACGACTGACGTTTTTTCTTGTGACTCCTTGCTATCTTCTCGCGGCTGCCTACCTTGAGCCGTTGATCGAGTTGCTGACGGGAACCAATCCTGTTCCGCGAGAAACCTTTTGGGTGGGCCAAGCGCTGCTTTTTGCCACGTATAGTTCGCAACTGACAAGTGGGAGTTCGAAACGTGTTTTGATGATGTGCGGGGAGGAAGGGAAACTGCTGAAAATTTCGCTTGTCGATGCGGCGGCCAATTTGATTCTTAGCATCGTGCTAGCTTATCGATTCGGAGTATTAGGAGTAGCACTAGGCACGATGATTCCTACGACACTTGTCGGTTGGCTATGGATTGTGCCATTTTCTGTAAAGCGACTGGGGATTCGCTGGAAAGAATTTTTTCTCATTCATACGCGAGGCACGATCATCCCACTGGGTGCGTTTTGCTTAGTGCTTGCGGCATTGGTATTTGGAGCACCTGCCCCCGTCGATGCAGGTTTGGTAGGATTAGGCTGGCGTGCTGGTATTTGCTTTTTGCCATTTCTTGCACTGGGCCATGGAGTCTTGCGGGCAATGAGTCGGAAGTAAACGATCCTATCTGAGAGTAAGTCGATAGACTTCGGCAACCTGTTCCGCAGCCCGCGACCAATGGAACCGGGCAGCATTTGCCAAGCCTTTGGTAGTAAGCTGCGATACGAGAGCCGCATCAGAAGATAGAGTGATAAGTGCCTGCGCAATGTCCTCAATGTTTTCTGGATCAATCGTTAGCGCTGCATCTGCTACAACTTCTTCCAACGCACCGCGAGTACTGCTGATCACAGGGGTGCCGCAAGCCATCGCCTCCACCGGCGGCAAGCCAAAGCCCTCAAACAAACTTGGATATACCATGCAGCGAGCAGCGCGGTAGAGCGATGCCAAATCCTCGTCTGGCACGAAGCCGAGAAATGTAATATCTTTCGTAAATGGAGATGCCGCTGCGGCATCATAAATGGCCGAACTGCCGTGCCAATCGCCGCCACCAAGCACCAATTGCCAATCCAATCCCGTTCTCGACTTAAATGCATCAAAGGCAGATATCAACCGCACGTGATTTTTTGCTGGGTGTTCGAGTCGCGAAATGTAGAGGAAAAACGGAGCATCGACACCGTGCTTGTTCGCCATCCATGCGCGCGCTTCATCAGGCGAAGCTGGGGAAAATCGTTGGTGATCAATGCCATTGTGAATGACCTTGATCGTAGATGCTGGAATATCAAAAAAGCGTTCGATGTCCCGCGCCGTATTGTGACTTACGGCAATCAGTTCTTTTTGCCTGCGGGCGAGTTGTTTTACTATGACGCGACCGTAGAACATTCGAGCGAAGTCGTATTTACCACGGACATGGAATGGCGCGAGGTCATGGATGGTCCCAACGGTGGGACATGGGGCACGGAAGATCAAACGTCGATAACTTGGCACATGTAGCAAGTCCAGTCGGTGCTGCTCAGCCAATTGAGGCAGCTCTGTTTGATGCCATAGAATGTTATTCACGGGACTGCTGGCCCGGCGCGGAACGGGAACGATCTTAATTTGATCTGCGGCGAAATCAAATAGCGCTAACTCGTCCTCCAAGACAAAAACCGTGAGTTCTACATCATGAATGGGAAGCATTTCTCGAATCAAAGAAAACACGTACTGAGCTACGCCCGAGCGGCCCCCTTGCACAACGGTGGCGGTAAGTCCAATCTTCATGATTCTATGCACCGCTGTGCTGCTTCAACCGTGGCGACCTCGACGAACAGGTTGCGAAGTTTCATCAAATCTAGCGTGCGTAGAGTTGAGTCATTGGCTCCAGCAAGGTAGCATTTGCCTCCCATTTCACGCGTCGTACGTGCAAGACGTGCGAGCTTGCCGCTCCCTGTCGAGTCAAGAAATGTTGTCGCACTTGCATCAATGATCACCGACGACGCCATATCGGCAGGCCATAGCGCGGCATCTCGCGCAGCAATCGCATCAAGGCGGCTTGGTAAGGTGATGATCGAGTAGTTTTCAGGAGGAGCTGCAATCTGCACTGCCGGAGGAGCTGCTGGAGAAATCTGCTGAGTCTCACCTGAAGAGCGTGTTTTAAGATATTGCCACAAGAGGCCAGGCACAACGATACGAAAGTCAGTGTAGTATCTTTTCGCCAAGCGGCGAGGCTCTTGAATCACGCGGAATAGCCATTCTAAGCCACTTTTGCGCATCCACACAGGTGCTCGTTTGACCGCGCCGGCAAGGAAATCGATCGTGGCTCCTACTCCCATCGCTACAGGAACGCCGGCCTCGCGAAAATTCATTGCCAACCATTTTTCCTGCTTGGGGCAACCAAAGGACACAAATAGCATATCGGCTTTCGCCTCGCGAATGCGTCGGCAAAGATCCGCGTGGTCCATTTGATCGAGCGGCGCAAAAGGCGGGGAATACATGCCTGCGATTTGCAGACGGGGCCAACGAGCTTGAATCTTCTCTTCCGCAATCGCCACAACTTCATCACGCCCACCCAGAAAGAAAACACGATGTCCTTTTTCTTGCGCTAGATCCAGCAACAAAGGCACCATGTCACTGCCTGCAAGGCGCTCTGGCAATGGGTCGCCCAGTAGTTTCGACATCCATACCAACGGCGTACCATCGCACAAGATCAAGTCGGCATCCTGAAGAATCCCTTGTAAAACGTGATCTTCATGCACCAATGCGAGGAAATCGACATTTGCTGTGGCGATGACATGCGGCTTGCGACTCGCGATCATTTCTTCGATGATCGTAAGGGCTTGGCTGGTATTCAATTGATCGATCGGCACACCCATCATCACAATCGGCGGGGGCAGCATGTGAGCCCAAGGCCGCGCCGGCAGGGTTGACCGATCGTTAGCACGTATTTCGGAAACAGACATTGCAAAACAGTAATTTTGACTTCATAAAAGTCAAATACATAGAGGAAAAATCCTCCCTAAATTATATTTTTCTTTCGTTTTATGCAATATAAAGTTGCCAAGACCGTAGTGCTGTGTAGTGCTGAACTAGTAAAATCAAATAGATGAACCTTCTTACTGAAAAAAACTTGCGCGTAGCATTCATCGAAGATAGCAAAACCATGATGAGCATTCTTCACAAGCTCATTGAAAAGACCCCCAATATGGAGGTTTGTGGCGCATGGCCGAGCGCAGAAGAAGCACTTCCTCAGATCCATGAGACAGCTCCGAATGTGGTAATTGTCGATTTAGAGCTACCAGGGATGAATGGACAAGATTGCATACGAATTCTATCGGCAATGTTGCCAAGTGCAGCGCTTGTGGTTCTCACGATTCACGATCACCCAGAGCAGGTGTTTGGAGCCTTAGAAGCTGGCGCCAATGGATACTTGCTGAAAAATTCGAGTCACGAGACCATCATCGAAGGCATTCTCACGGCACATCGTGGTGAGTCGCCACTCAGCCCGGCAATCGCAGGCATGGTCATACGCTCCTTTCAAAAAAACCCGCCCAAGAAACCAACCGTGCCACTTCCTTCGCTTTCCCCTCGCGAGCGACAAATTTTAGAGCTGCTGGCAAAAGGACTCGTCCCGAAAGAAGCTGCGTCTGAGTTGCACATTTCCTATGAAACGGTTCGCGACTATCTGAAACAGATCTATCAAAAACTCCACGTTCGCAGCAGAACTGAGGCGGTTTTACGCTTTTTGGATGCGAGGCAAGCCACCTAAAGCGAGCTACGGCGATGAGGAACGAGTAATGCAATGCTCATGAAACTGTCTCGCTAGTTTTGCTGCAAGCAGAGAGAAATCCTGAGGCGAAAAGGCCTCTTTCGGTGCGATGAAAATCAGATGCACCCCAGGAGATGACTTTGGCGCAAAGGTGCTTTTGAGGTATTCGGGGTAGTCTAAAAGCAATGCCCCATCTTGCACAAAGCACTCACGCATCCAGTGTGTCCCATCCGTGAAAACCGCGGCATCTTCGGTGGTTGCGGTCAATTCGGTGCCGCGATATTTTAAGCAGATTTTCAGAGTGTGATGACGATCACTTCCTTCTGGGCCGTAGCAAAGCAACGCAATATTGTTGGGCTGCTCGGGGAGGAGAACTTCATAACCTTGATTTTCTAACAGACGCGATTCCAGCGTAGCGGGTGGCTGCCAGCGTTCATGCTTCCATGATAGCAAGCTCGACGCAAGAAATGGCGCGAAAAACATCGGCGAGCATGCGACGAAAAAAACAGGACGAAATCGGCGACGAACTGCCGCATCACTTCCGCTAGGTTGATCGGTATTCTCTGCAGATTTGCCCATCCACGACCAGACGGCCCAACCGATAGCAGGCCAACCGAGGTAAGGTGCCCAGGATTGCAAGGCAAACATCGACTGCGTGCATAGAAGCACCATGAAACCAGCGGGACTCAAGACCCAACGAAAGTCGATCAACAAAGGACAACATAAGAGCCATGGCAGCCAAAACGACTCCATGTTCATCGATGCCACAAGACCTCCTGCAATAGCCCAGAGAAAAGTCAGCACAAGGCGTCGAACCCAAAAATCTTGGCGAATGCGACATTGTGCTAGTGCGAAAATCGCCGCGATCGCAGCCATGGAACCGTTGGGCATACCGGTAACGGGCGTCAATAAGGAAACGGTAGCCGCCGCGTGAAGAGTTTCCATCCACGCATGAGAACCGGGCCTCTGCCTCTTCGGCGTAATCCAAGCAATGAATGGCACCATCCAGAAAAACCCAAGGAAATAATGCATTTGCGGGCTCTCTACCACAGGGAAGGCTATCCAGCGATACGCGATGAGAGACAAAACACGGAGCACATTGGCAGCCAACGCGGCGGGAAATGTCAGCGCGATACGCGTCCAAAACGTTCGAACTTTTTCCTCGTCGCGATTCACCCAAACGGCGAGGGCGAGCATGATGATGAGCAGATTGATGCCTGCGCAATCCCGCGTCCATGGCACATCGAGGTGGGCGATGCGCATGGTTTCCCCATGATCCAAAACGGCTAGACCGCCGAGACGAAGTATTCCGAGAACGAGCGGACGAGTGATTTCCCGAAGAGCGTCTTGCGATTGCGCAAAGAGAACCGCCGCCGCCAGAAACGCACATGCCATGAATGTGCGAATCAGGCGGGGCGATAAAACAAGTCGGGCCATCAGATGGAAGAAATTATGCTTGGCTGGTTTTGTTGCGTTTCGATTGACGCAAAACAGCTACGACACCAAAAGCTCCGAGGAGAACCCAAGGTGGGACAGGTGCACCTGGTGCTTTTGCCGCCGTGGTTTTATCCAAACTCCAACGTGTGCCTTCTAAATCTTTGGTGGAGAGGAGCTTGGTGCTCGTTCCGGAAACTTCTGCCACGACTACGCCTGCGATGGCACCGTCTTTGGCGGGATCCCATGCTTCCACACGCGATGTGTAGTTGTCCGACTCAAAGCCCGATTGACCATCGTTCGAGAAAATGATGCGATCCCAAGTTGTCTTGGTGTCACCGAAAAAGTTAATGAAGGCATAGGGTTCGCCACGGTTCAGACTACGATTCATCGGGTTGCCGTCGTATTCCGCCGGAAGTGGTTCCATCAGCGAACTTGTGGTAAAGCGCGCTACGAGGTCACCGCCGCTGAAGAAACTCAGCACGTTGCGAGCGTCGCCAGCCGACCACCACATGCCGAAGTAGGCCGAGGGTTTTTCTAGCATCAATGTCGAGTTGACCAATTTTGAGCCTGCGCCTTGTACCGAGTAGTTCGAGCCTTTCGGATTATTTGCATCAGGAGCACCGCCAAAAACATCGGTGCGATAGATGTGTAGCGCATCGAAGGTTCCCACACCGTCCCATGAGACATTGTTTTTTCGTCCGACTTTCATGTCGTTGAAATCGAGAACCGAAGTTCCAGAAAGACTGGAATTGTAGGAGTTAGGATCTTCCGCATAGGTGATGACTACGCTGGCAGAGGAGGATAGCATGGTTGCGAATAGGATCGCCTGTGTTGTTTTCATATTGTTGATGATGTTTCGTCGAAGACGCATGCAGTTTGCCATAAAATCGTGTTGTCACAATCCCCGCAACTGAGTGAAATTTCAAGATTCTTCGCCACTCATTTGGGGGGATTGATCGAAGTGAGTGAATCGTTAGAATATCCTCGCAATGCCGAAATAGTTCCGCTAACGTTATGAGCCTAGGGTTAATTTTGGAAACATCAATACACAAAATTTCATTAAGTGAATCTACTTCCTCAGTCGTCAAAATCTGATTCGCTGTCTGCGGGGAACCGAAATGGCACCATCAAAGGTGGGCGACTGCGACCTTTGGTTCAGGCAATCAGCACATCTGGGGTATTGTTTCTTTTGACGAGCTTGATGCTAGTGTTTTTCTACAGCACCATGGCCAAGGAAGCGGATGCTGCAATGCGCAATGCCTTGCGCCGAAGTGCATTGCATTGTGCTCTTGCCGTTGATCCAGTGCTACATGCATCGCTCACCGAGGCCTCGCTGGAAGGTGGAGATCCCTACCTTCGCTCATGCGATGCTTTGCAAAAGGCCAAGGAATCGATGCAAGATCCAGAATTTTTCCGCTTCGTTTACAGCTGCATCATGAAAGGAAACGAGGTGCATTTCGTGGTAGATCCGACCCCACAAGGCGATGCCGATGGCGATGGCGTGGACGACAAAGCGCATCTGATGCAGCCATATCCCGAGGCCAGCGACGACCTCCGCCGCACACTTACCCAAGGGATCGTCACCGTGAATCAACAACCGCAACAAGATCGCTGGGGCACTTTTCTCAGTGGTCACGCTCCCGTGCGTGACGCGCAGGGAAACATCATCGCGGCCGTAGTCGTGGACATGGAACTAGATTTTTATGAAGAACAATTGCGGCGTTTTGCTACATGGTCTTTGATCTGCGGTGCCGTATCGTTTGTGGTTTCCAGCATGGTTGGCCTAGGCGTTTACTACCATCAACGGAAAATGCATGCCACCATTGTACGCCTCGAAGCAACATCGGCAGCAGCTCAAGCAGCGAATGAGGCCAAAAGCCGATTTCTTGCTACTATGAGTCATGAAATTCGCACTCCTATGAATGGCGTGATCGGCATGACGGAACTCCTGCTCACCACGTCTCTTACGCCTCAACAAAAGGACTACGCAAAAACCATCCATGCATCGGGCGATCAATTGCTCGCCTTGCTCAACAATGTTTTGGACTTTTCAGACATTGAAGCAGGCAAACTGCAGATCCAACAACAAGCCTGCCAAATGAACGAGCTGATTGCGGCGTTAACAAAGCATTTTCGCCCTCTTGCCCAAGCCAAAAGACTAACATGGAGGACTGAGATTTCTGATGATACGCCAAGCCAGATCGCGCTTGATCCCACGAGATTCTTCCAGATCCTCAATAACATCATTGAGAATGCCGTGAAATTCACCTATTGCGGAGGTGTGGAACTGCGCGTCGCCCCTGAAACAAGAAACGATGTTAGAGGGATTTGCTTCAGCGTCATCGATACGGGTATTGGGATTTCTCCTGAGCAAAAAGATTTGCTTTTTCAACCATTTTCGCCGCTCGATTCCACTCGCGGTAGGCAGCACGACGGCGCGGGGCTTGGATTATCGCTGGCTGAGCGCCTATGCGCTGCCATGGGTGGGCATATTTCTGCTGAGTCAGAACGAGGAAAAGGTAGCAATTTTCATGTATGGCTGCCTGCTGCCACGTCTGCCAGTTCGATGTCGATGGCGGAAAACCGAAAAGATTCTGCCTGCATTTTGTGCTCGGATCGTCTCGTAAGGATGCTTCATATTTCTCTGCTGAAAAAACATGGCTGGAACGTAATCGTAGCGGAAGATCTCGAAGCGGTTGGCGATGCTAGCACGAGTGCTTCCTTGTTGATATTTGATACCAATGACGCAAATGGTGATATTTCTGATTATTTGCGAGATATCACACGCAGACCCTATACTCGATATGCTGCGGTCAATGCAGGTTTGCATGAGGAAGAAATCGAAGAATTACGAACATTTGGCATCGAAACCATACTTTCGCGTCATCCGACAGCGACAGAAATGGAACAACTTTGCAAAAATCGATAGTAAACCTATGTTGAATTTCACAATTTTCATTGACATGCCGATGCTCTAGGACACAGTGATGCAGTCACTTTACAACAAAAAACTTAATCAATTATGTATGGTCTCGTTAACAAAGCAGTAGAAGAACTCGTCATCACCAATTTTGGCGAAGAGAAATGGGAGTTGATCAAAGAAAAAGCCGGTGTGGACGTTGATGTTTTCATCAGCAATGAAGGCTATCCCGATGAATTGACATACAAACTTGTGGGAGCCGCTTCAGAAGTCCTGGGCCTGCCCGCCGAGCAGATTTTGATCGTCTTTGGTGAGCACTGGGTCTTAAAAACCGCAGCGAAAAGCTATGGGCCGATGATGAAGTCTGGGGGAAGTTCCCTGAAAGAATTTCTTGTCAATTTGCCGAATTTCCATACCCGTGTGGCAATGATTTACCCGAACCTCGAACCCCCACGATTTCAATGCTCCGATGTCACAGATCACGGACTGCATTTGCACTATCATAGTCATCGTCCCGGCCTGACATCCTTCGTCACAGGCTTGCTACAAGGTTTAGGGAAACTTTATGAGACGCCATGCACTTCCGAGGTTATTGCCAGGAAGGACGAGGGTGCGGATCACGATGTCTTTGCCGTCAGTTGGTGAGCCCTAACATCAAAGGAAGGTAATGAATCTCATTCAGACAAATCTCCCAGAATTCGATCATATCATGCTACGCCGAGGCTTTCCGTTTTATGTTGAATGGGATGAAGACCTACGCATTCGCACCTATGGTCCGAGTTTCGAAAAAATCTGTCAGCAAGCGCGAGTAGGATTACACATCACAGAGATTTTCGCATTGCTACGGCCCGTAGGGGAGATGACGTCTGCGTTTTTTCGCAGTAGCAATGACATGCTATTTTTGCTTTCGATCATCGGCACGAATGTCACGTTACGCGGTGAAATTTTGATGTTAGAGTCACGCCAAAGTTTTTTGCTGCTCGGTGCACCATGGATCGATGATCCAGATGAAGTCGCGCGCCTTGGATTGACGCTGCCCGACTTTGCGATTCACGATCAAACGATGGATTTGCTGCAGGTTCTGCAAACCCAACGGATGGCGAATGATGATTTGCAGCGTTTGACGCAAAAACTTACAGCGCAGCGCACGCAATTACGAATCAAAGAGGCTGAAACCAGGAAGCTTGCTATGATTGCCTCCCGCACAGACAATGCGGTGATCATGACCGACGGGCAAGGCCGCATTGAATGGGTCAACGAAGGCTACGTACGGCTTACAGGATGGAGTATGGAAGAGTCACTGGGCAAGACACCTGGCAGTCTTCTTCAAGGTCCAGATACGGATCCGAATACGGCAGCGTTCATGCGCGAAAAATTGCAACTTCGTGAAGGCTTTCGTGCTGAGGTTCTCAACTATACGAAAGATGGACATAAATACTGGGTTTCAGCAGAAATTCAGCCAATTTTTGATGATAAAGGTGAGCTCACAAACTTCATGGGCGTCGAAGCAGACATCACACAGAAAAAATTCGAAGAATCTCGCCGCAATATGCAGCACTCGGTGACTCGGATTTTAGCGAGCGACCGTAGTTTATCGGATGCTGGTGGGAAAATCCTCCGAGCCATCTGCCAAGGTCTAGGTTCGCTCATAGGATGTTTTTGGCACCCCGAGGAAATGAACAACGAGCTTATTTTATCTGAGGTATGGCATGAGCCTAGCCTTGATTGTCGTGCATTGATCGAATTGAGCAAAACATTGAGCTACACGAAAGGGGAAGGCTTGCCCGGCAAAGTATGGCAAAATGGACAAAGGACTTGGCTCGATACCGAGAGCCTCTACGCTTCTTGTCGAAGGTCTGCGGCATTTCGAAACTGTGGTTTGCGGTCTGCTCTAGCACTGCCCATCTTTCATAGTGGCGTATTTCAAGGGGTGATGGAATTTTTTAGTGCTAGCAGCGAAAAACACGACGATTTGTTGCATGACACCTTAGAGGGCATCTGCTATCAGGTTGGGCAGTTCATTGTGCGTAAAAAATCGCAAGAGGAGCTGATGCGCGCGAAAGAATCGGCGGAAAATGCCAACCGTGCCAAGAGCGACTTCCTCGCGACGATGAGCCACGAGATTCGCACTCCGATGAATGGCGTGGTCGGCTTTGCACATCTCCTTAACGAGAGTCAACTCTCCGAGCAGCAGCAGGAATTCGTTACAGCAATTGTGAGTAGCGCGGAATCGCTATTGCGTGTCATCAATGATGTCCTGGACTTCTCGAAAATTGAATCAGGACACATGGAGATCGAGAACAGCCCCTTCAGCTTGCAGACATGCATTGAAGAAGCTGTCGAGACAGTATCTGCGAATGCCGCAGAAAAGCACTTGGATCTAGCCGCGTTTGTGCATGCGGATGTTCCAGCATCGATTCTCGGCGATTCCCTGCGCATCAAGCAAGTGCTTGTCAATCTTCTCGGAAATGCCGTAAAATTCACCCACGCTGGCGAAGTCAAGATCGAAGTGCATGCTACGCCCATGACTGATGAGGAAGTCGAACTAACCTTCACCGTAAAGGACACGGGTATAGGAATTGCGGTAGATCGCATTGAACATCTATTTGCGGCGTTTCAACAAGAGGACAGTTCTACATCCCGTCGCTTCGGTGGCAGTGGCTTAGGACTGGCGATTTGCAAACGCCTTGTGGAATTGATGGGCGGCAAAATTTCCGTTCATAGTGTTCAGGGGGAAGGATCCTCGTTTTCCTTCAGTCTTGGGGTTTTGGTTTCCAGCGAGCCAGCTCCACTGATCGGCCCTCTTCCCTGCCCTGATTTGCTTGGTAAACGAGTATTGCTGGTAGACGGCCACCGCCTCTCGCAGGAAGTTCTCGCAGATTTACTTCATCGGTGGGGCTTGGAAGTGCGCTCTGCTTCGTCAACCATGGAAGCTGCCAAATCCTTACAAGATTGGTTACCGCATTTTTTGATGATTGATTCACGCTTAAGCGATGTGACAGACATTGCGTTTGCGCAAGGTCTGTCGGCTCAGGGAGTTGCCGTCTTCATCCCTTGCCGAGCTGCGGAAAGCAAAACCATGCGTGACTGCTTCGGCATCACCGATCTCACTACCGTCTCGAAGCCGATCAAAGTATCGCCGCTATTTAATGCTCTTATTTCTCACGCCAATGCGAAGTTTCCCGCGTTCCACAACAAGAATCAACCAACATCAAAACCTAAATCGATGAATGGACTGCGGCTGCTTTTAGCTGAAGATAATAAAATTAATCAGAAGCTCGCTCTCGCGATCTTAAGTCAATTGGGTTACCAAGCGGATCTCGCAAAAAATGGCGAAGAAGCACTCCATGCTGCGATCGCAAAAGGATACGACGCAATTTTGATGGATGTGCAAATGCCAACCATGGACGGGCTTGAGGCAACAAGAAAAATCCGCCAATGGGAATCAGAAACGGGTGCCCCACCGATTCATATCATCGCCCTAACCGCCAATGCTTTGGTGGGCGACCGCGAAATTTGTCTAGCAGCAGGGATGGATGATTACCTTTCCAAACCGATACGCATTGATGCCTTGCGCGCCGCCCTCAAGAATGCCTGTAGCGAAAGGCTCGTTGCTGTTTCCCTAGAACAAGAGCCGCAACAGCAATTATCACTGGAGGCTCTTACCAAGCTTGCAGAGCAACTTTCTCTCGAAGATGCGGTCAATCTCGCTACAGAGTTTCTTTCCGACCTAGAAGATCAGCTCAATCAAATAAAAGGAGCGCTAGAGAGCAAGGAATACCAACATGTTCGAAGATATGCCCATTCGCTGAAAGGCACGGCTTCGATCTTTGATTTATCAGAACTGCAAGAAGTTGCCTTCACCATGGAGACGGCATGTCATCATGACCGCTATGATGATGCAGCAGCGGCGTTACCAGAGCTGGTAGCGGCGGCCAAAAAAGCCGAAGAACATCTTCGTAAAGCCATCTTCTCGATTTCTTCTTCATCCGTTTTGAAAAATATGTCGTAATCTATCACTCCATGACAATCGAAACCCAGCAGCAAACCTTACTGATCAGCCACGTGCGCGAGCTCACCGCGGCGAACGCACGGGAGTGCAAGCAGCGCATCGCTCAATACCTCTCCCCTTCGATTTGTAACATCGAGTTCGATGGCTCCAGCTTGCAGTTTCTCGATTCTAGCGGCCTTGGTGCATTACTTTCTTTGAAAAAAATGGCATCATCGTTCGAGGGGAAGTTTCAACTTCGTTCACCATCTTCTGCGCTGATGCAGATCCTAAAGCTAACTCAACTTCAACGGGTGATGCCCTTAGCCCCCTAAAGTGCTGACCATGGATCTTCACACGCAAGACACAACAGCTCGCTCATGGCATTGGACAGGCCCTGCTACATTGGAGGCGGTTCGTGAGGCATCCATCGGCACACGACGGTTTCTTTCAGAATCAAGCCTTCCTGAAGAAGAAGTGTCTGCCTGGGAATTGGTTGTAGCCGAGGCTGGAAATAACTGTGCATTGCATCATGACCATGCTAGCACGAACTATACGCTCGACTTACTCGTAACCATCATCCCCACGAAGGTGATCTTGCGTTTGTGCGATTCCACCCCAGGTTTCGATTGGCCAGAAAGCACGGCATTGCCACCAGATGATTCCGAAAATGGACGTGGCCTCTATTTGATCGATTGCCTCACAGAGCGACGCACCTACGCTCGCAGTCGCCAGCGCAACATTCTTGAACTGGAGCGATCCTTGCCAGCCGGCCAAGCGATGATGGAAGATACCGAGGCGACCTTACATGCGATGACCGAGGAGCTTTCCTCTTGCTATGAAAGCTTGGCATCGATTTTCCACTTCATCTCGGAGGCAAGAAATACTGCCACACTTGGAGAATTCGCCACGAGCGTGCTGGAGCATCTCATCCAGAGCACTTCCTCACACATCGGCATTCTGCGTGTCATGCAGGACGGCAAACTTCTCACCTTAGCTCTTCATGGTTGCGAGGATTGCGAAGTAATCGAACTGGAACGACAAGCCTTAGGCGATTGTCTTGATCGATGGGTCCATGGCCACCTAGAAGGATTTTCTCAAGAAAACCAATTCGTTGGGCTAGTGCATCCCTTTTCCCATGAAAAAGAGTCCATTGGCACGCTTTTGCTTTTGCGCACGCAGGGGGAGCCACCATTCAATGCAGGTGAGGAAAATATGATTCGCACGTTTAGCGAATTTTTTACGCAGCACATCCTCAGTCGTCGGCACGAAGAGGCCGCGATTCGATCAAGTGTCGCTCGCCGTGAATTCGAACTCGCCGCTGCCATTCAAAGCTCGCTGTTGCCTCCTCCTCTTGCTCCAGTCTGCGATGTTTGTGTAACGGGGCATTGCGAAAGCGCTCTTTCCATCGGTGGCGATTTTTACGACCTCATTCCTATCGAAAACCACGGATTTTTCTTTGTCATTGCCGATGTCATGGGCAAGGGCGTGGGAGCAAGTATGATGGCCGCCGTAACTCGCTCTGTCATTCGTTCACTCAGTGCATACTATCTCCAACCCGCGACTTTGCTCGAAATGGTCTCCAAACAAATGCACGAAGATCTCGATCGGTTAGAAATCTTCGTAACTGTGGCAGTCGGCGTCATTGACGTGCCCGCAGGTGAAATTCGGATCGCCAATGCAGGACATTGCCCTGTGGTCCTCACCAATGGCGAGCACACTCTCGAAATTGGCCCAGAAAATCCACCAGTTGGCATTGAGGCTGCTCCAACCTATCCGCAGTTTGTGATGCCGATTTCACCAAATACCAAAATTCTGGCTTACACGGATGGCTTGGTCGATCCTCGCAATGCTCGTCCATCATTCGACCAAGAAGACGATGTTGCGGCATGGTTTGCGACGGCTGCACCAAAATCGTCCACTGTGACAGAATTGAAAACCGCTTTGCTCGACCGACTCGAATATCATAAAGATGCCGCATTTTTAGCGGATGATCAGACATTTTTGATGCTATCGTGCAACAATCTCCCATCACCACCATCATGGCAAAACTCGTAATCGCCGAAGACGCACCGCACATGTTGCGGCTCCTGGAAATGACCTTACGCAAGAAGGGGCATGAATGGACGGCTGTACGCAGCGGCGACGCCGCACTGGAAGCGATCCGCACCAATAAACCAGATGCCGCGATTCTCGACATCATGATGCCAGGCATGGACGGCCTTGCGGTATTGAGTGAACTCAAAAAGGACGTGGAAACTGCATCAACACCCGTCATCATTCTCACCGCGCTCGGGCATTCCATCACGCAACAACAGGCGTTTTCCTATGGAGCCAGCGCCTTCCTCACCAAGCCATTTAGCCCCACGGAACTCCTCTCCATTTTGGATCAAATCATCATCAAAACCCCATGAAACAACGCTTATCACTCTTCATTATGGTCGATGCCTGCGGCTGGGAAATCGTGAAAAACCATGGCTTTCTCCAGGACATTGCACCGCACCGCCGCAAGCTTGAGAGCGTCTTTGGCTACAGCTCCACCTGCGTACCATCGATTCTCTCGGGTCGCTGGCCCGACGAACATCGCAACTGGTGCTATTTCATCTACGATCCAAAAAATTCCCCCTTTCGGGCGTTACGTATGCTCCGCTGGCTACCTTCTGCGCTGACAAGTCGCCGCATTGTCCGCAGATATTTGACCAAATTTGTCAAAGTTCGTCTCAATTTCCGCGGCTACTTTGATCTCTACAACATTCCTTTTCGCTACATTCATCTTTTTGACTTCACAGAAAAGAAAAGCCCGCTCAAGCCGGAAGGAATGAATCGCGGTCCGAATATATTCGATGTGTTAGAGGAGAAAAAAGTCCCTTATTATGTGACAAATCCTGCGTTGCCGGAAGAAGAGCATCTCAAGCAATTGCTAGCAGAAATCACCAGTGAACGCATCGACTTTGCCTTTCAATACTGGGCTGGCCTCGATGGGCTGCTGCACATGGTAGGAAATGATTCGCCAGAGATTCCTGCAAAGCTCGATCACTATGATCGTTGGATTCACCAGTTGATGGAAACCGCGCGCAAGCATTATCGCGAAGTAGAGCTTCACGTCTTTAGTGATCACGGCATGGCCAACTGCGATCGCCATTTAGATCTTCGTGTGAAAATCGATGCCCTCGGCCTGCAAATGGGCGTGGACTACGCCGTTGTCTATGATTCTACCATGGCACGCTTCTGGTTTCTCAAACCTGGAGTTCGCGAGAAAGTCGAAAAGGTTCTATCCACCGTGCCTGAGGGGCGCATTATGCCGAAAGAAGAGCTTGAGCACTATCGCGCCTATTTTGATGACCACCAATTTGGCGAATTGATTTGGCTGGCCCAAGAAGGTGTATTGATCGTGCCAAGTCACATGGGCGAACGCCCGATTCGTGCGATGCATGGCTACCATCCTACCGATCCACAAAGTTATGCCACTTTGTTTAGCAACACCGAGGATGTTGCTGAGGACATCACTCACATCCCGCACATTCATCGGCTCATGGAAAAAGCCGTTCACTGGCACGCAGAAAACCCATGAGCCAAAAAACCATCATCCATGTCCCTCGCCGTTTCGTCGCTCATGAATGGGGCGGCACGGAGACGGTTATTTTGGAAATTTCCAAACAACAACTCGCGGCGGGGTTTCATCCGAAAATCATCACGTCCATGGCGCTTGCTAAGGAATCTCATAACGAAATGACTGGGATTCCTGTGCAACGTCACTCGCACGTCTATCCCTTTTTTGGATTGAATGCCGCTGACCGTGCAGCCATGGACAAAAAAGGCGGCAACCTCCTGTCGCTACCACTCCTCGCGGCATTGTTACGAGAGCCCGATGTTCGCTTGTTTCATGCCCACGCACTCAAGCGTTTGGGCGGCATGGTGCGTACGGCAGCCAGAATCCGCAAGAAGCCATACGTCGTATCGCTCCACGGCGGGATCTTTGATGTGCCAACCGCAGAGCTCGATGATCTAACGAAACCGATCCAAGGCAAATTCGAGTGGGGCAAGCCTTTCGGCGCACTGCTAGGAGCGCGACGCGTATTGGATGATGCGGATCATGTCATTTGCGTAGGCGAGAGCGAGTCTGTGAAGGCCCGCCAAGAGCTCGACCATGATCGCGTAAGCTACCTGCCCAATGGTGTCGATTGTCAGCGCTTTTCTCAAGGAAACCCTACTGCCTTTCGCGAGCGCTTTTCCATTCCGCGCGATGCGTTTCTCATTATCAACATGGGACGTATTGACTCGCAAAAAAATCAACTCGGCTTGCTCGAAGGCTTTGCCAAATTTCACGCGCAAACTCCCAATGCACGACTGCTTCTCATCGGGCCAGTGACACAGCCAGCCTACGAGGCGAAACTTCAAGCCTACATCGCCGCAAATGACCTAAGCTCCGCAGTTCAGATCATCCCTGGTTTAGGCAACGACAGCAACTCTCTCGTCGATGCCTACCATGCAGCGGATGCCTTCGTGCTAGCCTCGCGTCATGAGCCATTCGGCATCGTCGTGCTCGAAGCCTGGTGCGCCGCAAGACCAGTGATCGCCAGTCGCGTTGGTGGATTGCAGTCCTTGATCCGCGAGGGTGAAACAGGGCTGTTTTTTGACCCAGACGCTACCGATGCCGCAAATCAACTCGCCGCGGCACTTGTGCTTCTCCATAAAGATTCTGCGTTGCGGCAACGTCTCGGTGAAGCGGGAAAAGAAGAAGCCTTTGCGCACTACGACTGGTCGCGCATCACAGATCGCCTCGAAAAAATCTATCAACTCGCCGAATCACACGCGAACTCCAGAAAGGAGGCGCAATGAAAGAAGCGCGTTACACCATCGATGGCTCAGACACGCTCGAACTCTTGATCCGCGATACATGCCGAGAGATCAGCCGCGAAATGCAGAGCTTCATTCCCTCCCGTATCCTCCAAGCTCTCGCCCTTGCTGGTGGCTACGGACGTGGCGAAGGTGGTGTCCTGAAAACCCAGAGCGGCGATGCGCCTTACAATGATTTAGAATTTTTCCTTTTTCTCTCCGGCTCTTCACGACTTCACGAACGGCGTTATGGTGCAGCCATGCACGAACTCGAACAGCGCATGACGAAAAAAATCGGCATCGATGTCGAGTTCAAGATTGCGTCCCTTGCCTCTATCGCTGCCGGGCAGACCACGATGTTTACGTATGATTTGGTTCATGGTCACAGGATTTTTGCCGGTGCCGATGACGCGCTGCGCTCATGCAGCCATCATACTGATGCCACGCGCATCCCTGCACACGAGGCGACTCGCTTACTGATGAACCGCTGCAGTGGTTTGCTTTTCGCCAAACAACGCTTGGAAGCAAAATCATTTTCCGCGTCTGATGCAGATTTCGTTGCGCGTAACATTGCCAAAGCCCAACTCGCTCTCGGCGATGCGTTGCTCGCAATCAACGGTCGCTACCACTGGAGCTGTGTCGAGCGCCACGAGCGTCTCAAGCAAATTCCTAACTCTCCCATACCGTTAGACGAGCTTCTTAGCTTTCACAAAAGTGGCGTGAATTTCAAACTTCACCCCCATGTCTCCTCAGCCACACGTGAGCAACTATCGGAACTGCATGCCCAAGTCACCACACAGGCCTGGGCTGTATGGCGGCGGGTCGAAGAATCGCGACTCAAGCGCACCATGCTCACTCCCCAGGACTATGCTTCCCCGCACAACAAATGCCCAGAAACCTCGCCCTTGAAAAATGCCCTGCTGCGCCTTCGCACCTTTGGCATCAACGGCTGGCTCTCGAAGCAGAGATTCCGCTATCCTCGTGAGGCATTATTGAATGCCTTGGCGCTACTTCTTTGGGCTCCGCAATCTGCAGATTTTTCATGGCTCGCCAGCCAATTTGTTTCACCGATCCACAACTGGCAGGATGCTGTTTCTGCCTATCAAAAACTTTGGGCGCGCTACAATTGATGATGTTTTCCAACTTCCAAGCTGACATTGCCAGAAACCTTCGGGATTACGAACCCTGCGGGACTATCAAACGCGTGGCCTTATGCCTCACTCTCAATAGCATCCATGCCCTAGCTCTGATTCGCTTGCAATTCTGGTGCACCAAACATCACCTACCGACGATTTTCGCCGCAAAACTCCTCTTTTGGTTTTTTAAAATCGAGGTCAGCCGCATGGCAAAAATTGGACCCGGCCTACGACTCCCCCACCCCATGGGTATCATCATCGCCCCCAATGTCGAAATCGGTGCAGGCTGTGACCTGTACGCCGATGTCCGTCTCGTTCTTTCGCACGGAAACCCCCAAGGTCCTCGCCTTGCTGCGGGAGTGTTTATGGGCGATGGAGCGAAAGCCGTTGGCGCAGTTTCCATAGGTGAAAATTCGGTCATTGGCGTATCATCCGTTGTCACCAAAGATATTCCCGCCCATGCCACCGCTGTGGGCATTCCTGCCAAAGTCATCGCCACGAACATTTCACGCACATGAAACTCCTCGTCATCTACCCCTATGCTCCATGGCCTCTCGATCGCGGTACGTTCCAACGTACCTTTCACTTACTTCACGCTCTAGCTCAGCGGCACGAAGTCGATTTTGTCGCTCTAACAGAAAAAAATGAAGGCGGTGAGGAAAAACGTGCCGTCTTTTCCGAGTTCTGCAAAGATGTCGAATTCCTTCCCTTCGAGCATCCGCCATGGCAAAAACTTTTTCCCCAGCGACTTCTCAACCCGCTCCCCAGCAACGTCCAACATTGGCAACAACCCGCGATTGCCGAGGCCATCAACCGCCGTCTCACACCCGGCAGGTATGACCTGGTTCATATCTGCGACATCGTCTTGATGCCGTACGTCTTGCCGCATCGCCATCATACTCCTTTTGTTGTGGATCGCAGCAGAGTCGATCTCCAGTTCCAGTTGATGGAGCATCGCACCATGAAATTTTCCACCCGCGCATCATTGTTGCGTTGGGAGAGCTACCTGAAGCTTTGGTTTTATGAAAAAAAACTCGCCAAGAATGCCGCACTAGAAGTCGTGTGTGGTCCTGATGATGAAACCTTTATTCGTGAGCACATTTCCACTGATGCACCGGTTCTTGTCGTCGCAAATGGCGTAGATCTTTCTTATTTCCAAGCCAGTGCTGCGACCGATCCGCGCGATGCGGAGCCAACGGTCATTTTTTGTGGCGCCATGGATTACAGCCCTAACGTCGATGCTCTTCGATGGTTCTTCACGGAAATCCACGGACTTCTTTTGGAAAAAATTCCTCAGGTGAAAATCCTCATCGTTGGGAAAAATCCGATTGCCGAGGTCAAACAATACGCGTCTCGCCAAGGTGTCACCGTAACAGGCGGCGTGCCAGACGTTCGACCGTACTACCGTCGCGCATGGTTACAAATGGTGCCCCTGCGCATTGGTGGCGGCACCCGATTGAAAATCGTAGAATCTCTCGCCATTGGCACGCCCGTCGTTTCTACTACCATCGGCGCACAGGGCTTAGGACTCGCTCATGATTGCGATGTCTTGCTGGCCGATGACGCGGAGTCTTTCGCTAGCCAAATCGCTCGCGCATTGTCTGATGATGCATTGCGCCACACCTTAGAAACGAACGGAATCACCACCGCCAACACCGGCTTTGGATGGCCTGCGATTGGGAATTCTCTTGCCACCCACTATGCCGAAATCATTCAATCCAACCGCAGATCATGAACCCGATGCCTAATGCCGTTTCTGTCGTCATGCGCAGCTTCAATGAAGCATGGGCCATTGGCGATACCATTCGCGAAGTTTTCAACCAAGACTTCGAAGGAGAAATCGAGCTAATCGTCATCGACTCCGGCTCGTCAGATGGTTCCATCGATATCATACGAAACGACGGACGCGCCCGCTTGATCCAGATCCCGCTCGGCACCTATGTTCCTGGCCCGGTTCTCAATCAAGGTGCTCGTGAAGCCAGTCACGACTGGATCGTTTATCTGAACGCTGATGCGAAGCCTGTAGGGCGCGATTGGCTATCAAATTTATTGCGCCCGTGCCTTGATGACCCGCGCTTTGGCGCTGCCTTTTCCCGTCAAATCCCGCGCCCCGATTGCCAAGCGGTTTTTGCTCATGACTACGATCGGTGCTTTGGCCCGCAGCGGGAATCGGCAAATTGGGATCATTTTTTTAGCATGGTCAGTTGCGTCACCCACCGTTCGGTTCTCGCACAAGTCCCCATTCGTGAGGACCTCCAATACGCCGAAGACGATGAATGGACTCGCCGCCTTATCGCTGCGAACTTCCACGTCATTTACGTCATCGACTCCGTGGCGATGCACTCGCACAACTACACCTTAAAGCAAAGCTACAAGCGCTCGTATGGCGATGCGAAAGCCATGGCCGCAACCAGCAAAGTTTCCCCGCGCGATGTCAATCTCCACTACTACGTCGTTCTCGGTTGGCTCAAGGATGCGGCACGTGATGTTTCATGGTGTCTGAAAAATCAGCGTATCGCAGGCATTCCTCATGCATTGGCCGTTCGACTCGCCATGCGCCTAGGGCGGCGCGCTGGGCATCACGATGGCTGGAAACACTACAAACGCGAAGGATGAAAATACTCGTCATCACCAACCTTTACCCTCCTCACGAAATCGGTGGCTATGAAATCCGTTGCCGCGATGTGATCGAACGCCTGCGGGCATCCGGTCACGAAATTCGTGTTCTGACCTCCCAACACAAAATCGATGGTCGAACCACCGAGCCACAGCCTCACGTTTCCCGCCGTTTGCGCATCCACGGCATGTATGGCAATCCATGGCTACCCATCACCAAATTGCGCGCTTTAGAACTGCAAAACCACCACGCACTCGCTGAGGAAATATCGCACTTCCGCCCAGAACTCATCCACGTTTGGAATATGGGTGGCTTGTCGAAATCCCTTCTTCTCGCTCTGGAACAAGGCACCATCCCTGTGGTCTATGATGTTTCAGACCACTGGATCGCCCGCAGCCTGCGCGCCGATGTCTGGCTCGGTTGGTGGAATCGCCCACGTGGCAAAGTGGCGAAGATCATTTTGCAGGGCATACGAAATGTGCTATCAAAGCACACGCCCACTGCCTCATGGGATACCTTACAATTTTCCCGCATGTACTTTTGTAGTGCCTTCATGAGAGATCACACCGCATCACGTGGGTGGCCTGTCAGTCACGCATCAGTCATTCACTGTGGCATTGAAAGCTCAGCATTCGCAGTAAAACAACAGCACGATTCTTTTTCCAAGCTGCTTTGGGTGGGCAGACTGTCCGAAGACAAGGATCCACTCACGGCAGTTCGCGCACTTGCCGCTTGTCCCCTACCGAACATCACTCTCGATTTGTTCGGCCATGGCGATGCCTCCTATGTAGAAAACTTGAAAGCCGAGATTGCCTCCCTCGGCCTACAAAATCGGGTTTTACTTAAATCTGCTAGTGCTGCGGAAATGAAGCACCTCTATGCGCAATACGACGCCTTACTTTTCACCTCGAACTGGGGCGAACCCTTTGCGCTCACTCCGCTCGAAGCCATGGCCTCCGGCTTGCCGGTGATCACTTCTCTTGATGGCGGCCAAGCGGAACTCGCTCAATCACACACAAACTGCCTCGTCGCCGAAGCCGCAAATCCCCGCCGCTACGCCGAGTGTATTGCAGAGCTGGCTAGCTCGGTTTCTTTGCGGCAGGGCATCGCTACCCGAGCTCTAGCGGAGGTGCGCGAAAAATTCGACATCGCGGTCATCACTCAGCAAATCGAACGATTTCTTCAAGCATCCCTCACGATATGAAACCTCGCCTCATCACCATCGCCGGTGGTAGCGGCTCAGGAAAATCTCACCTCGCGCATCATCTGCAGAACGCACTTGGAGCTAGAGCATCGACACTTACGTTAGATTATTTTTATCATGATCTCTCTCACATCCCATCGGATCTTCGCCATGATATCAATTTCGATCACCCAGACGCCATCGATTGGACTGCCGTAACGCAGACACTCGACGCATGGTTCCTTGGCAAACAAGCAACGGTTCCTCGCTACGATTTTTCCACGCATACCCGCAGTGCTGAGCACCGCATCCTTGCTCCTACTCCTCTGATTATACTTGAAGGACTATGGCCCATTTCTCAAGAAACGATACGCAGGGCTTCGAGTCTCAGCATTTTCATCGATTGCCCTGCCGACATTCGTCTTGATCGTCGCATTGCTCGCGATGCAGTGGAACGCGGTCGTAGCGAGGAATCGGTGCGTCGGCAATTCCTTGAACATGTCGCCCCCATGCACGACCTTTATGTTCAGCCTCAGCAGTCACTTGCTGATCTGGTTGTGCCTCATGATTTGAATCACCACCATATTGAGCAACTTCTCAATCATCCCAGTCTCGAAATTCCATGAGCCTTCTCTTTTATGACGACAGCCCCGTTTTTGGCGGCCACGAAGTGATGGCTCTCGCCGGTCTTGAAGCCACGCTGCGCTCAACGACTCGTCCCATCATTTTCCTCGCAGCTCATAACAATGAAAAACTTCTCACCAAGCTAGCAGAAATCTCTGCTCGCCATGCGCACCTCACCATCTCGGCCATTCCCTGGTCATCGTCACGCTTTGAAGCCATTCGCCATCGCCTCAAACCGGCTCGCATCCGCACACTCGCGGACATGCTAACTCATCACGCGCCGCAACTCATCGTCGCCATCCAAGGAAACATCGAGCATTCATCGCTCGTGCTCCATGCAGCAAGGCTCGCAGGCTTCCGTTGTGCCAGTTACATACCAGTCCCGCACACCAATGAGCAAATGGGTGCTAAGCTTGGGAAATTTCGCGATTTCTTTTGCCATAATCTTTTTTCCCTGCCGCACGCCTTCATCACCATCACCGATGAAATGGCAAAAATGCTGCAACTACGTGGTGCCACATCCCCCATACACGTCGTTTACAATGGCATTGATACACAGCGTTTCACAAAGGGAGACTCCACTGCCGCACGCCTCCAGCTATCACTCCCCACAGAGGCATGCCTTCTTGGTGTGATTGGACGCATCGAATTTCGCCAAAAACAACAACATCGCCTCATCGAAGCCGTTGCCTCAGATCCGTTTCTTGCCTCGCAATGCCACTTGGTATTCGCTGGTGACGGGCCAGATGCTGATTCCTTAAAACGTTTGCTCAGCTCTCACTCGCTTCGTGGATCTGTCCTTGCTTGGTGCGATACAGCACCACTCTACCAAGCACTCGATGCGCTCGTCATCCCGTCCCGCTACGAAGGGCTACCGCTCGTCATGTTAGAGGCGCTCGCCTCGGGCACCAGCGTTTTTGGCAGCGACCGCGATGGCATGAAAGATCTGCTTCCTGCCGAACGCAGATTCCATCCAGACGATACAGCCTCCCTTGCTAGCACTCTAACAACATGGATCAAAGCAGGGCGCCCCGCACCTACAACAACTCTCGTGCAACGCGTTCGCGATACCATGTCACTAGAAGCTTTTGGTAATTCGTTTTATCATGCCATCGATCAACTGAGCTCATCCATTTCATGCTTTCCATTAGAACCACAACCGACTAACTTCTCCGAAGTGTAACGATGTCAAACAACGACTTCACAGCTTCTGAATCAACCGATACCGTAGAGGAGCCCTCTGCGGTGAAAAATGATGCCCACCGGTTTCGTTTTCCTCTGCCCTTTGATCCGATGCGCCTGCTTGCTGGTATACTTCACCGCTGGCCATGGATTCTTGTTTGCTCCATCATTTTTGGAATTCTTGGTGCGCTTGCCGGCAAGGCCATCACCCGCCAAACGTTTTCGCTCTCAATATCCTTAATCAAATTGCGCGTGCCCCAAACCGTAAAAACCTCCGAAGTCGGTCAAGCATTCCGTCCCGCGGATTTGAACGATGCTACACTTCTTGCTACTTTGCTAGCCAGCGAGCCAATAGACAAGGCGTTCACCTTAGCAGCAAATGGCGTAAGCACGGATCAGGCAGCATCTCGTGTGGAAGCCAGTCAGCAGGAAAATACCGATATTTTTTACATCACCTACCATTCCCCAATCAGCGCGGAAGATGCTGTCCGCGTTTCGGGCATTTGGGCGGATGAAATTCGCGACTACACAAGACGTCTTCAGCAATCCGAAGCCCGCGGCGTGCTCTCCATTCTCAATAAAGAAGTCGCATCTCTGGATCAACGCATCGAGGAAATGAACAACGAAATCCTTGGCTTCGCCAAAGCCCGCAATTACATCGGCGGTGAATCACAAGTCGCCGCTGTTCTTGGCAAGCTTACTCAAATTGAACTCGGTCTGGAAGACGCTCGCTCACGCGAAATTTCTCTCCGCGAAGAACTTGGTGAACTCACCCGCAAAATTCGTAGCCACAGCCCCCTCAACCTTCGCCTCCGCGAAGCTCGCGATGCCCTTGCTGAACTTCGCTCGACCTACACCGATGAAAATCCGCTTGTCCAAATCAAGCTGGAAAGCATTGCCTACCTAGAAGAACAAATCGCCTTGCTCGACAAAGAAGCCGAAACCAGTCTCGAGTCCTTCACCGGATCACCCCTTGGTAATCAACTCTACCTCGACATGATCGCCGTGCGCAGCCGCCTATCTCAGGCCACCACACAAATCTCCCGACTACAAAAACAACAGGAAACAGAAACCGAGCGTCTCGCGGAATTCCCCGCCATTATGACTCGCTACGAGGCCCTGCGCTCCAAACGTGATTCCTTCAATGCTGAGCTTACTCTGATGAGCAATCGTCTCAAAGAAGCGGAAATATTTGCCTCAGGCTCGCCAGGCTATTGGCAAATTTTCCAAGCTCCCGATCCACGCAACGTCATTGCTTCTTCGCTGATCCAGAAACCCTTGTTGCTAGGTGTAGCAGGTGCTTTCGCTGGCTCGGCATTCGCTGTTCTCCTGTGCCTACTTCGCACCCAGCGCAGCGTGCGCCGCTCAGCACTGGAATGTTGCGCTGCTACTGGTGCCTCGCTGTCCGCTGTTTTACCTTCCCAGAATCAACTGTCATCGGAATTTTCTAGCCTATGGATCACCCAACTCTCGCCGCAAACAACGCATCGCCAGAGCCCAGTGCTCCTCTGGACCGCTGGTCTCGATGCCGCTGACGAACGCCTCTTCTGGGAACATCTTTCTGCCGCCATCATGCAAGACACTGGTGCCCCTATGGATGTTTTTGATCTCGGTCACGACGACCTTTGGGCTTCCTCCGCTTTACCAGAAACGCTACGTTGGCGAAGAAGCGAGCCGACCGATGTGCCGAGCCTGTTCCTTCGCTGCAATTCTTTGCCAAATGCTTCTGGGCGAGATAATCTTTCCTCCATCCATCATTGGTACGCCGTTATCAAAGGCGAAAAATCTTCGCTTCAAAAGTTCGCGAAAGTGCACCACCTCATCCGAGCATGTCTTGAGCCTTGCACCGGAACCATCGTCATCAACACTCCTGCTAAGGGCTGGCTCCGCACCTTCGCCGACCAGATTTCACTATTTCTAACAAAGAAATTTTCCTGACCCATATTATGAAGCATCGCGCGGTCATTCTAGGATTCATCCTTGCTTGCCTCTCTCCCATTTGGGCTGGGGAAAAGGATCCATCTCGACCGGCCGCAAGCACGGACTCATCTGCATCATCGACCGCCAAGGACGAGCCTCCGGCATCCCAAAGATCTTGGCGCAACCGCTACGAACTTGGTCCCGGCGATGTCATCAATTTCTCCCTTTTCGGACGTCCTGAACTGGATCGTCCCGGCTTCCGCATTGCTCCCGATGGCACCGTGAGTTACCTTCAAGCACAAAACGTCAATGTCAATGGCTTGACCATCGATGAATCTCGACAAAAAATCGAAGAAGCACTCCAAGGTCATTTCAAATCACCGCGTGTGATCGTCACTCCCCAAGAAATCGGCTCAAAACGTTTTACCATCCTCGGCAAGGTAACTAAGCGTGGCACCGTTACCTTGGAGCGCCCCATCACGCTGGTCGAAGCCATCGCCAACGCTGGCGGTATTGAAACGGGTCTCTTCGAACGGAAAACGGTCGAGCTTGCCGACCTTGATCGATCTTTCATTTCCCGCGATGGCAAACATCTCCCCGTGGACTTTCGCAAGTTGTTAAATGAAGGAGACATGACGCAGAATGTGCAACTGGAGCCGAATGACTTCATCTTTGTCGCCTCGACCATTTCGAATGACTACTACGTCATCGGTGCCGTCAGCAATCCTGGCGTGCAAGGCCTCACCGAAGACGCCAGCGTCGCCGCCGCCATCTCTCGCCGTGGTGGGTTTACTGACCGCGCATGGACTGATCGCGTTTTAGTCGTTCGCGGCAGTTTCACGAAGCCAGAAACCCACGTCGTCAGCATGAAGGACATTCTCTCGGCAAAAGCCACCGACTTCAAAATTCAACCCAAGGACATCATCTACGTCGCCGATCATCCATGGGCAAAACCAGAAGATATTCTTAAACTCGCTCTCGCAGCCTTTGCCACCAGCGCGGCTTCCACTTGGACTACTCTTAACGTCGACCCCATTCTCACCAACCCATGATCCACGGCTCCATAGCACGTACGCTTTGCACTCTTCTTTTTTTGCTGTTGGCCTCATGTCGCCAAATCATACCGAATTCCGATTTTGACGCACGGAGTGGCAATCAAACCGTAAGAAATCTCACATTCTCAAATGTCAAAGTCAACCGCCAGCCCAGCAAAGAGCTCCTCAAGGCTCCCACCGAAACGTACCTCCTTGGCCCCGGCGATATTGTCGAAATCGAAATCGCAGAAGTCCCCGGCACCCTTGCTCGAACCTTCGTCATGCCGGATGGCATCGTTTACTACAACCTCGCAGGTGGTGTCCGCGCCGAGGGCTTCACACAAAACCAATTTGCCGAAAAACTCACCCAAGCCCTGAAAAAAGACTACAGCAAACCCGTGGTCAACGTCTCCCTCGTCGAAGTTCGCTCCCGCCGCTACTCCATCCTCGGACGCGTATTCAAACCCGGCATCTATCCACTCCGCCAACCCACCACCCTCCTCGAAGCCATCGCCGATGCTGGCGGTCTTTTTACATCTGGCTTCTCTGGCTTTACAGAGGAACTTGCAGATCTTTCCAACAGCGTCGTCATCCGCGATGGCAAAATCCTTCCCGTCAACTTCGATAAACTCGTACGCACAGGTGATACATCACAAAACATCTACCTCCGCGACAATGACCACATTTACCTCCCCTCCTCCACCAGCACTACCGTATTGCTGCTAGGAGCGGTAGCCCTGCCACAAGCAATCGGCTACAAAGACTCCCTCACCCTCATCGATTGCATCGCCCAATGCAAAGGCCCCGCAAAAGGGGCATATCTCAAGGAAATCGTCATCGTCCGTGGCTCCCTCGACAAACCTCAAGCCGCGCTCGTCAACCTCAAGGACATCCTCACCGGCAAAGCCACCAACGTCCTCCTCCAGCCCGGCGACATCGTCTTCATCCCCAAACGTCCTCTCTCTTTGCTAGAATCCACCATAGAGCTAGTCTTCCAAGATGCCGCCCGCACCATCGCAGCAGGTGAGGGATCACGCGTCGCAGGCGGCAACCAATCCCCCTCCATCGCCATCCCCCTCAGCTCACCTTCTTCTTCCTCCTCGGCTCCACCACCATGACCCCCCACAGATCACTTGCCCCTCAGCTCCTGTTTACACTCTTTGTCATATCTATCATAATCCATGTCGGAGCTGTTCTTAGAGTCCGTGGAAAAACCTAGTCTCTCCGCAACTCGCCGTTTCCAACACATCCAAATCCAGCATCCAGTCCAGCATGTCTTCCACACCTACTTTCGTTCGCAATCAGGGCCTCGATATCCTTCGCGGCATAGCCATTCTGCTCGTGCTCATCAACCACGTAGAACCATCCGTTCTGCCAGGTCTGCCCGCACTTAACGGGGCAGTGGGTGCCGTTTACTGGCGCTTGCGCAGCATCGGTTGGTCTGGGGTGGACATGTTTTTTGTACTCAGCGGCTTCCTAATTTCCGGATTGCTGTTTAAGGAAATAGAACGCACTGGCAGCTTAGCACTAGGTCGTTTCTGGGGGCGGCGTGCGTTTAAGATCATTCCCTCCTACGCCGTGCTTCTCGCAGTACTTGCGTGGACCGGAGCCACCGCATGGCTCGACACGAGTTCTCCCACCGCCACGGTAACCTCACTCGTTCAGCACGGCCTATTCCTACAAAATTACCTAGAACATAACCCCAATGGCCCCACTTGGAGCCTAGCTGTAGAAGAGCACTTCTATCTGCTGCTGCCTTGCTTACTGCTGCTATTTTCTCAAGGCGGGATCACGCCAGCCCTATTTGAACGCCGTGTTCTTACCTCTGGCCTAGCGGTCATGATCGTCGTGCTTATCGCCCGCTGCTATCATGCGTGGCAATCCGGCGTCCATACAGAGGACTACCGCTTGAGTCACTTCCGCATCGATAGCCTTTTCCTCGGCGTTCTCGTGCAATTGCTCGCACGGCGGAAACATCCAATTGCCCAAAAAATCATCGCTCATCCATGGTGGGCATTGGCCGCCGCTGCCACACTCATCGCCCCCAGCCTAGTCATGGGCAGATCACATCCAGTCATGTTCACCATCGGATTCACCGCACTCGGGCTGGGCTATGCGCTCGTTCTGCTAGTCTTTTCTCAAGGATTTGATTTTCGTAAACCCGCCCTCCTCGGCCGTCTGCTGGCTCGCATCGGAACATGGTCTTACAACATCTACCTCTGGAACTTTTTTTTCACTGGCCTGCCCCTCGGCGGATACTCGCTCGCGCAGGGCTGGCTCGCATCCAGCATCATGCATCCACTCTTGGAAGTGATCGCACGCGGAGTACTTTTCATCATCGTCTCCATCGCAGTTGGCGCAATATTCACCTGGTTGGTGGAAAATCCTTTCATTAAGCTGCGTGATATACTTTTGCCCGCGAGCAAACAACAACCGAACCAGGCAGACCCCGTTTCATAGGACAATTCTCGTTCAAACGACGTACTAAGCCCAGAGCATGGCTCTTGCATCCCTAAAAAAAATGCAACCCACAGCCTCCTCAACGCCCATAACGCTATGTAACGAGTGCGCCATCTCCCTCAGCTCACCTTCTTCTTCCTCCTCTTCCTCGGCCCCTCCTCCGTAACAGCATCCACCATACCCTGCCGCCGCCACCACTCCGCGCGCGATACCAAAGCGCAGACCATCACCCACGTTGTGAGATTCTTCGTCTGCGTCAGCACCCTCTCCACCCGCCCATGGAAATAATTCAACGTCAACGCCACCATCGCCCCTAGCAAAAGCAAACCCAACGACGTTCTCCAAAATACCAACGCCGAACGCAACGCGCACCATAAAGACCACAACAAAAACAGTAGAAACGTCCCAAAGCCTAACATCCCATTCTCCGCCAACAACAACCAATACAAGCTCTCCGTAAGTGGATTCGCTCGGAATTGTTCCGGATAGATCGCCCGCCCGCGGTTTCTTTCCCACTGCTCCAGCACCGCAGAATACTTCGTCCCCAGCGGCCTACTGTTCGCTAAACCAAAGTTATTCCACCCAATCCCCACCGCTGGGTGATCCTCTAGCATCTTTGCCGATTGCTTATTCAGAGCGAGACGTAAGTCCTTTTCCGGCGAATCATCCTCACCCATCCGTTCCATAAACGTATCCGCCGCCATCGCCAAAACAAATACCCCCCCTAACGCACCAACCGCACCGATCACCATGCGTCGCACCGTAAAGCCCTGGAGTAACGAGCCAAATAGAATCAGCACCGCCCCTACGCCAAACGCCGCCAATGATGCCCGCGATACCGATAGCACCACCACCAATCCTGCAGCGCCAAACGCCGCAAAAAACAACAACACATCCCGCGGCTTCGTTTCCACCGATAACGCCAGCCCGAAGATCGGAAACGCCACCATATACGACCAGATCGCCATCGGATTCTGGTGCTCAAACCACCCCATCACGCGAAATCCACCTTGCACATAGCGCCCCCACAAGCAGATCACCACCTGCACCAGCAAGGCCACCGCAAAGCCCCGCATCATCGCCAAAACATCCTTTTCCCCACGCAACGCAGAAAACACACCCACCAAGATCAAGCTCATCTTCACAAACTTGAACGCCGGCATAAACACATACAACGGCTCAATCGCATTGACCACCGAGAGCATTGATGCCCCCACCCATAACAGCCACACCCACAACCCTGGGGGGAACCAACGAAAATCTCGACGCTTCTCCAACAGCGCTGCCACCGCAAAGCCTATGGCAATGGCCTCTAAAAAATTAAACTCAAACCCACGGCAGTGGCCACGATATTTTTCTATCGAATACAGCATCAACGTGAAGTCTGATGGCGGCCTTACTAGCTCAAATGCAAGAAATCCCAGCGCGATACGCCGATACAAATCCTTATCCCGCATCAAAACCCCCAGCAATGGCCCGATGCCGCAATACACCAAACCGATCACCAAAAACTTCACTAGATTGATGACCACGTCCATGATGCTGGAGCATTCCACCAAAGATCATTGCTGGATGCAATGCTTTTCCCTACCTGTCACGAAGCTCGCATTACAGCACTCATAGCAGCTCTCGTAAGGATTCTTGCAGTTGCAAAAACGCATTCTCCTCATAAGGCAATTTCTCGGTGCAAGACCAGATCACGCCAGGCCAAGCAACGTCGCCAGAACGCCTACCGACAATATGGATATGCAGTTGCCGCACCTGATTGCCAATGGCAGCCACATTGACTTTTTCGATGGTAGGAACTTCCGCCATCCACGCCGAAAAGACGCGGATGCTCTCGCATACCGCTTTGTAAGACTCTGCATCCAAGTGGTGTAACTCCGTCACCTGAGCCCCAACCTCAGGAACCAGCAGCAACCAAGGGAAAAGGGAGTTATCTTTCAGCAAAACTCGACACATTCCATGTCTGCCAAGATCCACGCAGCCCTTAGCAAGCCGCTCATGCAATACAAACGCACTCATCGCCCCATCATCATGCCTCGTCATGCGGCAAGATGCAACTCCACATCTCGGCATCTCCACAGACGAAAAACGTTGCGACATGTCTGCATACCCCAAAGATGCTTGTCCAAGGCCTGACATGAAATGCACAGCAAATGATCGCGTGTAGTGACCGCGGTCAACTTCAGATTTCGCGTTGAAGTTACTAACACATTGAGACTTTTTTGTTGGTAAGGTTCAACTACCAAAACAATGTTTTATGCTGATTTCATGGAGGGGAGATTTTTCTTGTTTCTTGATGTCGATGAGGAGATCGGGCAAGAAGGCTTGAAGGGTGGCACTATTGGTGAGAAAGTGCTCGTCGGGCGGTAGGGTGAGGAAGGTTCCTCCACGATGCAGGGCAAGCGGAAGCAATAATTGGTCGGCATGGTGATGGTGAACGGCGGCGCCGCTGCTGAGAAAATGTTTCATGCCATTCGCCGCACGTTTGGCTACGGCCTCGGCGGAAAGTCCGATCTCGCCACAGATGCTGAACATTTCCGTACTGTGCTCGAAGTTCGCGCGAACCTGACATGTGATGCCATGGCCAGGACCTTCTTTCAAGCAATTGCGAATAATATTGGCATGCGGAAATATCGCGGCGGCGGTCGCGATCATACGCTCGGCAATCGTCCAGTCGATGTTACGGGCAGTGACTTCAATGTCCAAGGAGTGTTGCGCCCCTCGTTCTAACAAATGCAGCGGCTTAACTTCTTTCGCTGGAGTAATTTCCAAAACAATCTTCCCTCCGCCTGCGGGAGCGAAGCCGTATTCGAGGAGCTGGCAACTGACATGGATGCCGATCTTACGCAAGGTGGCGAGGGTCACTTGATCGAGAAATGCTTGCGAGGGCGCAAGTGGATTGTGCGTGCCACCTTCGAGGGTTAGTGTGCTAGGCGCATCGGCGTGCCACAGTGCGGGCAGGAGGGTTTGCGCGAGTAAGGTCGTGCTGCCAGCACTGCCGATGGCGAAATGGTAATCTCCAGACGTGATGGTGCCCGGGATGAACGTGAGTTCGGTGCTGCCGATTTCTGCACCTTCGATGCGCGCATGGCAAATGCTGGCCGCTGCTTTAACGCAGGTGAGGTGCTGCCGCATTAAGCCAGGCTTGCGGCGTTTCGCTCGAATGTGATTCATGCGAAATGCCTGCCCGGTGATCATCGAGAGCGTCAGTGCTGTGCGGAGGATTTGGCCTCCGCCGTTAATGCCGGAAATGGTTTTCATGGTTGGATATTTTTATGGTAAAGAATGTATTGAGCCGATGGAAATTGAGATGTTTGTCGTAATTTCTCCTTGCTGTGAACAAGTCAGCTTCCTATAGTAGGTATAGCTTCAGCATGAGTCCATTATTTCAGCCTCGTATAAGAAAATGCAACACTTTTGGTGAGATGAGAAATCTCGCTGTTGGTGATTGGCAGAAACTATCGGCAGAAGACCGACAATCTGCTGCATGGGACATGGTGCGCGAAGCATGGCTTTTGCAAAATCGTAATCAAGATGAACTCCGACTTCAGAGAACTATTACAGTCGTTCGCAAGGCACAACGTTAAGTACCTGATTGTCGGTGGGTATGCAGTGATCCACTATTCACAGCCTAGATATACGAAAGATTTGGACTTGTGGCTTGAACCATCTGCCGAAAACGCTCGTCAGGTGGCAAGAGCTTTTGCAGAATTCGGGATTCCATTGATTGAAATCACTGAAGAGGATTTAGCAACGGAAGGCACTCAATTTGTATTGGGGGTTGCTCCTGTAATGCTGGACTTTTTGACAAGTATCCCACCATTATGTTTTGCGAATTGCTGGAAGCGCAGAAATGCTGTGATCAGCGGCAACGATGTTCATTTGTATTTATCTTTCGAAGATTTGTGCATCGCAAAGAAACACGCGGCGCGTTGGCAAGACTTGGCGGATATGGAAGAACTTGGCCGAGTCAGGACCAATCTAATGGACGATGACTCAAACGATTCTAAATGATTTGTTCGACTGTCAGACATAATTTTTTGTATTTACGCCCAATCCTCAGCGATAAGATTAGGCACACGGCGGAATTCCCGCGTGTTATGGGTGATGAGTGTCGCATTTAATGCGAGCGCATGTGCGGCGTTAGGTAGATCAAGAGGGCCAATCGTTTTGCCTGATTTTTCCAATTCGTATCGAATTTGCCCGTAATGATGCACGCAGTCCACGGAGTCGAATGTGAACTGCTCGAAAGGCAGCAACACCTGATGCAAAGCGGGGCGTTTCTCGGCATAGCGACCGCTGGCTCGAAGCCCGAATTCCAACTCGGCAAGAGTGATGGCGGACAGTCCCACGTGATAACCCTCAGAAGTCACCTTCCGACACTGCTGCCGAATCCGCGAAGCCGCTTCCGCCAGGTTTTTCTCACGCACGGTACGCGACTGCTGCAAGGCGGTGCCACGCAGTAGCATAATAATGCTGCCGGTGTTCAATAAGTGAATCATTACAGGTCTAGGTTCAAATTCCTGCGCTGAGGCGTCTTGCGGTCGCGTTGATCCACTTTGTCAAATAAACCTTTGCCCAAACTGCGATAGCCAGCCTCGAAGGCATCCCATGGGTCAGCCTCACTGATCAGGTTGACGCCCGGCACACGACTCAGTTGCACTGCTTTGCCCGAAACGCGAAACTCCTTCGGCAAGCGAATAGCTTGGCTCCGACAGCTGGCAAAAACTTTGGCTTTGGTAGTCATCAAAATGATAGATATCATAGGTATTGTCTTTCAGCAAGCGAGTGATTCAGTTGCAGCTTGTTGAGTCATGGCATGTGTGCTAGGTTGCGAATGAAATGAAACGATATACGAAGTTCGCCACGCTTCTTTCGGCACCTTTCTACAAGGCGGTCGGTGTGATCTGTTCCCTCTGGCTATTCTCAGGAGTCGTGGGGCAGAAAGCAATAGCTCCTGAGAAACCTGCGGAAGAACAAAAAAATGACGGCGCGGAGGCATTCATCATGGCGAAACTCAATCAGATCTTCATTCCGGCGATTATTTTTGAAGATGTGAGCATAGAAGAGGCATTTGGTTTTATCAGAACTAGGACTCGTGAGCTTGATATACTAGAAAAAGATCCAACTCATAAAGGTATTAGTTTTCACACGACAAGGCCTCCGGCTGCTCAAGCGGGAGAACCAGCAGTGGTGGGAAACGACGAGGTGCGTATCAGTGATTTACAGCTTCGTAACGTTTCAGTGCTATCGGCTCTAAAATACACTTGTCTGCTAACGAATTTGTCTTTCTCCGTGACTGAGCACGGGGTCGTCATTACCGCAAAGATGCAAGGAGCCAAGGAGACCGTGATTCCTGTCAATGAGATAGCGCGACAAGAGTTGATCACTCGACTTAACTCAATCACTGTTCCTCAAATAGACTTTGAAAAGGTATCTCTTAGCGAAGCGGTCAATTCTTTGCTTCCCAGATCGCGCTGGCGTGATCCACAAAGTAAGGAAGCTATCAATTTCGTAATCGGAAAACCGCTTGGCGATAAAGCAACTGTAATCGAGAAATTGCAGTTGAAAGAAACGACTCTGTCTGAAGCGCTCAAACGCATTTGCGAAGTCGCGCATTACGATATCACGGTCGATGATACTGCCGTCATCCTCATGCCGCAAAAATCGAAATAGCTTCCAACTCTACTCTCTTATGTGTCCTGCTCAATCATCTGCCTTATCCGCATCCTTGATTACGAAGCGGGCGCGGAGTTTCGCCACGGTGTGGGCAAGGCCTGCGAGTTCGACGCTGTTGCGGACTTCGTTGAAATCCTTGTAGGCATCGGGAGCTTCGTCTTTTGGATAGGTTCGGCAGTTGGTAAGGATGTCCTGGGCATCGAAGTCCTTGTCCACTTCGCCTTGATCGAGGGTGCGGATCGCATGCTTGCGCCCCATTTGTCGTCCGGCTCCGTGGTTGACCGAATAGCATGATTTTTCCGCACCCGGCAGCGCGGCCATGACGAGGGAGCCATCGCGCGGATTTCCGGGCAACAGGATCGGGTGGCCGGTGTTCGCAAACGGCGTATCCTTGAGGGCATGGTGACCAGCGGGAAACGCACGGGTTGCCCCCTTGCGGTGAACCCACTGCGGACGGTTGTCCACAATCTCTTCGCGGGCGATGTTGTGGCTGATGAAATACACGAGCTTTCCTTGCGTTCCGGGCAAGATTTCCTGGAAGGCTTCGAGCACTAGGGCATTGATCAACATGTGGTTCACGGTCGCGAAGTTCGATCCCATCGCCATGTCATCGAGGTAGGCATTGCCCTCGGGCGAACCGAGCGGTGCATAGACGAGTTGACGATCGCCGGAAGGATAGGGCAAGTGCCAGGCCTGGAAGTGTTTTTCGAGCGCCTTGAATTGATTCGACGCGAGGTCATGTCCGAGTCCTCGTGAACCGCAATGGCTGAGAAAGGCGACGTGATTGTTTTTCAAACCGAAGACTTCCGCAGCGCTACGGGCCTCGGGCGTGTTGTTGATTTCCACAATCTCGGCTTCGCCGAAATGGTTGCCACCGCCGTAGGAACCGAGCTGCATGATCTTGTTCGGCAAGCGATCATGGTAGCCGGATTTTTCCATGCGATCGAGACGCTCTTGCAGGGTGGAAACACAGCCATCGTGTCCGAAGTGGGCGTGGTCTTCGCATCGCTCCGCCCACTCCACGGGGATACCGAGTGCTTCTAACACATCGGCTGTCGCGCCTTGGGTGATGACTTTGCGTCCGAGATCGATTCCCACGTGGCGAGATTTTTTTGCGGAGCGTTGGCCACGTCCGGCACCGGTCGGGGTGCGTTCGCAAATGGCATTGATGAGGGCACGGCGTATCGTTTTATCGGCGATGGCATCCTCGGGCACATCGAGCTGAAGCAGCGACATGGAGCACTTGATGTCCACGCCGACGGGCCCTGGATAGATGTGAGTCGGCGAGACCATCACGCAGCCAACGGGAGCTCCGTAACCAGCGTGGGCATCGGGATTGAGAATCAGATCGGAAACGCCGGGAGCTTCTCGCGAATTAAGTGCTTGGGCGAGGCAGGTTTCGTCAAAGCCATCGCGGATCTTGTCTGTGCCGATGACGGTGATGGGCTTGCCATCGCTTTTTCGTGTAGGGATGAAGCCAAAGGCCTCGGATGTTTTATGGATCATAATAGTGTTGAGTGGTAAGAGGTGTGGGCAGAGTTAGGATGGTTTAAGGAAATTCACGACAAGGTTGTGCGATGATACATGCTACCGAGCTACCATTGCTCCACCAACGATTCTGAATTGATCAGTGTTCGTTGGGTCGGATTCGAACCGACGTCTCTAGTTTGATGGATTTATCGCGTGCATTCGTGATTTTTTGTTAGAAGTTAGATTGCCGACAAGGATTGAGTGAAACGGTTGAACATATCATAAATGTAGTTTCACCTGGCATTCGGCAACGAATGATTTTGTGATTGGGAATCTATGACAAGGGGAATCAATGTGATGCATGGCTCTACCATTTGAGCTACAGGCTCTCGCCTGGCCGGAATCGAACCGGCAACAAATGGAAACATTGGTGCATTCATCGAAAAAGGAATATGTTAAAAAAAATGCCGACAAGGGATGGGGAAACAATCCTGTTCTATCCAGTTGAACTACGGAGTAAAAATCTCCGGCGGGACTCGAACCCGCAACCTGGTCAATTTGTAGTGATGTAGTTTCACCCTGCATTCGGCAAAAGTGTGGATCAGATAAAGATTCCGATGACAAAGTTTGTCATGACGCTTTTTTACTACTGCTCTACCAACTGAGCTACCTGCTGGGGGAGCAGGGTCGGACTCGAACCGACGACCAATGGAGTCATGAAGGCATTCATCGAAAAGGGGTTAAGGGACGATGACCGAAGTCAGAACGAAGCATCGCCCCTGAGAATCTTATGCGATGCGCAGGGTAGCGCGCAGCACTTGTTGATTGATACGTTGCAGCCAATGATCGGGATCCGAGTTGCTATCGGCGAAGTTTTTCACGAGGGTGAAGACTTCATCGCTAAATCCACCGATGTTAAGGATATCGGCACGATCCGGAGCTTGTGTGGTGGTATTGGGAGCAAGATCCATGCACACCAGTTTGGCATCGGGCTGACGTGCTTTGATTTTACTCCACTCGCGCATAACCGGCGTCGATTGACGATTATGGACATGGCACCAGGACTCGTTATCCGAAACGATGATCACCAAGGAGGGCGAGGCATTCATCTGATTGATCCACCGCAAGGGAGCACTGCAATCGGTGCCACCAGAAGGCAAGTTGGCGAGCATACGCGCATTGGTCAGCACGGAATCGCGCGGGTTCAATGATGCTTGCGTGGCAACTTCGTGGAACGGGATGATCGTGGCTAACGGATTTTTGCGGACGATCGCGGCACCGATGAGTGCGGCAACATCCAGACAACGAACCTTAGAGCTACGGCCTTGTTGCTCCCCGGTGACGGGGCTTTGCATGGAGCCGGAAATATCGATGGCGACAAAAACATTTCCTTGCAAGGCTGGAACCTGCTCCGTGGCAACTTCGAGCGCATCCTGCAAAGCGAGTGAGAGCACTTGTGGGATGTCGTTCGAGACATTGAGGAAGGCGGCGAGAAGTTGATACGGAAAGACTTTGGCTTTGCGCACCAATGCGGCATCGGACAATCGTTTTGCGAGAACGTTGACGACTTCGGTATTTTTCAAAACCCCATGGCGGGCAAAGGTGTTCAGGTTCATCCGTGTGGTCGTCCAGTTGGCATGGCGAGCGATTTCTGTCCATTGCTCCGTGGTGAGTGGCTGCGCGGTAAGCAAACGAAACGGAACACGTGGCAATGGCCGGGTGCGATCTGCTTTCCATGCTTCAAACTCCTGCACGATGTCAGGCAGCAACGCGGGATCGTGTGGTTTGCCGATGATCCAAGCGTAGAACGCTTCACGGCGTGGACAACGTGGACGAGGGTGAACAATTTTAATCACGTCGGCAAGGGAGGGGTCATTGCCAATGGTCGCAGCGAGCAAGGTTTCGTCATCGGCGAGGTCGAGCCATTGACGAACCAAACGGCGGGGTGCGCTACCGAGAGATTTCCGACCGGTCACTCCTGAGCGAATGGCTTGCACGAAGTTCCGCAAGAGCCGAGCATTGTTGATGACCTGAGGGAAAACATCGTTCAAGCGATCAAGATTCCGCGAAGCGAGCACGGCGCAGAGCAAGGCAGGCATGTCCTTCATGTGAGCGACCTGACGCGAATACAGGGCCGTGCGAGCAAGGAAATCTGTGTCCACTTGACGAGCAAGTTGCAATACGCGATCCAGTTGAGTTTCGGCAGTGGCGTAAAACGTTTGCGAAAGGCAACCAGTGCAGGCGAGCTGAGCAAGAGCAGCTTCGGGGGAAAGCTGGTAGGCCGGGGCGCCAGCATCGTTTGTCGAATCCGGAGACCGCACGAACGAGCGGAGAGTTGAGAAGAGTGATTTGTTCATTTTGTTTGTTGTGGTTCTTCTCTCTATTGGCATGCAGCGTGCCAAGTTTTGCTATTGAGGGGAAAAATCTTTAGAAACATCGATGTTATAAGGGAAATTTTGATGAAATATTTTTTCTGGATAATTTCCAGAGAAATTTATTTATCGCTGGTTTATCTTTTTCGCTAGTTATTTATCTATCATGCGATATACTTGATCGAATTTTTTGTGGATACGGAAAATAATATTGACGGGCCATCATGTCTGTGTATGCTGCATGCATGGCAACGAAAACAATATCGATCGATATCGAGGCGTATGAGGTGCTAAAACGAGCGCGACGCACCGAGAAAGATTCTTTTTCTCAGGTGATCAAAAGAGCCAAATGGGACGCAATCGCGCCCACCTGCGGTGACTTGCTGGAAGCTTTGGCATTGATGCCTGCGGAGGATGAAAAGACCTTGCGCTATTGGGAAAAGGCGCAACGTGAAGATGCAGCACCCGATGATCCATGGTCATGAATTCGATGTTGTTTGATACGTGCTTTCTGATTGATCTCGAGCGCGAAAAGAAAAAAGGCGTGGGGGCTGCCATGGCTTTTCTCAAGCAACATTGCGCAATGATTCCGCTCATCTCAGCGGTGACGGTGGGGGAATTCATCGAGGGATTTGATGATGTTGAGTCGCCAGCCTGTCAGGCGATGTTGCAGCACTTCCAAAAGGTTCCATCCACCGAAGCAACGGCGCGTTGCTATGCGAGAATCACGCGTAAATTACGATTGAGCCGAAACATCATGGGGGCCAATGATTTATGGATCGCAGCAACGGCGATAGAACATGATGTTCCCTTGGTAACGCGAAATGTACAGGACTTTTCTCGGGTGGCGGGACTGAAATTGATGGGATATTGAAGCCATGAAAAAGGTCATCATTGGATTATTGGGTACGCAGTTGGATTGGCGTGGGCGTGGCGAAGATCGCTGGGATGCCTGGCGTCCAACGGTGTCATTGTTTCAGCATGATGATCTGTGCGTCGGACGACTAGACTTGCTCCATGAGCAACCGTTTCACAATACGGCGCTACAAACGGCACGAGATGCCATGCAGGTTTCTCCCGAGAGTGAAGTGGTTCAGCACTTGGTTGATTTTGGTGGCGATCCGTGGGATTTCGAAAAGGTCTATGGTACCTTATACGATTGGGCGAAAGGATATCAATTCGATACCGAGAAGGAAGAATACTTTGTTCACATCACCACGGGCACGCACGTGGCGCAGATCTGTTTGTTCTTGTTGACGGAGGCGGGATTTTTACCAGCAAAGTTGATTCAATCCAGCCCGCCGCTGGGCGGGAAACGCGCGAAAGGCTCAAAGGCGCGCTACGACGTGATCGATCTGGACCTCTCGAAATACGATAAGCTTAGTACCCGCTTCGAAGAGCAGGCAAAAGAAGACGCCGATTTTCTCAAGAGTGGCATCAAGACGAAAAATGCTGCATTTAACACGATGATCGGGCGCATCGAGCAAGTGGCTCTACGCTCCAAGGAGCCGATATTGTTGAGCGGACCAACGGGTGCTGGCAAATCACAGTTGGCGCGGCGCATTTATGAACTACGGCAGCAGCGAGGAGGGTTGCGTGGAAATTTTGTAGAAGTAAACTGCGCGACGCTGCGGGGTGATTTGGCGGCATCGACACTATTTGGCCATGTGAGAGGCAGCTTCACAGGCGCGCAAAAAGACCGACCTGGGCTCCTGCGCGAGGCCCATGGTGGCTTGCTTTTTTTGGATGAGATCGGCGAGTTAGGCTTGGATGAGCAGGCGATGTTGTTGCGAGCGTTAGAAGATAAGATTTTCTTTCCCGTTGGTTCGGATGCGATGGTGAAAAGTGATTTTCAATTGATCGCCGGGACCAATCGGGATTTGCGGCGCGATGTGGCCGAGGGAAAATTCCGCGAAGACCTTTTGGCGCGAATCCATCTATGGTCATTCACGTTACCATCGCTGGCGCAACGGAGGGAGGACATCAAGCCGAACCTTGATTATGAATTGCTGCGCTACGCAGAAAAATATGGTCGGTCGGTGAGCTTCAACAAGGAGGCGCGAGAGGCATTTTTGCATTTTGCGCTTTTGCCCACTACCGCATGGCTGGGGAATTTTCGCGACTTAAATGCAGCGATCACACGGATGGCAACTCTGGCCGCGCGTGGCCGCATCACCACGGCAGATGTGAAGGAGGAAATGACACGCCTCGAACAATCGTGGCAGCGGCCTGAGTCAGAATTGCCCGCGAGCGAGTATGATCTAACAAACATTTTGAACGAGGAAGACATCGCGGCGATAGATCCATTTGATCGAGCGCAGTTGGTTTACGTGCTGGGGGTTTGCCGAGATAGCGTAAGCATTTCCGATGCAGGCCGAAAGCTATTTGCGGTATCGCGAGAAAAGCGTGCAGTCGCGAATGATGCGGATCGACTGAAAAAATATCTGGCGAAATTTGGGGTGAAATTTGAGCAGGTGCGCGGATGAGAGGCTGGCGTTATGTAGTGCCTGAGAAAAAATGGGTATTTTTTCTCAGACACTATGTCGTTTATTGGGAACAAGGAAACATTGAGATTGAGCAGTTTCGGGAAATGATGGGGGAATTTCGTATAGTTGTTGCTAAAAGGCCGAGTAGTTCACTTCGATTGCTTGTTAAGTGCCAGATGGAAAAGGGTATCTACTGTGTCATTAGCAAAAAGTGAGTCACGATCATTGACATAATCGCCTTTGCCAATTTGCCAGATGGAGAGCAGTCTGGCCACTTTGTGGGGAGATAGATGCTGACGGAGGACCGCGAAGGCTTCCTCTTTAAGCTCTTGTTCTGTTTCGATGGTCGCGTTCATAGTTTTTGTTTGAAGTATCCAACTACAAAATCTGTTGGATTCAAGATATTTATTGGGCCGATGTAGCACTTTCGAAAACGATCATCGCAGGTCAGCAGGTGAGTGCAATCTGCGAATTCTGCGGCGGCGGCGTGCAAAGCGTCGATGGGTTTTACCCCATGCGCTTGCAAGTCGTTCGCTCTCTGTTTGATCTCGGGTGTAAGCTCGACTTTGCGGGATGCGTGATTCAGACAATGTTCTACCCAAAGCCGACGCGATTCCATTGAGTTTCTAGAGTTCTCAAGATCATGAATGGGAGACCGAATCATCTCAAGTTGGCCGATTTCGACAAGATCTAGGATCACGCACAAAGCATGGGTCTCCAACCAGATGCGTGGTTGCGATTGATCGTCGAAAGGTCGACAGAGCGTGCAGATATCAGGGTAAATTCTCATACTCAGACCGAAAATGAAATTCCCGCACCAGCTTTATTGAATTCCTTCATATTTTCCTTCATCCCTTTCGCCGGCGTTACTGCTTCAGCGGTGCTTTGCTCCGCATCGCATTGGCGAACTTCATCTAAAGTTTTTACAGATAACAAGTAGGGTGCATCGCTGACATCAGCGAGAAGAGTTGCACCTAGTTTCACGTGGAATTTATCCAGAAACGATTGGAGGAGGCTGATTGAACCGTTTGGATCAATGGTTAAGATTGCTGTCATGGCAGTAATTTATGGTTTACGCAAATTTTAGCAAAATGATTCTGGAGCAATGATGGCTGCGCTGCCGAGGATGTTTTGCCTTGTGCACGACAAACTTACACAGTGAGATTTTACAGGGCGGCTCGAAGGCGGCAAGAAATATTCCCGAGATCCGAATTACAACGCCAGAGAGACGTTGCCAGGCTTTGATGTGCAAGGCGTTTCATGGCCGCAGTGGGCTGCATCCAATGATGCTGCCCCAAGGTCTGAAATGCCTTGCGCGGCAAATGATGGCAACGGATGGCGGCGTTGTACTTAGGATTTCGGGATAATAGCATTCGTGAGTGTGAGGAGTTTGGGGGGGATGCACGGGCAGTGAGCTTTCTTCGCCCCATCTACGCCGTAGTTTCCTAAGATTTTTCGGGTATTTGGACGCGGGCAGGATGCCCGCTCTACGGAGCGATCAAATCATTTCATCATCTCGCGGCACCAGCGGAGGGACATGAGGGCGTAGCCGGTGCCGTAGGGCTGGTGGTAGTCATAGAGGGGATAATCCCACCAGCAGCCGTCTTTTTCTTGGCGGGTGAGGATGATGCGGGCGAGCTTGGGAGCAAGGGCACGTTGCTGATCGACAGGGAGCGTGCGCGCGGCTTCAGTGAAATAATAGATGCCGTAGTAGTAAAAGTAGCCAGATATCTTGAACGTGGACTCGTGCGGGCGGGGCTTTTTGCGTCCGTGGTCGAGCCATTTTTCGAACTCGATAAAATTGTCGCACCAGGTCTTGATGATAGCATCGGTGACGGTGGTGTCGTCAAAGGCACGAAGAGCTGCGTTGCAGGCTTGTGAACGAGCGAGGGAGCCATTGCGGCGATTGATTTCACCTGTGGGATTGATATGATGCCCATGGGAGTAGGCGTAGGTATTATCCGGGAAGCGCTGAAGGCGAATGGAGGCTAGGGTGGACGTAATAGCCTTTTTGCTAAGAGTGCTGCCGAGTTGATCACGAGCTTCGCGCATGGCGAGAAGCATGGTAGCGGAGGTGAACGAGGTGGTGATACCTGTGGGTTTCTGGGTGTAGAAATCGTCATAGATATCGAGGTAACCCCAACCGCCGTTGAGGTCTTCCACGCGGTTTGCGAGTTCGATTTGTGCTTGCGCGAGTTCTTGGATTTTTTTTTGCTGTTGGGGATTCTCTTTTGCTATGGCATGGAGTCGGCATAACGCACGGAGACCGTAAGCATGTCCCCAGACGTTGTAGGTGGTGGTGGTTTCGGCGCGGCGAAGGTTGGGGAGTTTTTCAAACATCCATGCTTCGCCTTTTTGGATGGCGGTTGTGACGGCGGGGCGCGAGTCTTGGGAATCAAGCAAACCTGAGAGCGCTAGGCCGCTAGCACCAGCGAGGAAGGCATGGTGGGCGCCGGGAAGTGGGGCGTAGATGTTAAGCCCCTTGGTACGAGTGGCTCCGCCAAATGAACCGTCGGCGTTTTGTTTGCCAACAAGATAATCCACACCGCGGGTGATCGATGCTTCGACAGCGGCAAGGGTGACTTGATCCTCTGGAATGAGGATACGGCTGTCTACAGCGGGTTCGGCAATGAGACGTGTAACGAGAAGGAATGTGGCGAAGAGATGACGCATAAAGTCAGACGTTATGGGACGATGACTTGCTGTCCTTTGCTCAAGCCACTGAGAATTTCGACATCGTCGCCACTAATGATGCCACGGGTGACGGAGACACGCACGTTGTCTTTGCCTTCTTGCTTCAGCTCAACTTCCCAATCGCCCGAGTCGGTGGCGTGGAGGGCTTTGGCAGGAACGGTGAGGGCGTCGTTTTTCTGGTAGGAGACGATGGTAATTTTGACATTGGCTGCGGGGGCAACATTTTTGAGATCGCTAGCCTTGAGATCCAAGGTGACGCGATAGCGGCCATCGAGTGTCGGCGTGGGCGCAATGCGCTCGACTTGAGCAGGAAGGGCGATGTGCTCTAGGCCTACCAAGTTAGCGTAGCCTTTTTGGCTGACTCTGAGCTGGCGCATGCTTGGCTCATCGACAAAGGCCTCGGCATTCATGATTCCTTTGGTGGGAATCAAAGTGGCGAAGGGGCGATTGACCGGGACTGGACTTTTTGGGCCAAGAGCTTTAGTGCTTTCGGCGATGTTCCAGCGTCCCTCTTGTATGGTGCCATAGTAAAAATATCCAGCTACTGGGGCTTTGATCACAAATTCGGGACGAGCGTCCGTGAGTTTTCGAAGGCTTTCTTGATCGCGCTTGGCTTTGACGCGGGCATCCTCGAGGGCGATGTGCTTGAGCTTGAGATTGCGTGGGATGCTTTCTTCGTTTTCTTGGAAGGCAATAGCAGAGCTCTGTGCTTCGCGCTCAAGGGATACGGCGAGGCGGGGGAGCTGGATTTCCAGTGTGCGCTTGTGCTCGAGGCGAGCATCTTCCAGAGCAGCTTCGGCGAATTTTACTGCCTCGTGCTGACGTTTGAGAATGATTTCTTCGGTGTTTTCCGTGAGGTCGTCAGCCTTATACATTTTTTCCAACTGCTTGAGCTCTTCGCGCTCGGAATCGAGGCGAAGTTCGCTGGAGCGGAGCTGGAGGTTCGCTTCGCGGGTTTTGGCTTCGCGAGAGGTTTTTTGAAAGTAGTGCCATGCCTCGGCAGCGTGCTCTTTTTTCATTCGAGCGCTTTCCATCTGCATGGGCTGGTATTTGACGGCGGCGGCGTAGTCAGCCTCGGCATTCGCGAGGGTGAGTTTGCTGGCTTCGTGGGCTGATTCTGCGTCTTGGACTTTTTTCTGATAGTCTTCCGCATCGAAGCGAATCAAGGCTTCGCCTTTGCGGACGAGTGTGCCGTGCGGGACGATTTCCTCGATGACGAAGCTTTGCCAGGCTTCAGAATCCACGGAAATAAGATGTGCCTTAGCAGGTAGCAATGTAGCACTAAAGCTAGTTTTCTGGGAGAAGTTCTGTTGTTTGACGGCGACGACTTCAGCGGAGATGCTGAAGGTTTGAGCAGCGAGCGTAACGAGATAAAGAGAGAGGAATTTCATGAGGCGAATGTGTGGCAATGAACTATCTATATCGCGAAAAATATCAGAATCTTTCGGGGAAAATTACTCCGTGCTGGGCGCAACCTTACGGGCGAGAAGAAGCGGATGGCGACGGGGCTTACGGGCATTGGGATTGCCATCGATGAAATGCTCGGTGACCTCAAATCCTGCGCGCTTCCATCGGCCAAAAAGTCCCGGCACAGGGCGCAAAGATACGATGCCGATGAGTCCGCCGGGTTGCAGGGCATCACGAGCGGCACCCAGCCAGCGGCTATCTTCGATGATGAGGCGGCCTTTCTCCATAGGGCAGGTATCGGCATGGGTAAGGATGGCATGTAAGGTGCCATTCTCACGTGCTAGCGACGAAGGCGTAAGCTGGAATGTGCAATCGGCACGCGAGTCGCGATGCAAGCTCGCCTCTGGGAAAAACTGCTTTTGCCAGGCGACGAGATCCACCATGGGCTCATAGACAGTGAAACGAGCGCGTTTTTGCACCATGGTGCTGCAAAGGCTATTGAGCAAGCCGCCAAGGCCAAGACCGAGGACGAGAATTTTTGGTTGTCGGGCTGGACGAAAAGGATGGGTGCCGAGGTGGGCAAGTTCTGCTTCAAGGCTGCGCGAGGCATCGCCACCAAGCTGCTGGCCATGCAGGTGCAGGTAATGTCGTCCATCGTGTTCGTGGAGTTCCAGCATTTCGCCATTTGCGAGCTGGCTTTGAGCAAGGATCGTTCGAGGTTTCATGATTGTGTAAGGAATTCCATCGAGGGGAAATGTAATGCGGGAATTGGTGCGTGTCGATATTTCATTGAAGAAGAAGAATCTCGGCTGCGGATTCTACTTGCCGCAGGGTCATTTCCTAGGGCATGATCGCGTGCATGGAAGAAACAACAATGTGGAAGGGCAGTCGCTCACAGATCACCAATGGTGGCGTGTATGTGTTATGTTTGTTAGTGCTGATCGGCGTCATTGTGGGTGGCACCTACATATCGCTCGTTTGGCTTGCTGCGGCACTGCCACTGCTCTGGGCGGCATGGGTGTGGATTTCTACAGCAGCAGAGAGTTTTGAATTGACCACAGAACGCCTGCGGATGAAACGTGGAGTGTTTAACCAAGTTTTTGATGAGGTCGAACTCTATCGCGTGAAGGATGTGAGTCTTGCTCGCAGTGTGTTTGAGCGAATGCTGGGTCTTGGGACTGTGACCATAGAAACCTCGGATCGTGGACAAGAACGTCTTTTGATCCCATCGGTAAGGAAATCGGATGAGCTGCGCGAGCACCTGCGTACGCAAGTGGAAATTGTGCGCGATCGTAAGCGCGTCCGTGAGGTCGATACGGCGGACGGCCACATCGAGCACTCGTGAGTAACGAGTTTTTCTGCGGTGAGAAATCATCAGGCTGTCGGGGATTCTCCTTGTCATACGAGTTCTGCGGTGCATGATTTTTTCACGATGCGACCTTTGATTTCTCCTGCTTTTTTGATCCTCGTAGGTATGCTACGGGTGGATGCTGCGCCATTATCTTCGGCGGATTTAGAAGAATTACGCGAACGGCTTGACCAGATTACCGAGAGCGCGAGCAGTCAATTGGATCGACGATTCAAAGTGGCACTCGATGATTTTCGTGCGGGAATCCAGAGTGATGAAGCGGCGATGGAATTGTATTTGAAGTGCGTAGAAAAAGTGAAGTTTACCGATAAACAAAAAAAGTCCCAGGATTTCCGCGATTGGAAACGCAGCCACGAAGAACAGCACAAAAATCCACATTTCCGTCAAGCCTTGCGACATCAGTTGAATTGGTTATGCCTATCGTTGAGGGCGAGCATTCGTCCCGACGACCAGCAGAAGCTCATTCCAGAGATGAGCAAGGCGATGAAAGATCTCTTTGGAAATTCTCTTGAGCTCAAAGGTCAGTTCGAAATTCTCGCCCAAGATGTTAGCAGCTCGGTGTTTTTCACGGCGTATGAATTGGGCGATATGAAGCCGAAAGAATGGCCAAATTCACCGATCATGATAGCTGCGGTCTATGATAAATATTTGATGCCGCCGTTGCGAAGGGCGCGCGCTTATCAGGATTTGCGAAATTTGTGGGACGAGCGGATCAAGATGGAGTTGGTCAAAGAAAGTCTCAAAGAAAATCAAGAGAAACCCTCAGGAATTGCAAGAAGCGACAAGCCGACGCCCAAAATCGCCGAATTTCAGGAATCAACCTTGCCGGAATTGTTATGGTCGAAGCACAAGGACTTATTTACCGCAGGAGATGAAAAAGTGGCCGCTTTGGAGATGCTGAAGCATATCGAGGTCAACATCTCCAACGTCAAAGCCAAGGAATGGGCAGAAGAATTTAAGACCTTGATCGCGCCGCCAGCACCTAAGACTACCTTGCCGCCTTAGATTGGTAACTCATCAACAAAGCCAGTTGTTTGTTGTCAGAACCGCCGCGTTGCTTGATTTGTTTTTTCGTTACTCGAGCAGTTGGCGAGCTTGGGGGTGATCGGGGCGGATTTGTAGGGTGCGTAGGGCGGCAGCGCGGGCTTCTTGTTTCTGACCAAGCCGGTAGTGGATGGTGGCGCGGGCGTAGGGGATTTCGGCATCGTTTGGGTCGGCGGTTTCCCCACGGGAGAGGGCGGCGATGGCATTGGCGGTATCGCCTTGGCCGTTGTAGGCGAGGCCGAGATTGTACCAGGCGCGGGCGTAACCGGGGTCGAGGGCCGTCGTTTTTTCAAGGGCAGCGATGGCGAGAGCTGGTTTGCCGAGTTCGCTGTGGACGAGGGCGAGTTTGAAGTGGTATTCGGAGTTGTTTGCCTCGAGGCGGCTGGCTTCTTGCAGGGAGAGGAGGGCGGCGGCGTTGTCGCCGATGGTGCTGAGGAGGATGGCGAGGTCGTGGTGCATGGGGGCGGAGTTGGGATCCATGCGGATCGCTTGTTTGGCTTGGCTGATGGCGGCGGTGGGATTGCCGCGGAGGAAGGCGAATTGGCTGAGCTGCATGCGTCCGGTGGGTTGGTCAGCGTGGAGGTCGAGCATGTGGACGAGTTCTTTGCCGGCGGGGGATGTGAGATCGAGCGTGGCGCAGAGTGCCCATGCGGCAGCGATGCGGACAGCGCGCGAGGAATCGGCGAGCAGGGGGCGGAGGGAATCGATGGTGGGCTGGTGATTTTCCCTGACCATGGGGGCGAGGGTGCGGACGGCGGCTTCGCGCACGAGGGGTGAGGGATTTGCTAGGGCGGCGGTGAGGCTTTGGCGGATGGCGGGATTGGCGAGCCAGGGAGCCATGAGGTGGCAGGCGGTGGCTTGCCAGGTGGGGATCACTTCGGTGCGCAGCATTTCGATGAGCTGGGGCTGAACGGTGGGGTCTTGGCGGCGGGCACGAGTGATGAGGTCGGCGCGGAGGTGGGTGGGTTTTTCGAGTTTGCTGCCATACCATTGTTTGGCATGGGTGAGAGCCCAGGTAGGGGATTGATCAGTGTGGCATTTGTTGCAGGCGTTGGGGATGCCGTGCTCGATGGTCAGGCGGGGGTTGGGGATGGAGTAGCTGTGATCGTGGCGCGGGTGGCGCTGCATGTAGGTGGTGGTGGGCATGTGGCAGTTGATGCAGTCATTGCCGGTGGAGCCTTCGCCGTGATGGCTGTGCAGGGTGGGAACGATGATGGGGGCGGGACGGGTGAGCGGGGCGGGACTGTGGTTTTTCTCGCCGGTGAGGTTTTGGTGGGTGCCAGTGGTGTGGCATTGCATGCAGAGGGCGTTGCCGGGGAGCTTGGTTTTGCCGGTGTGGGAGTCGTGGCAATCGACGCAGCGGACACCGGCGTGGTGCATTTTGCTGCTGAGAAAGGAGGTGGCCTCGTAGTTTTCATCGCGGATTTGGCCGTCGGCGTGGAAGATGTCGGTAAGGTCGGTGACGGTGAGGGAGTTGTGATCGTAGAAGGAGGAGCCGGGGATCATGTCGCCAGTGAGTTCGCTGCGGCGGGCGTGGCAGGGGGCGCAGGTTTCGAGCATTTGATCGCGCGAGAATTTCGGGAGGTGCGGGTCTTTGAGGCTGGGGGAGGATTGGGGGGTTTGCTGTTGCCAAGTGACGTGGGCTTTCATCGGGCCGTGGCAGGACTCGCAAGAGACGGCCATTTCTGCCATGCGGGTGTTGTAAGAGTTGGTGGCGGGATCGAAATTTTTGCGTAAGCGGGTGTTGTGGCAAGCGGCGCACATGGCGTTCCAGTTCATGCCTTGGCCGGTCCAGTGTCCCCAGTCGCCGGGCTTGCGTTCGTCGGTACCGAAGACATCGAAGAGTTCGTTGCGCTTCGGGTCGTAGGTGACATCGCAGGTTTGTAGGCGATTGCCTGGAGCGGGGATGAGGAATTGACGGAGGGGATTGTGGCCGATGATCCGAGCGACGGGGTAAGCGAGGGGTTTGGGTTCTTTGCCTTGGGTGACGATGCGGAGGAGTTGTTCTTTGTCGAGGTAGGCTTGCGAGGTCCGGCCGTTGTGCTCAAGCTTGAGGGGGGCGGCGAGTTGTTGATCGAGTTGGTCGGGCTGGACGGGGCGTTCGGCTAGGCCGTGGTGCGAGTTTTTCCAGTCGGCGTAGGCTTTTTCATGGCATTCTTTGCAGGAAATGGAGCCAGCATAGGTCGGGTGGACCTTATCGTCTGGAGCCACAATCGGAGCCGCGGCGGCGGAGGTGCTGCTGGCGTGGCTTGGGGGCGTGGTTTTTTTGCCGCAGTGGGCGAGGCATGCGATGGCGACGAGTTTGGCGAGGAGCTGGAGCAGGCGCTGGGGCATGTGGGAGCGGGCGCTTAGTTCGCGCGGGAGAGGATGGAGAGGCCGCGTTTGAGGAGCGATGCATCGATGATGTCACTCATGCCGGCATCGAGGTGGATGACGAGTTTTTCATCGAGGAATTCAATTTTGTGGGAGATGGTGCCGAGTGGGGCATGGCGCATCGCGGCGATGAGGTCTTTCATGTTGCGGATGTCTTTGCCATTGACCTTGGAGATGAAGAGGTTGCGGAGGCCATCGTAGCCGACGGTGGCTTGGGAAGGAATGACGGCGGTAAGGACGATCATGCGGTCGTGCTTATCTTGGTATTTTTCGGGGTTGGAGAGGGCATCGAGAAAGTTGAGTGGCGCGCGGGATTGCCATTCTTCGCCAAAGGCTTCGAGGAAGGGTCGGTTGAGCTCTTGGAAGATCATACCGCCTTTGACGAGGAAGTTTGGGGCTTTGCCAAACATGTAGTTGGGGACGAGGCGCGTGTCTTCTTCTTGGCGAGTGAGGGTGACGCTGATGTCCTGGGGTTTGCCATCGCGGAGAATGCTTACTTTGAGGGTGTCGCCTGTGGATTTGGTGCCGCGAACGAGTTGGATCCAGTAGAGTTGGCCGTAGATGGAGTCTTTGTAGTAGCCCCGTCGGTCGATTTCTTGGCCATCGATGGCGAGAATCACGTCGTCCGGGAGAAGACCTGCGAGGTCTGCGGCGGATTGTTTGCGGACTTTGGTGATGACGATGCCGCCTGCGGTATCGGGGATTTTTAGCCAATTGCGGTAATGTTGGTCCTCGGTGGTGGCGGCGGCGATGCCTAGGTTAGGGAAGCCTTGGTAGGTATCTTTTTGGGACTCTTTGAGGAATCGGTCGAGCAGGGCGGTGGCGATGACATCGCAGAGTTGTTCTTCGGTGTCGTAGGAGCTGAGGAGGCCAGCGAGTTTTCCTTGATCGAAGACGGGGACGGAGAAGGAAGAAGCACTGGATTGCATCGAGGCCTTGAGCTGGTAGGTGAGGAAGAGCTGGGAGGGAAGGAAGCTGGATGCGACATCGACGCGTTGGAGGATACCGTTGGTGATGAGTGTCTGGCTGTTTTCCTCGATTTGCACGATGTCGAGCGACGAGTTCATGGCCGGCGGCGCAGCAATCGAAAGGGGTGTGGTGTTAGCGAAGATGCTGTTGCCTTTTTCTTCAGCGGGAACGAGTAGGGCAAGGTTGGCCTCGTAGTCCACGGTGGCGACGCGAGCAGTGACGAGCTCTTTGCCGTCGATAGATTCAAGTTCCAGGAATACGGCATCGGCGACCATTTCTGCGGTGGTGAGTACAGCAGAGGCGTTTTTCGAGTTGACGATGGCGCCGAGGGCACGGCGGTAAGTGGGTGGGGACTTTTCCCATGGCTGCACAGCATTCCATTTTTGGAGTGTGGAGTTCACACGCAGCACGGAATTTTTCGCTTCCGCGGGGTCGGTGACTGCGGTTGCCGCTGTGACGGATGGTGAAGGAGTCGCGGGAGTTGGAGCCGTGCTGGTGGGAGCGGGCTTTTGGCACTGGGCGAGGAAAAAGGGTAGGGTGATGGCGAGGAGTAGATGACGTTTCATGTCGTGTGGTGGTTTGCGGGTGGAGCTACTCGGTGAGGTTGCTGAGGGAAGGGATGCTGTATTGCTCTTTGATGCGTTCGTTAGCTGCGGGGATTGCCTTGGTGGGGAGGACGATGGGGCGCTCGGCTCCGATGAGGTTGATGACGAGGAATTCGGGTTGATCTGGAGCGTAGAGGATGTCGTGCGCTTGCTTGAGGGAAGTGATTTCTGTGCCGTTGATTTTGGAGATGGCTCGGCCTTCGAGTTTGGGAATCTGGGTGGTGAGCTCATCGGACTGAATGCGGGTAAGAACGACGATGTCTTCTTTTTTCTGGAAGATTCCCTTGGAGATGTAGTCGGCGTAGAGGCGGCGTAGGCTGACATCGCTGAACTGCATGGTGGCATAGAGATTGGTGTCGAGTGGTTGCAGCACGAGGCCGCCGTGGACGATGTAGCGAGGTTTGGCTTCGTATTTGATGGCGTAGATTCGTGTGGGTGGGATGCTGACGAGGGTGACGGCGACTTGCATTTTTTTGCCGCTACGGAATAGGGTGAGATTGACGGTGTCGTTGGCAAATTTGCGTTCGACGATTTCATTCATGTTCACTTTTTCACCTTCGATGAGCACGGCACCAGCAGAATCGACGGGGTATTGATCGAGGGCGAGCAAGACATCTCCGGGTAGAACTTTTCCGTCGCAGGCGCTGGTGGGTGTGACGTTGGTGACGAGGACACCCAGTTCGTCATCGGGGAGGTTGAGTGCTGCGCGCATGGCGGGATTGATGAGGGGGAACTCGGAGATACCGAGATCGACGTAGTGGTCATATTTTCCATCTTCGATGTCTTTCAGGAAGCGTCGGACCACGGGAGTGGGAATGATGTAGCCAGTGTTGTCGGCTCTGGTGAGACCTTGGAATGCGACGCCGACGACTTTGCCTTCTTGGAGAACGGGGCCGCCCGAGTTGCCGGGGTTGATCGCGGCGTCGATTTGGACGACGAGGTGAGAATCGGAGCGCGAGTGAGAGTAGGATTGGAAATCGATGCGCGAAACCACGCCGCGAGTGACGCTGAGGCGCTCACCGCCTACGGGATAGCCAATCACGCGCACTTGGGATTCGAGTAGGGGCACGGTTTCGCTGATGGCAAAGTGCGGAAGTTTTTCAAAGGGAGAGAAATCTTCTACTTCTAACAAGGCGAGATCGCAATCGTGAGCGATGTGTGCAACGCGAGCAGTGTGCTTGCGCGGAGAGCCGTAAATGTTGATGAGCACGCGTTGCGCATTGGAAACGACGTGTGCGTTAGTGAGGAACTGGTTTTTTCCGATAAGAAACCCGGTGCCAATGCCACCCGAGAAACGTCCAGCATTCCATGGTGTCGCAAGATCTGGCATTTGCGTTGCGACTTCGATGCGAACAACCGAACGATAGATGTCACTATTATCGAGTGTCGTTTGCGGCGCAGCAGGTGTAGGTGAAGCACTGGGTGCTGGGGGCTGGGCGCACAGTGGGGCTAATGCCAGAAGCAGGGAGATGAATGATTTCATGTAGATAATAATGTGTGGTTCAAACGTTGAAGCGAAACTCCATGACGTCTCCGTCTTTTACGGTGTATTCTTTGCCTTCAATGCGGAGCTTTCCTGCTTCGCGGGCAGCAGACTTCGAGCCAAGGGTGGTGAGGTCATCAAAGTGTACAACTTCCGCAGCAATGAAACCACGCTCGAAATCAGTGTGGATCACCCCAGCGGCGGCGGGTGCTTTATCTCCCTCGTGAATCGTCCAAGCGCGCGTTTCTTTTTCTCCAGTAGTTAGATAGGTGCGGAGTCCTAAGAGATGATAGACACCACGGATGAGAGTCGAAACACCCGAATCGGTGACCCCCATATCGGCGAGAAAATCTTTGGCATCTTCATCGCTGAGGTCGATGAGTTCTTCTTCGATGCGAGCAGAGATAACGACAGCTTGTGCGCCGAAATGTTCCGCAGCAAATTTCCGAACTTTCGCAACGAGTGGATGGGAGTCGGGATCCGCAGTGGCACCAGAAAGCTCGTTTTCGGCAACATTACAGGCGTAGATGGTGCGCTTCGCAGAGAGGAGGAAAAAGTCGCGGACAAAGGGAAGATCTTCGGTCGCGAAATTCATGGTAATGGCCGGCTTACCATCGTAGAGGTGCGGCAAAAGCACATCAATCAGTTCGACTTCTTTCTTGCTCTCTTTATCGCCAGATTTGGCTTTCTTTTCCCGGGATTGGCGACGTTTTTCGAGTGCCGTGATGTCAGCGAGGATGAGTTCGGAGTTGATGATTTCGATATCACGAATCGGATCTACGGACCCGAGTTCGTGAATGATGTCGTCGTTTTCGAAACATCGAACCACCTGCACGATCGCATCAGTCTCGCGGATGTTGGCGAGGAATTGGTTGCCCAAGCCGGCACCCTCCGAAGCGCCTTTAACGAGGCCTGCGATATCGACGAATTCAATCGCTGCAGGAATTAGTTTCTGTGAGCCAGACAATTTCGAAAGAACCGCAAGCCGCGGATCTGGCACGGTCACGACGCCGACGTTGGGGTCGATAGTACAGAATGGATAATTCGCTGCCTCTGCTTTTCGAGAGCGAGTGACAGCATTAAAAAGGGTTGATTTTCCGACGTTGGGTAGGCCTACGATTCCAGCTTTGAGCATGACAGGGGAAGCATGAAGGCTGACAGCGGCGGGGTAAAGGGAAAAGAATCGCGTGTTTAGCAAGTTTGCTCGTTTAACGAAATGAATAGCGCAAATCCCGCACCACCCACTTGGGCGGGATGCCCTTGTTCTCAAACCAGTCGTAGCCCTCCTTGAGATTGACCCAAAAATCCCACCACGGCTCTGCTTTACTGCGTTCCATGCGCTCGGGTGTCATGCGGAACGGGAAAATATGTATGCCAAAACTCTTTTGCCCCGCCGTTAATGCCGCGTCACATAGGGTATAAATTTCTTCGACGCGAGCATCGCTCATCGCAAGACACCCCACCGAACCACGCACTCCATGGATCATGATGAATGATCCAGTCCGCTCATGCGCCCGGTCATATTCGTTGGGATAGCCAGTATTGATCGCCAAATGACAGTCGCTATCCGGACGCATTGACCCACGCCCGGCCTCATAAAACCCTTCCGGTACTTGCTTGTCTCCCTCACGCAATTTTGGACCGAGAACTCCCGATTGTCCCGCGATTCCGTAGCTGCGAAATCGTAGAAATTTCCCGCTGCTCGCCTGCTTCACGAAAACCTCCAACACCCGCTCCTCTTTGAAAGCTCGCAAAAAAACCGGATCGCCCCATCGCAAGCCCCTTGCCTCTAACGCAGCTTCCAGATCCTGCCGCACGCGTGCAGCGGCGGCATTCGCCCTTGGCTTCCCAGCACTTACGACGTGAGATGGCAATGGTTCATCGATTGCCGGAGGCGCAATGACAGGAAATGGATAAGAGTGCGACATATCAGAGCGTTTTTCCGGTTGATGAAACCAAATGGCCACAAGCGCAACGCTCGTTCCGCCGCAAAGCAACCCTATCGCCATTCTTTTCCATCGCACAACCGATCTTACCGCGACTGCCAAAAATCGACAACAAGGAAAAAAATCCCCCATTCGACTCATTCCGCTTGCCATGCACCATCCGAGCGTTCAAAAGGTGCCTCGCACCGCAGGCGACGCGCGTTTTTCAACAACATCGTGATCCGCCAAGGTCACCAAACACTCATCACTTCGCGCCGCCATGGACAGCATCTCATCACGAATCGACAAAGTCTCACCATCCCTCACTCTTGCAATCACCAACCAAGCGAAGGCCATGAAAGCCCGCGGTGAAGAAGTCTATGGCCTCGCCGGTGGTGAGCCAGACATGGACACACCAGACCACGTCAAACAAGCCGGTGCCGCCGCTCTGATGGCCGGATACACGAAATACACCGCCGCCAGTGGCATCCCGGAGCTTCGTGCCGCTCTCGTCACCAAACTCAAAGAGGATAACAACCTCAATTACAATGCCCAAGAAATCTGCGTCACCGCAGGTGCAAAAATGGCTTGCTACAACGCCATTCTCGCCATGGTCGAAGAAGGCGACGAAGTCATCATCCCCGCTCCGTATTGGGTCAGCTACCCAGAAATGGTCTTGCTCGCCGGCGGTATCCCCGTCGTCATCGAAACCACAGAAGCCACAGGCTGGAAGATCACCCCCGAGCAATTTGAGGCCGCGATGACCCCTCGCACCAAGATGATCATCATCAACTCCCCAGGAAATCCTACAGGTGCCGTTTACACCGCAGAAGAACTGCTCGCCCTTGGCGAAATCGCCCTTTCGGAAGACATCTGCATCCTCTCCGATGAAATCTACGAAAAACTCGTTTACGATGGTGCCACGCACGTCTCCATCGGCTCCCTTAGCAATGAACTCCACGCCATTACCATCACCGTCAACGGCTTCTCCAAGGGCTACTCTATGACAGGCTGGCGCCTCGGTTACACCGCCGCTCCAGGCGCGATAGCAGAAGCCATCGAAAAAATTCAAAATCACACCGTTTCGAACGCCACCAGCTTCGCACAATATGGCGCCCTCGCAGCTCTCACCGGCGAACAAACCTTCATCTCGGACATGGTCGCCGAATACGATGTGCGCCGTCAGTTCATGCTCGGACGTCTTCGCCAAATCACCAACATCCGCGTCGTCGAACCAAAAGGAGCGTTTTATTTCTTCGTTTCCACTGGCAAACTTGGTCTGAAATCCATCAACCTCTGCGACAAACTTCTTTCTCGCTACAAGGTAGCCGCCGTCCCCGGTGTCGCCTTCGGTTGCGATGACGCCATCCGCCTCAGCTATTGCACCTCACTTGACGTGCTTGCTGAAGGCCTCGACCGCTTCGAAGCGTTCTGCCGCGAACATTGATCGCCCACGCATCCCCCCCAACGCTCCACTCAGCATCGCACACCCCGATGTTCCTCGGCCAGCCGTCACATGGCGGATAGGTCGCAAAATCCCATTGCCTTTTCCCCGCAATCCCCTTTTACTCTTCGCCCTTTCCTACTACCGCCATGCGCACGCACCATTGCAACGAACTCCGCCCCTCTCACATCGGCCAATCCATCACCCTCATCGGCTGGGTTAATTCCGCGCGCGACCATGGTGGCGTCATCTTCATTGACCTGCGCGACCGCGAGGGCCTTACGCAAGTTTGTTTCCGCCCCGAAGAAAACGCCGCACTCGCTGAGCTCGCCCACACCCTCCGCGACGAAGACGTTGTCCAAGTCATCGGCACAGTCTCCGCACGACTCACAGGCACCACCAACGAGAAAATCGGCACCGGAGAAATCGAGATTATCCCCACCGAGTTCCGCATCATCAACAAAGCCGATGTCCTGCCCTTCCAACTCGACAAGGAACTCTCCAACGAGGATCTGCGCATGAAATATCGCTACCTCGACCTCCGCCGCCCGCGCATGAACAAAAACATCCGCCAGCGCCACAAAATCACCACCGCCGCCCGCAACTACCTCAATGCCCAAGGTTTCATCGAAGTCGAAACCCCTATCCTCTCCAATCCTACCCCCGAAGGTGCCCGCGATTTCCTCGTCCCCGCACGCCTCTCCCCCGGAGAATTTTTCGCCCTCCCGCAAGCCCCACAACAATACAAGCAACTCCTCATGGTCGCCGGATTGGAAAAATATTTCCAAATCGCCCGCTGCTTCCGCGATGAAGACTTACGCGCTGACCGACAACCCGAGTTCACCCAGATCGACATCGAGGCCTCTTTCGTCGGCCAAGAAGACATCATCACCCTCGTCGAAGGCCTGCTGCAATCGATGTTCCACGCCGGTCTCGACCGCCACGTCCCTGGCCCTTTTCCGCGCATGACCTGGCGCGAGGCCATGGACACCTATGGCATCGATAAACCAGACACCCGTTACGCCATGCAGATCATCGATCTCGCAAACGTCTTCGCCGCCACCGAGTTCAAAATCTTCCGCTCCATCCTCGATGGCGGCGGCGTGGTCAAAGCCATCAACGCCAAAGGCTTCGCCGGCATCACCACCGGTCAGATGAACCGCCTCAACGAGATCGCGATCCAAGCCGGTTTACCCGTCAAAACCCTCGCCTTCATCAAATGCGAAAACGGTGAATACAAGAGCCCGCTGTGGAAATTCTTCACCGACGAGGAAAAACAACAACTCATCTCCACACTCGCCATCGCAGAAGGCGACATCGTCTTCTTCGTCGCTGGCGAATGGGAAAGCACCTGCACCATCCTTGGCCGCGTGCGCCTGGAAATCGCCGAAATGATGTCGCTCACCAAAGATAGCGATGCACTCAATTTCCTCTGGGTCGTCGATTTCCCGCTGCTCGCCAAGACCGACGAAGGCACATGGACAGCCGTCCACCACCCCTTCACTCGCCCGAATGCCGATGACGTCGCTCTACTCGATGCTGGCGAATACGAAAAAGTCCGCGCCGTGGCCTACGACGTCGTCCTCAACGGCTACGAACTCGGCGGCGGCTCCATTCGGATTCACGAAAAAGACCTGCAAGCGAAAATGTTCAGCGTGCTAGGTGTGACCCCCGAAGAGCAACAAATCAAGTTCTCCCACATCCTCGATGCCTTCCGCTTCGGTGCCCCGCCGCACGGTGGTCTCGCCCTTGGCCTCGACCGCATCGCCATGCTCATCGCCGGGGAAAGCAGCATTCGTGAAGTCATCGCCTTCCCGAAAAACAACAAAGCCTGCGACCTGATGACCGATTCCCCCACCGAAGTCGATTTCAAGTCCCTGCGCGAACTCTACATCCAAAGCACTGCGAAAAAAGACAAAGCCTAACGCTCGTTCCCAGCGCCAGCCCCCACAATATCCATGCGCCGTATTTTTCGTATCGCGACTATCACCGTCCTGTCCAGCATCGCACTCATGTCGCTGATGCTGGTTTCCTGTCAGCATAAGCTCATCTATTTCCCCCGTCCCTACCCAGCGAAACACCTCGCCGAGTGGCAGCAAAAAACGCAGGGGAAAATTTTGTCATTCACCACCTCAGAAGGGAAACAGCAGGCATACTTTTTCCGTCCGCGCCCGCAATCTGAGCCGCAACGCCTGTGGGTCGTCTGTGGCGGAAATGGTTCTTTGGCCACGGACTGGACAAGGTTCATGAAACATAAAGCACCCGCCGAGGATGCCTATTTGTTGATCGACTACCCCGGCTACGGAGCCAACCAAGGCTCGCCCCACCCGAGTAACATCCGCGAAACCCTGAAAACGGCCATCCCACTCGCCGCTGCCGAATTGCAATGGGACGCTGCGATGCTGAAAGAACGCGGCCGCATCTTCGGTCACAGCCTCGGCGCCGCCTGCGCCTTAATCGCAGCGGAAGAATTTTCGCTGCATCGCGGTGTCCTGCTATCGCCCTTCACCAGCACCATGGACATGACCAAAGAAGTGATAGGAGTCCCCCTCGGCTTCCTCGTCACCCATCGCTTCGACAACAAAAAGATCCTCCAATCCTTCGCCAACGACCCGCAAACAAAGATCTACATCTTTCACGGACTCAGCGACAACATCATCCCCGCCGAAATGTCGCGCACGCTTCACAGCCTAGCCCCCGAAAAATTCCCGCTCAAACTCTGCGAAGGCTGCAGCCACAACGATCTGCAAGACGATCAAGCCACCGCGATCATCTCCGCCATGCGAGCGGTGCGCTAACCGCATTTCCCCCTTGGAGTGCGCGGACATGTCCGCGCTTTCCCTCCGGGGCGACATGTCGCCCCGATCCAAAGCGGCGACGTGTCGCCGCACTCCAAGGAATGCCCTCCGCAAACAAAAATCCCCCGTAAAAAGTGTCAGCCCCTAAGCGTGAACCCTAAGCGTGTTAGCATTCTTGAAGACCAAAGGTCCGGCTCTATGCCAGCCTAGCCCACCGGGCTAGGTGATCGATGTACCAGAAATCGAGGGCTGAAAGCCCGCCCTATGAGGCATTTTGCAGCACCTACGCCACCATAGATCGGGCTTTCAGCCCTCATCAATCTCGCTTCCGTAAAGTCCTAGCGCGATGCACTAGGCTGGTATGGCGATGCGCCGATGGCGCGAAAGAATGATGTTGTAGAGATTCTTCGTGTAAATCATTCTCATGGGCAATGGTCACGTCCTTAACTAACCAAATCGTTTCTCAATGACCCAGATCGATTTCTTGCCAAGGTATTCGACAACCAGTTCTTCTAATATCTCGATTTGCGAACACGATTAAGCTTCCAACGGCGGATCAGGATCCAGCTTCAATTCGGTGCTTCCCTTCCTGCTGTGAATGGCCTATTTGTTCGGCGAAAATATGAAATCGAAAGTAGATTGGCGGGCGCGGCTTGAGTGTGTGAAGCCCTTACAAATCAAAACTCTGGACAAATCATTTGCGGGAATTCCCTCAGGCGCATCGATGCTGATCGTCACCCCAAAGATGGTTGATGAAGAAGTTTCGTTGCTTGCAGGTGGTAGCACAATTGACCAGAAAACGCTTCGAAGTCTTCTCTCTACAAGGTTTGGTGCCGATCACGCATGCCCTGTGACCACAGGTATTGCACTGAGGGTAGTAGCAGAGGCGGCTTACGAAAAGATGTCGAATGGATCAGATCAATCGGAAGTAACTCCCTTTTGGCGAGCCATCGATCCCAACAGCGATTTGGCAGGGAAACTTGCTTGTGGGAGAGACTTCCTCGTTGAGGCTCGAAACAATGAATCCATTTAAAATGAACCGTAGCCAAGCACGGTTATGTCTCCGCGTGAATTCGAGTTTCCTGTCCCGCCATGGATGGCCTATTTGTCCACTGAAGATTGATTCCCCGCAAAAAACTCATTTTTTATGAAGCGATCCGGTGATCTGATCCCCATGGCATTAGGCTTGGCTGTGGCATTTTACAGTGTGGGAAGTTACGATGGTGCCGATGCCATCTATCGCCTTTGGTACTATGTGCCTGCTGCCGTGACTGTCGGCTTTCTTGCCTTGGATCGTTTTCAGGCAAAGCGCGTGACTTGGATGGGGAGGTTGATGGATTTCATGGTTCTCGCGGTCTGCGTCACGCGTCCGTTGTTTGGTTGGCCCGCTGTTTCTGGGCATGCCTTGTTGTTCGTCTATGCTCTACTCGTCGGCTCGTCGGTGAACACAAGAGTGTGCGCCATAGGTCTCGGCTTGATCACACTCTATGCGAAAATTTGGCTATGGAATTGGGATTTCACGCTCTGGCCAGGGGTGATTCTCGGCATTGTGGGAGGCTTTGTCACCCATCGATGGGAGAGGCAAAAGTCCTGCGAACCGACTGACGATCCTAACTCTGGTTTCATGGGAACTTAATCCGCCCGTGGCTCCACTCACGATTCTACATTGAAGATCACCAGGACAAACAACTTGCTAGCAGCCTTGTCATGTTAGGAAATTAGGGGGCGACTTCAGGTTCGATGAATTCATCCACGCCGCGGAAGTCGAGTTTTGCGGTGCGCGGATTGATGAAGAAGAATACATACGTACGGATGCCCTTTTGGACAGGCCAGCGTGCGACGCTGAGGGGTTTGTCACCGTCTTTTTCGCGCACGCCAAGCCCGACATCGTAGTAGGCACCGCCACCGTTGGGTTTGGTGGGTCGGACGATGGTGCCTTTCGTTGGCTCGAGGGTGAACTTCGCACTGCCCACAAAGCCCATCACGGTTTTGTCAGCCTGATTGTAGAAGTACACATCACCTGCTTGGAAATTGGCATTTTTGTCAGAAATGACGACGTGCTTGTATCCGCCCTTGTCGGCGGGAAAGAGGAGAACGATGAAGGCATCACCTTCTTCGGGGAGGCTGATGTTGGCCAGCGAAAGATTTTTTTCGGCTGTAACAAGCGCGAAGGCTCGCTCGGGCGCGGTCTGCGGGGGCGAGAGAAAGCTGATCGGGAGATCGAAGGGCTCGGACTTCTCTTCCTTGGCAGCGAGCAGAACTTGACCCATCTCGGCGGGGACGCGTTCGGCAAGAAAACGGATTTGGGGCTTTTTCCCACTGGGGGACTGAGCGTGGACTAGGACGGTAGCTAGCAGGAAAAGCAATGCAGCGAGTTTGGTCATAAGGATAAGTTATCAGACTTCTGAAGGGGATAGCCAGCGAAATGAGATCATTTTGTAGGCGCGGCCGAATCTCACGTTGACGGGATTTAGTGTTGCGATCGGTGTTTCAGGGCGGTTGGTGGTGGGGTCAATGAAATTGCGATCCCGCTCCACCAAGGCTTCGCACCAGACCCGTGCCGTCACTTTGCCATTGTTGTCAACGGCTTCGCCATAAGCGCGGACGACAAAGCTGTCGGATCGAGCCGAGAGCACAGGCGCGATGGGTGTGAGCAGGTCTGCCTGCTTGATAATGCCGGGTATGCCGAAGGAGGTAGGGCCATTTTCCGCCTCGGGAAATGCGAAGCGTGAGGCGGCAGCGCCAACGGTGCGAAAGGCTTGATTGAATCTTACCGTATTGTTGTCGATGGCGCTTTGCAGGGCTCCGGCTCGTGCGAGAGATCTATCGCCGCCAACACGGCGGTTGACGAAATCCGCCAGGCTAAGAAATGGCCCGCGTTTACGGATTTCGGAGACGAGAACCCTAGCGAGTTGGTCGATTTCCGTTTCGCTGATTTCACGCCGTCCAATCCATTGAGAGGAATCACGGATGTCAACATTGCCAGTGCCTCGGGCGATGAGATCCTGTGGATTTTGTAGGCCAGTCACGGGAATCATGCTTCCGGCAGGCAAAACGCTTTCCCTGCCAAGCGTGTCTCGGACGATGATGGGTCGTCCCTTGAGCGTTCCAAGCATGGCTTTCCATGCTTCTATGGATGTCGAGTTGACGTTAAACAATCCATCGACCCTCAGATAGGCCGCGAGATTGAGGAAGCCGGCCTCGGTGGGATCATTTCCCGAGAAAAACGAGGAAATCAGTCTGGTGGGGTCATCGCTATCGATTTCCGGCTTGTAACGAGCGACGGGAAGCGGCTGGTAGCGAGTGGCATCCTTGGTGAAAAACTCGGTGGCCACGGTTTTTTGGCTGCGATTTCTGCCGAATGTCGCAATTTGTTGCGGAGCGATGCCGGAGAGGAAATAGTCATCCCAAAGCGCGCGGTTGACGAGGAAAGAATGGTCGGCAATGGGGCGCCCGCCTCTGATTGTGCCCTCGGTTCTATTCGGGGCGAGAATCGCCGGAGCCAACGAATTGCCGATGGCGTGAGAAATCTGCGGCAGCATCGGTTCGCGGGTATTGAGCGTTGCGTATCCTGGAGTGGGTCTCGGGTGAAGGAATCCGTTAGCGAACGAATGTTGGAAAGCGGCAAGAGAGTAGAGCGGCTCACGTGGCAGCGAATGGGTGGTGACTCGGTTTGTGCCGCTCTGGGCATTCATGGCACCGCCGAAAAATCCAGAGCCATCAACGCTGAGATCGAGGCTGCGGTTGACCCAACTGACCATCGGTTCCGCGCGGAATTCGTAGGGCATTCTGTCCATTTCACCGGGAGTCATGTCATAGAAATCGACGTGATGAGCCTTCGGGTTGAAGCGCGTCATGCTACGTGTTGCCGTTTCGGATCCGAGGTCGGTCTTGGCCTCGTAGGTTAGCAGCATGAAGGGGGATTTATTGGCAAGCAGCGCTGCGGCACTCAAGGGTCGAGTGTTTGGGCTAGTGACGGGGCGAAAGTAGGCAGGAAAGTTATTGGCATAAATGCGCTCGCCAGTTGGTTTGGTGCCAGCTTCAGAGATGGAGCGGATTTGATCCTGCCTAAGACGTAAATTGCCAAAGTCCCAGTCGATCGCCATGTTGCCATAGCCAAGTGATGCGTCAGGTGAGGCACCGCGATCCAGTCCCACATAGACCTCGTGATGGGTGATCGAGAAATGCCGGGTATGTTGGTTTCTGCCCGATACGGAGTTGCCGCTGGCGGAAGTTTTGCCGCTGGTGAGGTTGTTCGCCAAGGCGCTATAGATGACTTGATCCGTGCCTTTGAGATCGATGAATCGCCCTCCTAGATCCCTCAAGGGTAGTGCGAAGCCGCCGCCGAAGTTGAAGCCTTTTTTTGCAATCAGCGTGTGCTTACCCCCGACGAATCCCATCAACACACTGCCGCTTTGGGAAAATTTAACGACTTCTCCTGGCTTGAGAACAATTTGTTCTGCTTGCGGCGAGCCAAGCTGGATCGATAAGTAGTTTTGATCTGCATCGTTCGTTTGCGTCGAGTTGCTTAGCGATGCGGCCAGTGGGACTGAGCTGAAGGTGGCTGTTCCATTCACCCGCACATCCAGACTGTAGGGAATCTGCCAGTATTTGACACTGATGAAAGAACTTTGAGGAATCGCAACCGGAATATCGAGGGGGTTCCAAAGTGTGATCAACGGATCTGCGACGACGTGCAGACGGTTGACGGGCGCTCCATTCACGGTTACTGGAAATGCCTGCAACGAGAGGATCATCTGGTAGCTAATGATCGTTGGTTGTTTCAGGAAAAATGCGAAATCACTTGCGCATGCCGCGGGCGAAGATTCAACGAGCAAATGCGGCGTGCCGCGGGCGAGTTGCCCACCCGTTGTGTAGGTGAAGCTGCCAGCGCGCTGAACGTCCTTGTAAGAATTATAGTATGCCCAAAGTTCATTGAGGTTGATTCCAGGTTCGCTGCCAACGTAGTAAAGAGCGGTGGTTGTTGGATCGGGCGGTGCGTTGACACCTGTGCCGTTCTCTTGTCGCTCCAAGCGCATCGAGAGATCCTTACGTAATCCACCGGCGACGACATTGGTCAACAGTCCCGTGGAGAAAGGTGCTAGGTCATGGAACAAAGGCTGCGGTGCCTTAGGCTCACTGGCGAGAAACCCGGCGTTCTGCCAGGTGACGATTCTTTCTACCCGTGGATCCGTGGGGTTGATGGCGGCAAAAGGTTTTACCGTTCCTGCGGTCGCGAACTCCACGGCATTTCTCGGTGCTCCTTGAAGCCCAGAGCGGATGACTCCCATAGCGTTGTTGGTATTGGCGGGCGGGCTCGAAACGGCTGCTTTCACCCCCTGATCTCCGACCCACCAAGCCAATTTCGACTGTCTTCCATTCTGTGTGAGACTCAGCGTCGGCACTCGAACTCTACCCGTAGCGACGGCTGTACCGAGGGTTCCGGCGCCAACCAGTTCGGCTGCATTCGCATCGGTCGCAGATTCAGGAAGATTCACTCTCGTCACATCCGCTGCGTTTCCTGAAATCAACCAGGATAGGAATTCCGGAGTAGGCCGAGTCGATGCCGTAGGAGTCCAAGAGCGATACACTCCGGTCCAGTGGCGGTTGCCCACTACAGAGGAAGTTTGCGAGCCATCTGTGCTGCTCGGTCGCTGATCTGCCACCATGCTGATGCGCTGGTCAGGGCCGGACATTTGCTGCATTTGGCCGATGGCGAGCATCAAGGCGAGTCGGGCATTGGCGCGGGCGGTTTGCATTGCCTCACTTTGGCTCGAACTACGCAACGAGATGCTCGCAAGACTGAGCAGTCCCACCGCGATGAGGGTCAGCAGGATCATCATCGATAGGGTCACGATTAGGGCAAAGCCATTTCTGTTGCGCTGTTTTGTCGAAGAGATTTGCCGATTGGACTTGCGTGGTATTCTCATGGTTTCATGTAGATACGGATGCTCTGTCGAAAAGCCGCCGCCGGAGGAAGTCGATGTTTTGGATCTGGGTTACTGCTCACGGGAGTGAACGGACTGCCAAACGAGCATCTATGAAAAATTCGCGGTTGTAAATTTCGTTTTCTGGCACATGTTTGTTTGCCTAGTTGGTTCTCGCAGAGTTGTTGAAGACTTTCTGGCGCTCTACTTCGGATCTCGGGTTTAACTGGCTGGTGCGATTTTTTGCAGAAGACCTGCTAGTAAGAATGCGATGATTGGAATAACTACGACCATAGCAGGTTGTGTGGGCAGACCTTCCATGTAAGAAAGAGTCAAAATCGTAGAAAGATGGATGGCATCAATGAGCGGTATGCCCATCAGCAAGCGGGAAACTCTCTGCCCCAAGGGGCGTGGCCAGATAGCGGCAAAGTATGTCCACATGCCAAAGACCGCAAGAGCATGAAAGGCGAGATGAGCGATGAGCTTCGTTTGATCAGGATTACAAAATGCAATTGCTCCGTGCGTGAGAATTGGGGAGAAGACTAACAACCGGGGAAACCATCTGGCTCGTTGCTGTTCTGACGGTAAGGACTCTGCTTTGGCTAACAAGGAAATTCCTGCGATGTAACATAGCATTCCTAGTGGAGGAAAGACAAAGATCGAGCATTCTGGGGAAAAATCTTTGAAGAGGAAAGCCCTAGAAAAAATGTGATGCATTGTCGAAAAATCTGGATCTACACTAGCCATACCGACAAATCCCAGCATCGCTCGGCAAGAACCCATCACCCACACACCGAGGCGGTGTTTTTTGTGAATGATGGTGTAGAGGATTACCAAAAACGTGAGTGCGCACAAGAGGAGCCCGACAGATGGATTGACGGAAAAGCCGATACATAATGAAGTCGAGAAAAGAAGACCTGCGATGATGAGATAAGTGTTGATGCGAAATAATCCGCTGGGTAGCGCACGCTCGGGACGGTGCTGACAATCCCAGGCCGTGTCGTGCCAGTCGTTGAGGAAATTTCCCCCAATATAGAGCAAGCAGGATGCAAAGGCCGCTTTGTAAGGAAACGATATGCTATCATTTGATAGAAGATTTAACATCACCGCCCCATACACCACATTCGATACCACGCTCGGCACATTGGCGATGCGTGCTGTGGCGAGTAGGGCGCGGAGGTGTTGCATGGCGAATGAAGAATGGATGCGGATTTTGGCTCAGCCTCGGCTTCTTTCAAGCAGCAACATCATCATCGCCGAGAGCACGATGGTCAGGGTTTCTTGATCGCTACTGTTGCTGAGTTTTTCGATCAGAAATCGACCTTCCAGAAAAGCCGCCTGCTTTGTGATACGCACCAGCGGTTCTCCGGTGGATCGCCGCCGCACGATGTAGCGAGGATGGAAGAAATACCCAGAAAAGATTCCAAGAACGGGGATTTGGGTAAGGATTCCGTCGCCGATTTTTGCCCATGGATTTTCTTCGCGGATCTCCATGTCGCTCTGCATTTCGCCGGGCTTGGTGATGTCGTAATGCGTGCGCCAGATCGAGCGCATGCCCTTGCGGCCTATGGAGCCAATCGGCATGCCATTGGCAGCGGTGAAATGATAGTTGGCGGACCAGTCGATGATACGATCCGCAGCGATGGTACACAAAAGTTCTTGGCGGGTTTGGTCGCGGAAGACTTCGATGTTTTCACGCAATTTGAACATTTTCTGTTTCACGTAAAATTGCGACTGCCCCGTAACGTCATCGACGAAAAATTGTGGCGTCAAGGCGAAGAATTTGAAGCGAACGATGAGCGGGAAATTCATGAGCGTGGTGGGAGATATGGGAATGTCTTAGTGAGATTCTTGGTCGTCGGCATCGATGGTTTTCGCCTTACCGAAGGAAAGGTTGGGGATGAATTTGCGAACGATTTTTTTCAATCCATTGCCCTGATCTTCGGCTTCTTGCTCGGCTTCGCGCATCGCCGCTTCCCATGCAGAGGCAAAGCCAGGCGCGCGTTCGCGCATGATGCGCACCGCGGTTTCTGTGAGGCAAAGGTGACGCATTTCGCTTTTACCCGGCTTGTTTTGTAGCGCGGCAAGGTTGATGCGCAGGGTTTCGTTTTGTGATTTCAGCGCTTCGAGTTCCTTTTGGATGACATCATTGCCCGAGGCATTGATTTTGAGTTGGGTATTCAAATGGGAGGTGAGATCGCGCAGCTCGCTCTCGATTTTGGCCTTTTCTTTTTTCCACAGCAGCTTGTTGCTGAAATTGGTCTTCCAGGCCAGTGCTGTCGGAATGAGGCCGATGATCAAGCCTAGCACGAAGGGATGAGCGAAAATGTCTTTAAGCGTTTGCATGATGATAATGAAATGGGATTTTATGCGGGACGCACCGGAATGCCGCGTGAAGAAAAGTAGCGTTTTGCTTCGCCGACCGTGTGTTTGCCAAAGTGAAAGATGGAGGCTGCCAGTACCGCATCGGCATGCCCTTGCTCTAACACTTCTACCATGTGTTGGAGATTGCCCGCGCCACCACTGGCGATGACGGGAATGCCCACTGCTTGGGAGATGGCGGAGGTGAGTTCGATGTCGTAACCATTCTGCGTGCCATCGGCATCCATGCTGGTCAGGAGAATTTCCCCAGCACCACGTTGGTAGCACTCGCGTGCCCAGGCTACAGCATCCAGCCCAACGGCCGTGCGTCCACCGTGCGTGTAAACGCCCCATTTTCCTTGGCCTTCACGTTTGGCATCGATGGCGACGACGATGCATTGGCTGCCGAAGGCGCGCGCTCCGGCATCGATGAGGTCGGGAGTTTTTACCGCAGAAGTATTGATGCCGACTTTGTCCGCTCCGGCATGAAGCATGGAGCGCATGTCGTCCACGGTGCGAATGCCGCCACCAACCGTGAGAGGAATGAAGCAATGTTCTGCCGTGCGGCGCACCACATCTGCCATGGTAGCGCGATTGTCCGATGAGGCGGTGATATCGAGAAATACGAGCTCGTCGGCCTTTTGCGCTGTATAGGCAATGGCGCATGCCACGGGGTCGCCAGCATCGATGAGGTCCACAAAGTTGACACCTTTGACGACACGTCCGCCGGTAACATCGAGACAGGGAATGATTCGCTTAGCTAGCACAGCGCACTTTAAGACGAAAATGCCAGTTCTGGCAAGCCTAGCCTTGGCGACGGGCGTAGCGGAAACCAGGCATGGCGCGGACAAGGCGTTTCATTTCCAATTTCATTAAGGTAGCGGTCACTGTACCTACGGGTAATGCGCTGCGGCGAACGATTTGATCCACTCCCATTTCTTCGGTGAGAATGGCGAAAATGGTCTCTTCGTCCCCTAGGAGGAGCGGCAACTCGGCTGCTGTAGTGCTTGCCGCAGTCGATGCCGTCAGTGCGAGGTTTCCGAGGTCGTCGAGGATTTGCGAGGGATCGCAAACAAGAGTGGCGCCATCACGGATCATTTGATGGCAACCCGCAGAGGTTGGTTTATCAATGGGGCCAGGCACGGCATAGACCGTTTTGCCATACTCATTGGCGAGGTTGGCGGTGATGATCGCGCCAGACCACGCCGGGCACTCGGTGAGAAGCAGGGCGCGGCACCATGCGGCGACGATGCGGTTGCGCTGTGGGAAAGTCTGCTTGTCTGGTTCAGTATGGAGGGGAAATTCGGAAACGATGGCACCATGTCCGGCGGCGATTTTTTGCGCGAGCGAAAGATTTTCCGGCGGATAGAGCTTCGCCAGCCCTGAGCCGATCACGGCGATCGTGCGCCCCTGAGCCGCAACTGCTGCTTCGTGCGCGGCGGTATCGATACCACGCGCAAGACCGGAAATCACCGTGTATCCGGCGTGCGCGAGTTGAAAGGAGAATTTTTTCGTGGCCTGCATGCCGTAGTTGGTCGCACGTCGAGATCCGACGATGGAAATGGCGTGTTTATCGCGCTCCAGTAGATCGCCCCAGACATAGAGCACGTTTGGGGCATCGTAGGCATCGCGCAGGGGAGCAGGATAATTCTGATCCGCCTTGGTGATGAGTTGAAGCCCGCGCGTTTTGACTTCGGCCAGCTCGGCGATAATGTCGCAATGGTCTTGCCAGTGGTGCAAAATTCGCGCTGTTTCTTCGCCGATGTGATTGACGCGCAGCAAGCGATCCAGCGGCGCGCCTAGCACTTCCGCAGGGCCATCAAAGTGATCGAGCAACTTTTGCACGCGCACCGGTCCGATGCGAGGCAGTAAATTTAGAGCAACAAAGGCTTCGGCGTCAGTCATGGAGTCCACTGGGCTAGTTGTTCAGGAAAAGGGCAGCGTTGGCAATCAGAAGTGTCTTCTAGACAAAAATCCTGATAGATTTGCAGCAACGCCTGTTGGTGGGCGATGGATTTCAGCCACGGTGCTGCGGCTTGCTCTGAACCGAACAAACGAATGGCGCATCGCCGCAGCTTTTCATTCCGCGTCGTCGAAGTGATGCGCACAAAGCTCTCGTAGGAAAACATCGCATCCTCCTGCATCGCGAGTGGTCCTAGATGATTCGCAATCAATTCCACGCCATGCGATTTCCCAAACAACGCCACGGGCGATGCCGTAGGCGCCGCCGCCAAGGTCAGGTGACCATTCCAAAATGGATGCCGCAAGTTCTCCAGATACTCCAGCACTCGCTTCGATGAAAAGGGTCGCGCAAGCGCCACGCGCCGGAAGCCCGTCCACTGAGTCGCCAAAATGGCTAGTGCTGCGACACGTCGATGCGGATGATTCGCTGGCCGCTGTGCCCGCATCACCCAAGGAAGCGGACGCGTGGACACAAAATTTCCCCGCCATTTCCACCATTCATCCCATAAACTTCGCAAGTAGTCCCGCGTCTCGCCCGTCGCTTGCTCATGCATGTCTTGCGTCAAAAATCCTGCTACACCAAATAAAATCGCCTCCACCGCATCACCCGCCTCTCGCATCATCCGTAGCGGACAACGCTGCGCCAGCAACCGCATCGCCAAGCTATTTGACCGATACCCCAACGTCACGGCTAGCGACTGAAACAACGCCTCATCCCGGCCATGAACATCCGCCGTCATCAAAAAACTTCTCGCCTTCCCCCGCGCCCGATGCTCCGCCGCCTCCTGCAATAACGAGCGCACCGCCGCCTCCTCCATCAACCGCAATGGCGTCACACAACGTCCCGGCACTGCCATCGCCACCGCCCGCCTCGGCAGCGCCACAGCATCTTGCCAAATCGCTTCTGGCACCACCACTTGCGGAATCGCCCGATGCTCATCATTGCGGATAAAATACTCGCTTTCCCCCCGCGCAAAACTCACATGCAGAACCACATTACGATAGTCCGGATTCGTCGCATGGCCGTGATTCTCCCAATCTGCCACATGCGGATCTAGCTCCAAGGCCCCCGCATGCTCCACCCCATCCACCGCCACCACAGCGTGATGAAAATCCGGCCCCGCCCCGCGATTCCACTCGCCAAATTGCACCACCCTCACCGCCTTGCCATCCGCTGTGACAAAGTCCCGTCCCATCGCCCCCGCAAACCACAATGCTTGCAACTCCAGTTCGCTCGGCAACAACGCCGCACCGTCTTCCGCGACCACGCTATCGATATTCCAAACTTCCTCCAGCAAGCGAGCATAGCGCATGCCCTCATCCTTGCTTCACCGCACAGATTTGTCAAATCTACGCTTATCTTCTCGACACTGCCCCTATTTCCATCACAGTTTCCTCCATGTCCATTGATGTAAAACTACTTGCTCGCGTCTGCGAAGCCCCAGGTGCCCCAGGATTCGAAATCGCCATCCGCAAGCTTGTGCTCGAAGAAATCAAATCCCTCGCCGATGAGATTTCCATCGACAATATGGGCAACGTCATCGCCCTCAAAAAAGGCCGCTCCGCCGAAAAGCGCATCATGGCCGCTGCTCACATGGACGAGATTGGCTTCATCGTCAATCACATCGACGACAAAGGCTTCGTCCGCTTCCATCCCCTCGGTGGCTTCGATCCCAAAACCCTCACTGCCCAGCGCGTCATCATCCACGGACGCAAAGACATCATCGGCGTCATGGGCAGCAAGCCCATTCACATCATGCAGCCCGATGAACGCAACAAAGCCCCACAACTCCGCGACTATTTCATCGACACCGGCCTCGCCAAAAAAGAACTCGAAAAACACATCGCCGTTGGCGACAGCATCACCCGCCTCAGTCCTCTCATGGAGCTCGGCGATACCGTCAATGTCAAATCCCTCGACAACCGCGCCTCCGTCTTTCTGCTCATCGAGACCCTGCGCGAACTCAAAAAATCCAAACGCAAACCCGCCTACGACTTCTACGCCGTCTTCACCGTGCAAGAAGAAGTCGGCCTTCGCGGTGCCTCCACCTCCGCTCAACTCGTCAAGCCCGACTTCTCCTTCGGTCTCGATACCACCATCGCCTTCGACACCCCCGGTTCCACCCCCCAAGAACAATGCACCGCCCTCGGACAAGGAGTCGCCATCAAGCTCATGGACTCCTCGGTCATCTGCGACTACCGCATGATTCGCTACATGAAAAAAACTGCCGACAAGCATAAGATCACCTGGCAAAACGAAATCCTCCCCGCTGGAGGCACCGATACCGCCAACCTTCAACGCATGGTTCCCGGCGGCAGCATAGCCGGAGCCGTCTCCATCCCCACCCGCCACATCCATCAATCCATCGAGTCCTCTCACAAAGACGACATCAAAGGCGGCATCCTCCTCCTCGCCGCCTGCGTCTGCGAAATCGACAAATTCGATTGGTCTTTCTAACCCAGATCCCTCCCCTCACCCCAGCTTGATGAGATTCGTAGCGGCTGATTCCATCCGCCATGCCCATCATTTCAACATCGCCAAGGAAAGCCGCAAAGGGACTAACACTCGAATATCTGCAAAGGGACAGTCACACGATAAGATATCAACACCCACCGCCTCGCAGGCATCTGGTCATTTCTTGCATCCCCCTACTTCCGCAATGTTCCCAACTCGCCCCCCATTGCAAATGCCATCCCTCGCCCTGAACCGACGAAATTTCTCATCGCTGCAGAAAAATCCGCCTTGCACCCCGTTTCGCCTTCATTGTATCGCACATCACTTTCATTGTTGGGACAAAAAAATTCATTGTCGGAGCCTTAACTTTCATTGCAGAAATCTTATCCTCATTGTAGTAAGCTCCACTTTCATTGTAGATTGCCTCATTTTCATTGTACTTTAGATCGCTTTCATTGTAGCAACCCTCGCCTTCATTGTAGAATCGTTATCTTTCATTGTAGGAAAATCCGTTTTCATTGTACTTCGCAAAAATTTCATTGTTTTCAACTTCGCTTTCATTGTAGGAGCCTTAGTTTTCATTGTTTTTGCCAATTTTCGCCAAAAAACCTCTAACAACTGCAATTTCCCACCCTCCGCCACTCGAAAGTGACAATATCGTCCCATCGTCAAAGTCCCCTTGCCCCCCGCTGCGTTGAATCAAGGGGTGCCAAGGGACGACAGACACTTATAATCCCGAGATCCTAAGTAGAGCAACCCGATGCCACAATCCCCAATCTTGTCGCGTACGAGCATGGACAGCAGAACCGCTGCGTTATGCAAGTTGGAATAGGTCTTCGCTTGCGCTTGCGCCGAGGGTCACGACAGCATCGCCATTGGCGGCGAGGTGATTGAGGCAATGATACACTTCCTCTGCATCGGCAGCGAGACCCGTTGCGGCTTGGATCGAAGCTGCTAGGGCTGTGGCTGTTGCGGCATCGGCAGAAAGCGCGTTGCGCACGGCGGTCAAGGTTGCTAAGAAGATCGCAGCAGCTTTTTTCCCAGCTTCCACACCTGGTTGGTGGTAGGCATTGATGTTCACAAGCGAGGCGTAGAAAGAGACCGCGCGCTCAAAAAGAGCGATCAGGACACCCAATTGGAAAGCGTTGACTTCAGGCAAGGAAATGGTGATGGATTTTCGGCCATTTTGATACAGCGCATTGCGGGTGCCGCGCAGGAAGCCTTGCAGGTAATCGGCGGATGTATTTCCTGGCTCGACTTCGATTTTCGCTCCGTTGCGGCCTTTGCGCACCTCGATGAAGGTCGCAAAGAAATTCGCTACACCATCGCGCAACTGCTGCACGTAGGCATGCTGATCGGTGGAGCCTTTATTGCCGTAAACGGCGATGCCTTGGCAGACTTTATTGCCATCGAGATCAAGCTCTTTGCCCAAGGACTCCATCACCAATTGTTGAAGATATTTTGACATTAGCACCAAGGAGTCTTTGTAAGGCAGCACGACCATGTCCTTGTCTCCTTTGCCATTGCCTTCGTGATACCATGCTAAGGCTAGGCGCATGGAGGCATTGGTCGCGACATCTTGCTTGCGCGTCATTTCATCCATCGCAGCCGCGCCGGCAAGCATCGCGTCAACGTCCAAGCCTTGCAATGCCGCTGGCACAAGGCCTACGGTGGAAAGCACGCTGGTGCGTCCGCCTACCCAGTCTTCCATCGGAATGCGCGTCAAAAACCCTTCGGCTTGTGCGTATTGATCCAACTTGGAACCCACGCCGGTAATCGCCGCGGCATATTTGCCAAAGGACAAGCCTTGCGCCTCGTAAGCCGCGCGAGTTTCGATCATGCCATTGCGCGTTTCAGGCGTGCCACCCGACTTGGAGATCACCAAGACTAAGGTGCGGGCAAAATGTTCCGCACCGATTTCAGCTAGCACGCGGTCGATGCCATCGGGGTCGGTGTTATCGAGAAAATGAATGGGCATACGCGTCTCGGGAGCCAAAGCTTGAGACACGAGTTGCGGGCCTAGAGCCGAACCGCCGATGCCGATCAACAAGACACGCTCAAATGTCTGACCTGCGGGATTGGTGATGCTGCCGTTGTGAATGGCTGCGGCAAATTCTTTCAACTGGGCAATCGGCTCGGTGATGGCAGCACGCAATTCTGCTGTCGGCGCGAGTGCTGCATTGCGCAACCAATAATGGCCGACCATCCGCTGTTCATCGGGATTGGCAATCGCACCTGCTTCTAGTGCAACCATATCATCAAAAGCTCGTCGAATCTTTGCACCCATGGTGTCAGAGAAATCGGCAGGAAGATCCATGCGCGATAGATCCAAAACAAAGCCCATCGATGGGTAACGGAGCAACTCAGAAGAAAATGCAGTAAATGACATGGCAACGCAGGTTAGCCCAAAATACTTCCACGTCCACGGCAAAAGCGGAAAAATTCAGCACAAAAGCATGAGGCGATGTTGCAGAATGAAGCCATCACGGGCATATCGTCCATCAGAGCAACTGCTACTGAAGCCGTGATAGATAAGAGATGCGTAATGAAAAATCGTAAATTTTATATTTTTTTCTTGTTTCAAAAGAGAAATTATGGAATCGCTTATTTGTTCGCGGTCACTCCAACCAAGAATATTGCGTAGGCTTGTATCGCTGAGGTCTCATGCAATGTTTCATGAAACAGCGGTATTTCTTATTACACAACTATGGATATCTATGTGGGCAACCTGCCCTTTTCGGCCTCAGAAGAGGAAATCGTCGAACTCTTCGGCACCTACGGCACTGTAGATCGCGTGAAAATGGTAATGGATCGTGAAACAGGTCGCCCTCGGGGTTTCTGTTTCGTGACTATGTCAGACGACGCAGAAGGACAAAGTGCGATTGCAGCACTGAATGATAAAGATTTCCAAGGCCGTGCTCTACGCATCAATGCTGCGGAACAGCGCGAACCCCGCACAGGCGGCGGTGGCGGCTTTAAAGGCGGCGCAGGCGGCGGCTACAAAGGTGGCGGCGGTGGCGGTGGCTACAAAGGTGGCGGCGGCGGTGGCGGCGGCTACAAAGGTGGCGGCGGCGGTGGTGGCTACAAAGGCGGCGGCGGCGGTGGCGGCGGCTACAAAGGCGGCGGCGGCGGCGGTGGCTACAAAGGCGGTGGCGGCGGCGGCTACAAAGGTGGCGGCGGCGGTGGCGGCTACAAAGGCGGCGGCGACGATTGGGGTTGATATTCCCTCGTCCAACTTTTTTCGATTTACACCCTCGGCCCTTGTTCCGAGGGTGTTTTTTATTATCAACTAGATGCCCTAACATCGAACAAATTCGCGGCGTAGCTCCGCTAGAACACTATGGTTTCCACACGCTTTTTCGCTCTGCTCTCGGCATGGATTGTTGCATCGTTTTCTGCATGGGGCTTTGATCCCCTAAACCCTTTCCAGGGGAACCTCGGGGATGGCAAGAAAGACGAATCTGCGTGGCGTTTTTTGAGCGAGAGCAAGACAATCGCTCCTGGGCAAACATTTTCTGTAGCCCTAGCACTTTCTCATCCTGAGGAATGGCACTCGTACTACGTCAATGCTGGTGGTGTTGAAGAAAGTCCCAAGATCGAATGGCAATTGCCTGCTGGATTTCAAGCGAGCGAAATCCAGTGGCCCGTGCCTCATGTGAATCAGCCGCTCTATCAACTTGATGAAACGAATCCGGTGTTTAGCTACCAATACTCGAAAGATGAGGCCTTTCTGATTGTCGAGATTACCGCTCCCAAAGATCTTGCGCCTGGCACCCAAGTAAATCTTCGTGGAAAAGCGACATGGCAGATCTGCAAAGACAGTTGCAAGAACGAATCTGCCCAACTCGAAATGAGCTTGCCAGTTACGGCGGCATCCGAGATCGACACCGCTCTGGCAGTGGAATTTCAGAATGCTCGTCGCCGTCAGGGTGAAGCATCCGACTTAGAATTTTCCTTCGAAAAACGTGGAAATAAGCTCCAATTGGTCATCGAAGGAGAAGAGTCGCTAGAAGATGCGCATTTCATCTCGAACCATCCGATGATCAGCTCTTCGCAAGCGCAAAAGGCGGTCAAGACCGATGGGAAATGGATCATTGAACTGCAAACTCAGCGCAAAGATGCCTTAGATACACCCATCGCTGCCACTGACACGCTCGGAGGATTTTTGCAATACACCAAGCAAGGGAAGTTGACTGCCGTGCGCTTGCCTAACAGTCCGATCACCAAGACCATTTCCTGGTCGGAATTTATGCCGGTGCTATTCGGGATGTTTCTTGGCGGCATGATTTTAAACTTGATGCCCTGCGTCTTTCCCGTCCTGGGGATCAAAATTTTAGGATTTGTCCAGCAAGCGGGATCGGATCGGAAAAAAATCCTGCTCCATGGCCTGATGTTTGCCGTTGGAGTGCTCGTGAGTTTTTGGGTTCTCAGCGGATTCCTTTTTGCCGCGAGATCGACCATTAGCGGCGGTGCCGACGGCTGGGGCTTCCAATTGCAAAACCAGTGGGTGGTGTATAGCTTGATGATCTTGATGTATCTGATGGCTCTCAACCTTGCTGGAGTTTTTGAATTCGGCAACTCGGCGACAAGCATCGGCGGGAAATTGCAAACCAAACAGGGCATCAGCGGCTCGTTCTTTTCTGGCTTGCTGGCAACCGTCGTGGCAACTCCTTGCTCCGGTCCATTTCTTGGCCCTGCCATCGGGGCGGCGATTGGACTCCCTGCGTTACAGTTTTTTACGGCATTTACCATCATGGGCATCGGCCTTGCTTTGCCTTATGTCATGCTCAGCGCCTTTCCTAAGTTCGTCGATTACCTGCCGCGTCCCGGCGCGTGGATGGAGTCCTTCAAGCAAGCGATGTCCTTTTTGCTCTTTGGCAGTGCCGGATTCCTGTTGTGGGTCTATGGCGGTATCATCGATTACGACAATCTTCTCAGCCCGCTGATCGGACTCACCTTGATCGCCATTGCCTGCTGGATCTATGGCCGTTGGTGTACGTTCCATAGCAGCAGAACTGCGAAAATGGTCGCTGGCATCACGGCGTTGATGTTTTTCGTGTCGGGGATGTTTGTCGCAGGCAACATCAAACAAAGTCTCGATTGGCAAGTATGGTCGGCGGATACAGTGGAAGAACTGTTAGAGGAAGAGAAACCTGTTTTCGTCGATTTCACCGCCAAGTGGTGTGCTACCTGCCAAGTCAACAAGCGCATTGCCTACGATGATGAGGTGATCAAATTGTTTGCCGAGCGAAGCATCGTCGCGCTGAAGGCCGATAAAACGAAGCCATCGCCGCAAATTGAAAAGGCCTTAGCGGAGCTTGATCGTTCGGCGATTCCTGTCAACGTACTCTACATTCCCGGCAAAGATCCGATCATCACCCCAGCGAATCTCACCGCAGGATACATGAAAGAGTTGATCGAACAAAACACCAAGAAGCCCGCGAAGTGATTCAACCCGAGATGCGCACGGACTCCGATGCTGATGGATAGGATGTTTCCGAGAAACGTTCAGATCCTCAATGACCAGCGTGCAATCTCAGCAAGCGATGCGATTCTTTGATCAGGAAATCGAGATCCATGAACGGATTGGCTGCGATATCTGACCAGAGAATTCGTCCTTCGGGATCGATGAGAAACGTACCATGCAACGCCTTTGCTTCGAAGTCGTCATGAGTGCCGTAGGCTTTGAAAATTTTCTTTTCTCCATCGGCAACCAATGGAAAAGGAAAGGCAAGACCTTCTGCGGAGTAGTTAGCCTGCGATTTTTGGAGTTCGGCCACCTGATCGGTGCTGATCGCTAGAACCGGGAGGCCAGCACTTTGGAAATCACCGATGCGGGCAGCGATGGCGTTGAGTTGTTCGGAGCAATGAAGGCATCCGTGGCCAAGGTAGAAAATCAGAATCAGCGGTTTGCCTCGGTAGCTTTTGAGGCTGACAGGTTGTTGAGACTGATCAGGAAGCGAAAATTCTGGCGCAATGGGTGGTGTCCAGTGGATGGAACCGAGAGTGTCGATCTTGGGGCGGTCGCCGAAATCGGCAGCGGCTTGGTAAGGTTGTCGCCAATCATCGGGATAGCCAAGGCTTTTTGCAATCGGACTGAGACGCGCAAAGGGAGTCGCGGTGAGATCGATCTGGGAGGAAGCCTCACGCAGGCGCTCAAATACCTGGCGCACTTCGTCGGTTTTACCGAGGCGATGAAGAACTTCGATTCTCGCCGCCAAGGGCAGAGCTTGTCGTTTGTTCGCTTCGCTCTCGGCACGACTGAGGGAATCGGCCTTTTCCAGATCTCCCATAGCCATGTATTGCAGAGCGATCGCATGTTTCGGGCGGGATGATTTCTCCAAGACTTCACGTGCGAGCGGTTGACTTGCCTCCAGCGCAGTAAGATACGTTTGTATCTCGGTGATCGTTTTTGCGATGGTTTCGATTTGTTGGCCAGGCTGTTTTCCTGCGTCGTTCACGAGTTTCTCGACCTCTTTGGGATTCTTGTTTTCGTTGGTGGCTTTTTCGCGTGCTTGCGTTTTCTGGACTTCTTGCACTGTTTTCGTTTTCTCGCGGAGTTTTTCGAGATCGGTTTGTATGTCTTTCAGTTTCTCTGGATTGCCTTGACTGAAATGAGCCAGACCTAACAATTTCAGGCGCGGATTTTCGTGTTCTGGGGCTTCGAGAGGCTCGAGCCATTCACTCGAAGCGAGATCCAACGCTGTTTCCCAGAGTTCGAATTTTTCCAGTGTTTCGATCAGTCGCATGCGACCGAAACGATAGGAATGGGCTTTGCCATCGAGGCTGTTGAGCTTGGGATGCCGAGGGTTGGCGAGAAGGGATTTCGACATTTCGAGCGCCGCCTGGGCGTTGCCAAGATTCATCCAGTTTCTCGCGAGCCATTCGTTGTTGTGCGCGTAGTTATGGATTTGATCGGGCAATAATCGATATTTCAACATGTGCGCGTGATCGATGCACGCGGATGCCTGTTGGTGCCATATTGCATCCTCATAGCGGTGAAGATTCGAGTAGATATGCCCTGGCATGTGCCACATGTGGGCGATCTCTGGAGCAGTGAAACCGAGCTTCGCAGCGGAATCGATGGCCCGCTCGGCTTTGCGCTTGTCCCAAAGATGAATCCGGTAGTGATGCGCTGGATGCATCGGATTTTTTGAAAAAACCTGTTGCAGCAGGGCATCCACAGCCTCATGACTGCTGATGGCAATCTGCGGAGGAGTGTAAGAAAATTGCCAGATTCGACCAGCGAGAAGTGCCTTGGCTTCGATGTCGTCGGGGAACTTGTGAACAAGATCCTCCAAATCACGCAACATCTCCTGTCTGCGAGCTTTCTCGTCCGCGGGTTCTCCATCGAGGAAATTTGCCTGTACCTTGATGTAGGTCTGAGCGCGCTCATCGGCTTTTTCACTCAGGGTTTTGGCTTTTTCGATGAAGCCTTTGGCGCGCGCGAAGTTTTCCCAATTTGCCATTGCCATGCCCCAATAAGCCATCGCGCATTCCGGATCGTGAGCAGCGATCTGGCGAAACGATCGTTCCGCCTCGTAATACCAAAATCCATGAAGTTGCCCGAGACCTTGGTCAAAGTATGCCTGCCCTTGCTTCCACGTGGTCTGAATCGGGATGGTAACCTCACCCGTGCCACCGATCAACGATGCTGCTTGACGGGGGCCCTCGTTGAACGAATCCCCTTGGTGCGAGTGTCCCGGATTTGCCGCATTCTTATCCTCCGGCTCATCATCCGCCACAACCATGCCGCACGAAAATGCGAGAATGAGGAAAAAATTGCGGATGGGTAAGTGGTTTTTCAAAAGATCTGGAAGTGAGTAGTATAATCCGTTCTAACGACGATTCTATCAACGGAATGTTTTTTGGAAAGTGTCGTTTGCATTCGACAGGGATAGAGTATGCTCGACGTATCATTGATTCATGCGCTACTTTGTTCTGATGTTTGTTCTGTTCGTCTCCTTGTTTCCCCTCAAGGCCGAGGAAAAAACCTATGCGCCAGCGATTTATCCATTCCAGAACGGGGTCAAATTCCATTCGGTGGCGGATGGACTGCGCATCGTCAAGGATCTCGGTTATGAAGGTGTAGGATCTGTTTATCCTAACCAGCTCGCAGAGTACAAAGCTGCTTGTGAAGAGCAGAAATTAAAGATTTTCAGTATCTATGTTGGGGGTCGTGTGAATGCAGATAGCTTCCACTACGAAAAGGAAGTCGGTGAGGCGATTGCCATGCTGAAGGGGACAAATGCGTTAGTGGAAATCAACGTGCAGCGCGGCAAGGATCCGAGCGACAAGCAGGCAATTGCCATGGTGAGTGAAATTGCAGACAAAGCGAAGGCGGCGGGGCTCCGAGTCGTGCTTTATCCGCACGACAATTTCCACATCGAGCGTGTGGATCACGCGTTGAAAATCGCGCAGGCCACAGGACGCGATAATGTTGGCATCGCCTTCAATCTTTGTCATTTCCTGAAAGTTCAGCCGACCGATGATCTGGCTGCCTTGCTCCGCAGAGCCAAACCGCTGCTTTGGAGCGTGAGCCTTTGCGGTGCGGATTCGGATGGGAAAGATTGGAGCACTCTCATTCGCCCTCTCGACGAAGGCACATTCGATCAGGCCGCCCTGTTGCGCATGTTGCGCGTGATTGGCTACGAAGGGGCGGTAGGACTTCAATGCTTCAATATTCGGATCGATGCTCAAAACAATCTTTCACGATCCATCAAGGCATGGAGCAAGCATCTCGCCGCAAGCCAGTTCGACGGCCACCGCTGAAGTCACCAGTTGGCAAACTGTCCGTGTCACGAACCAGCACGAGATTTCCTACTCAGATCGTGCTATAACCAACTTGACAGTTATTGTGATAATCTTTAGTATTTGGCACTCGTTCGCATGAGTTATGCGTATTCCACAAACCACTCTCTTACATCATGAATCCCAACGATCCTAACCAAATGCATTCGCAACCAAAGAAAAGCTCGACCAATAAGTGGCTTCTTGGAGGGTGTGGTTGCTTAACGGTGATCGCTGTAGTGGTGGGTATCGGGCTCTTTATGGCCTACAAATCGGGCAAGGGCTTCTTTGGCGACATGATGAAACTTGCGAATGCGGCCCAACAAGTGATGCAGGCACCCGAAGTCATAGAAGCCTTCGGAACGCCTCTGGAAGAAAGTGGCAAATCGCAGCAATCAACGAGCACCGTGAATGGCAAGACTGTGACGGAAATCACCCAAATTCTCAAAGGTCCGAAAGGTGAGGGCAAACTCGTCTTGACCATGGAGCAAATTGGCGAGTCCGTTATGCCTAAACTGACATCTGCAAAAATTTTCACACCGACTGGAAAGGAGATCCCGATCAACCTCGGTTCTGAATCTTCCACCCCAGCAACGAGTGCACCCCCACTGGAAACAGTTCCCGCACCGACACAGGAATAGTGTTAGGAGAAAACTGTGTGCGGATTTGGCCTCAAAAATCGTGGGGCAAGCGCATGGGAAGTAGTGATCGTTGGGCAAAAGCTACAGCGACGAACACTACGAAATCAAAGGCTTTCCCTGAAATGACCCCATGCCAACTCTGAAGTAGCTAGCCGAAGAACGGCTTCACGAGATCATCTAACAGAAAAATCTTTGCCTTTTCCCAACCTCACATTGCCACAATTTTGCGTTGCGGTGCAGCGATCTCTACCTGTCTGGGAGGATGCCATTTCCTAAGGATTACTCGTAAATGCATGGTAAAAAAAATGCTGGGAACGCGGATAAATGGCTTGCCACATCTGCGCCGCAATGTCATTAACTTAATCATAGATTATGAAAACCCTTATTTGTATCTTTTTTGGAATTCCCAAGGATCGTTCCAAATGCTTGGTTTCTGAGAGTGTTTCGCGCTCTTTTCGTACAATACCGCATCATCGATGCCAATAGATTTTTTATCGCCGTATGAACGCAAAATCTCTTTACCCAAGCTTGATCGCTACCTGCTGCTTTGCCTCTTTGGTGAGTTACGCGATCTACAAAAATTCGAATGATAAAAAAACTGCTCAAGCGTTAGTGATGGCATCGCATGTGCCAACAGAAAAAAAACCCGTTGTCCCAACAGATCAACTCGAGGAGCTGGCTCCGTCGTCCTCGTCGGTGCCAGCACAGACCACTAGTTCTGGCACGAATTTATCGCAGATTACCGCCTTTCATCACTGGGTTGAAGCTGCGGTGAATTCTGGCTTTGCCCATGCGAACGAAGCAGAAGGTAAGCAACTTGCTAAGGTTCGTGGTATAGGGATGAAGGCTCTCATCCAGTCCGATCCCGCTGAGGCCTTGCGCCAAGCATTACCGATGGAACTTTATGCATCCCTACCACCATCTTTCGCCACCCTGATCGAGCAACCAGTTAGCAAAACTGGCATGTGCTCGCTTCGCATCATGTGCAATCACGCCGAAGATCAGCCGCACTCGAATTGTCAGGAGACTCCTGTGCTTTTAGAAGAGGTCGATTCCTGGAATGCCTACTATGGTGATAAAAAATGGAGAGATCTACTCGGCAAGACGGTACGGTTCGATGGCATCGGCATCGAGGGCGAGTTGGCCGTGCAGAGCATTATTCCAGAAAACCAACCCTGACGTTCTCATTATTTGAATCAACAATTAAACCCAAAAACCATGATAAAACAAAAACCCATCATCACACTGGCCTTAGCCATCGCCGCTTGCGCGGAAATGTCACAGGCAGGCATCATTGTTACTCGCGGACACATTGTCGGCGGTGCTGCTACTGGCACACTTGTCGCCATCGATAGTCCCTTCATCTCGAATGCCAACGGCACGACAGGATCATTCGGTGGTCCGGCATGGACGACAACCAGCACGATCTTTGCCCACCAGGCGGATCAGGGTTTCGCCGCGCCTTCCTCCCCCTCGGGCGACGGCATTCGGGAGTTTGACATCGCTGGCACGCCATGGGAGCCAAATGGCACGCCATTTTCTCAAGCCAGAGGATATTACATCTATCCAGACGGCCCATCGCCTGGCACGACTTGGAACTTTAATCTCGCCGCCTCAGGAATCGATCTACCCGATGGCACTATCATCCATGGCGTTTATGCAAGGTTTGGTGGACGCAACAATGACCGAGCTCGCTACGAATACAACGAAGGGGCGGCCTCGGCGAACCTCGTGGTGGATCAATTTTCCTCAGGCTCCGCTGGCAATCTTGTCTTGCGTTGGTTCGATGCCGATGGAAATCCCCGTGATTCGAATTTTCAGCGTATTTTTTCCAATCCCATTACCGTCACTGGTGGTGACGGTTTTCAACTCAGAGTCACGGATACAACACTAGGAAATGCTGGTCACATCGACGCCATCGTGCTGGACACCTCTCTTCCCAAGGCGAATGATGTGCCTGCCATTTCCACCTTGCTGCCGGTCGATAACAAAACGAGTGTCGTGCCGTGGTCTTCGCTCGAATTGACTTTTGATGAACCGATGTCACTGACTGGCACTGGCACGGTTACCATCACCGACCTCACCGACGGATCCTCCACGCGGGTCATTAACCTGCCCAACCCGCAAGTCACATCTCCGAATGGCGATGATTTGCTCATCCGACCCACTACTCGGCTGGAGCTTGGCACTCAATACTCGGTGAAAATTAGCGCGGATGCTTTGGTCGATCTGGGAGTGCCAGCGAATGCATTTCCAGGTATCCTCGACGATACGACGTGGAATTTTTCCACCCGAGCTGTGCCGAATCAGCTTCACAATGTCCTCATCGTCACCGCAGCTCTTGCCGATGCCCCACCGAATGCTACCGCAGCACAGGCCACCAATCTCGTATTCCACGATCCCCGCAACGTCGATGAGGCCATGCGTGCCGCCTCGTACGGTCAAATCGGCCTCAATCTCGGAGACTATAGTGGCTTACCTACTACCGTTCAACTTTCCTATCCAGAGACGGTTGCACAACAGAAAGCCGCTGGTGGTAGCTCGAATCTGCGCACTCGCATGGCGAACTCCCTTATCGCGATGGGATATAATACATCGATCTCGAATTTCCGTTTCATCCTCTATATCCAGCCTGCGGCTCTTAACACTGGCAATGACGGCTGGGCCAACCTTTTTAGCAACACTTCCGTCTATCTGGCACCATTTAATCTACGTCTCGCCATGCACGAAATGGGGCATTGCCTCGGCGGTAATCATTCCAATGGCAGTGACTTCGGCTGCTCCCTCGGCAGTTCTGATGTCGATTACAATGCATCGAAAAAAATTCTCTTCGGCTGGCTCAACAGCCCTGCTGGTAGCGTGCTCAATCTCCCTGCCAACTCTGGCACATCTCAAACATTGGTGGCTCTTAGCCGCAATCCAGCTACCTTACCGGGAATCCGGGCTATCAGGGTTCCAAACCCGAACGGAGGAACCGCTACCTATCTCGTCTCCTATAAAGTCGATGACGGCATTTACAACACGCTTCAAAACTGGACTTACTCGCGCAAAGTCCATGTGACTGAGGATGCCGGTGGTGCCCTTACTACACACAGGGCAACCCTTGATGTAGGACAGGAATACAATGTCGGCAGGCTCAAAGTAGTCTGTAACAGCATTGCCGCTGACAGCCTATCCGCCGCCGTTACTATTTCCGTAAATACCGCCCCCGTAGCCGCCGCTCAAACCGTCACCACCAATGAGGACAGCGCCTCACCTATCGTTCTTGTCGGTACGGATGCCGATTCGAACCCACTTACTTATGCCGTAGTTTCCCAGCCAACGAAAGGAATCCTCAGCGGAACTGCTCCAAACTTAAGCTATACTCCAACAGCCAATCTAAATGGTGCGGATTCATTTACCTTCAAGGTCAACGATGGCCTCGTCGATTCTGCTACCGCGACAATTTCGATCAACATCACGCCTGTCAACGATGCACCAGTCGCTATTGCACAAAGCGTTAGCACGGATGAAGACGCGGCTTTACCGATCGCACTTGCTGGAACAGATGTTGAAAATAGCAGCCTCAATTTCAACGTCGTCACACCACCAGCAAATGGCACGCTCAGTGGCACAGCACCGAACTTAACCTACACGCCTTACGACAACTTCAACGGTTCGGACAGCTTCACCTTCGTTTCTAACGACGGCACAGTGAACTCAGCGACCGCGACAATTTCGATCAACATCACGCCTGTCAACGATGCGCCAGTTGCTATTGCACAAAGCGTTAGCACGGATGAAGACACGGCTTTACCGATCGCACTTGCTGGAACAGATGTTGAAAATAGCAGCCTCAACTTCAACGTCGTCACACCACCAGCAAATGGCACGCTCAGTGGCACAGCACCGAACTTGACTTACACGCCATCCGCCAACTTCAACGGCACTGATGTCATTACCTTTATGGTTAACGATGGCACTGTCGATTCAGCAACTGGAACGGTTTCGATCACGGTGAATCCGATCAACGACGCTCCTGTGGCTTTGGCACAATCCATTTCAACTGAGGAAAACTCCGCGCTAGCAGTTACGCTTACCGGAACCGATGTGGAAAACAGCACGCTTACTTTCGCAATCGTTAGTTCGCCTAGCAATGGCACCCTCAGCGGCGCGGCACCGAACCTCACCTACACACCTGTGTCTGGCTATTATGGTTCTGATAGTTTCACCTACACTGTAAACGATGGTAGCGTCAGCTCAGCTAATGCCACAGTCGCCATCACTATCACAGCCGTGAATGCCTCTCCCGTTTTCGCCGCTAGCCCAATTGTTCTCACTGGAGCCAGCGTCAACGTTCCTTTCACTGGTGCGACTCTTGCTGGCAGCGCGACCGATCCTGACCTAGGAGATACGATCACTTACTCCAAAGTTAGTGGACCTGCGTGGCTTTCCGTAGCGGCAAACGGATCACTCAGCGGCACGCCGCCCACAGGTTCAACGGGAGTGAACTCATTCATCGTTCGCGCTACCGATAGTTCCTCTGCCTCTGCGGACGCGACATTGCAAATCACCGTAACACTGCTGCCGCTGCCATGGTCAAATGTGGACATCGGCACAGGGATCTTGTTGGGGTCCGCTTCGTTCAACGGCGGCACATTTACTCAGAGCGGATCGGGAATGGTCGCGGCGCAAACAGACGGCTTAAACTTCACTTACCAGACACTGAGTGGAGATGGCTCGATCACGGCCCGCATCTCCGTCTTGCAAAACACTGGTAACGCCTCGCACGTCGGCGTGATGATTCGGGATACGCTCGCTCCTAACTCGAAGCAAATCTTCATGGGCATGAGCGGCACCCAATCCTACCGTTGGACCCGCCGTGTCAGTACTGGTGCAACTGCCTCATTTGGAAATAGCGGCAATGGCACTGTCCCTAATACATGGGTACGTCTCGATCGCTACGGAAGCACCGTCCACGCCTATAAGAGTGCCGATGGCACGAATTGGACGTGGGTCGGAGCCACTAACAACACGACCATGGGGACAAACTGCTACATCGGCCTATGCGTCAGCAGTGGTAGCGGCACGACCCTCAATACCTCACAATTTACCAATGTAAGTGTAACGCCGTGAGGCACTTCCGATACCTGATTCCACCGCCAATTATGGCATCGCATCGTAAACGGAATTGAATCACCTTATTTGCGAATCTTTTCGGCTCTTGTAGATTTTGTCATTTTTTATCGACGAAGCTGCGGAGAACTGCATCCTCGACGCGACTGGAAATCGCGGTCAATATCCTTATGCCAGTGATCGGAATTATCGTCTTTCTCCTTATCGCGTTCGTGTGCTCTGCCCATCGCAGATCCATTCGATGGCGCACGGTGGGTGCGGCGTTGCTATTGCAAATCGGCATCGGGGCCTTGGTGTTCGGCTGGGATCAAGGGCAGGCGACGCTCGCATGGTGCAGCTCGCGGGCGGAAGATGTGCTTGGCGCCGGTCGCAAGGGCATTGAATTTGTTTTCGGTAACCTTGGTGAGGATAGCTCGAAAATCGGCTTCGTCTTTGCATTCCGGGTTTTGCCGATGATCGTGTTCTTTTCTGCGCTCATCGCGGTGCTGTACTACATCGGCGTGATGCGCTGGGTGATCCTCATTCTGGGTGGTGCTTTACAAAAAGTGTTAGGCACCAGCCGCGCGGAGTCACTATCGGCGGCGGCGAATATTTTCGTCGGGCAAACCGAAGCACCGCTGGTGGTGAAGCCTTACATTGCAAAGATGACCAAGTCTGAGTTGTTTGCGGTGATGTGCGGTGGACTTGCAAGTGTGGCGGGCAGTGCCATCGCCGGCTATGCATCCATGGGCATGGAGATGCGCTACCTTTTGGCTGCCTCCTTCATGGCCGCTCCGGGTGGTTTGTTGTTTGCAAAAATCATGCAGCCTGAGTGCGAACAACCTGCTGAGGAATTTCGCGGCTTCGCGGAGGATGAAGAGACACCATCGAACGTCATCGATGCGGCGGCTTTAGGCGCATCCACAGGCATGAAGTTGGCGCTGAATGTCGGGGCCATGCTAGTGGCGTTTATTGGCATCATCGCCTTGATCAATCTTGGTTTGGGCGGCATCGGCAAGGCGTTTCATCATCATGGCTGGAGCTTGCAAGCGGGGCTAGGCTGGCTATTTTCTCCCATCGCCTGGTTGACTGGCATGCCTGCACAGGAAATGAACTTCGGCGGCAGCTTGATCGGCCAAAAGCTGGTGCTAAATGAATTTTTTGCCTACGCAGATCTCGCGGCCGCGAAGGGTCATCTCTCGTTGAAAACGCAAGCCATTAGCACCGTGGCACTTTGCGGATTTGCCAACCTTTCGTCCATCGCGATCCTGATTGGCGGGCTTGGCGGCATGGCACCCACGCGACGGGCAGAAATTGCTCGTCTTGGGCTTCGGGCGGTATTAGCGGGCACATTATCCAACCTCACAAGCGCCACGATCGTGGGTATGTTTGTGGGAAATTGAACACCTCTTCTCGATGATGAAATTCACGACTTTACCCATGATATTGACCGCATTGATCAGCGGCACGGCAGTTGCGGAAACGTATCGCTTTTCTGCGCGAGCCTCCGAGATCGATCCTGCGGTGCGGGCTCACCCGGAAATTGATTTTTTTCTCGAAAAAAATGGCAAGCCCGCCGATGTCCAACACGCTTCTGTTGCTACGAGCGTCACTCCGAAAGGACAGCTGATGATTTGGCTCATGCCCCACAATGCTGAACTTTTTCAACGGGTCAATTCGTATGGCATCCACGCCATTCAGGTGCACTACGCGAATGGCTGGTTTGGGCGATTGTATCCGAAGCGCAATGCCGATCCGCTGTTTTTGAGTCGTATCCGTCTGGAGGCTGCTACAGGGGAAGATTTCAGTCCTGATGTGAGCATTCCTGCGGCCGATGGCATGAAAGCGCGTGCATTGGCATTCGTGAAATGGCTGCAGCAGAAGAACCCGGAGGCGAAATGGGGGCAATTTCTCACCGAGGATGGTCGCGATTTACGCTGGGAGCGGATCATCATGGCGGGCGCTTCCCATGGATCCACCACGGCGGCGCGATTTGCCAAACATCAACGCGTAGCGCGCGTAGTGATGTTTTCCGGGCCTCGCGATCAATACGAAGATTGGCAATCGCTGCCATCTGCAACTCCTGCATCGCACTTCTTCGGTTTCACTCACGTGTTGGACGATGGCTGGCAGCAGGATCACTATTGCCGCTCTTGGGAAATGCTAGGACTAGAGCGCTTTGGCGCGGTCATGGATGTGGATCAAAGTAAGCCGCCTTTTGATCATAGCCGTCGATTGACGACAAACGCCAATGTGGGGGGCAATGCGGGGCGTGCGCATAGTAGCTCGACTCCCGGCAAGGCTGCGGTCAAGAATGCGGCGGGACATTTCCTCCATGAAGACGTATGGCGCTATCTTTTCACCCATCCCGTAGAGCGAGTAGGTGAGCCAGCAGCGAAAGACCCTAGCTGCCAACATCAACAACCATGAACTTGAACGAAGAACGAAAAGAGGGTTCCATTTCTCTCCACGAAGCGCCCAGAATTCCCAGTCACGAGGAGAAGTCTGCGCTCTATGAACAATGTGAGTCCGAGCTACGAGCCATTCTCCATGGCGTGACCGATACGATGACCATTTTAAGCACCATCGTCGCGGTTTTGCATCACCGCATGCCGCACTATTTTTGGACGGGATACTATCGGGACGTCGATGGCATGCTTCGCGTTGGGCCGTATCAAGGCACGCCAGCTTGCTTGGCAATTCCGTATGAGCGGGGCGTTTGTGGTGCGGCATGGAGGAAAGGCGAGGCGGTTGTTGTGGAAGACGTGCATGCATTTCCTGGGCATATTGCCTGCGATTCACGCTCCGAAAGTGAGATCGTCGTGCCATGGTTTCTACAAGGTACGATGATCGGTGTTCTCGATGTTGATTCTACGCTACTTGCAGCATTTGATGACATTGATCGCTCAGCACTCCAACGTCTCGCATCGCTGTGGTGAAAGGGTAATGTCAGAAACGACAAGCTTTATCTTTCCTTGATAGGCGATGCTGCTGCCCAACGTTATTGATAGAGATGAAACTACGATTGCTCTACTCGCTGCTATTTGTCCTCTCGACCGCGTGGATTTCCCGAGCGGAGAGCAAAGCGCCGAACATTATTCTGATCATTTCCGATGATCACACATGGTCGCACTATGGATTCATGGGGCATAAGCTGGTAAAGACCCCGAATCTTGACCGGATGGCAGGTGAGAGTTTGCTCTATACGCGAGGCTATGTGACGCCAGTTTGCTCGCCGTCATTAGCGACCTTACTGACTGGAAAATCACCACGCGATCACGGCATCACAGGCAATGATCTAGCGGCTCGCACCAAAACAGCGCGAGATCCCCTACGCGAGCGACTGTTAGAGAACAAAGTCCTCTTGCCAAAAGCTCTCACCAATGCTGGTTATCTGACGTTTCAAACAGGTAAATTGTGGAATTCCTCTTTCAGCGACATGGGCTTCACCCACGGCATGACGGCGAAACGCGACCGCCATGGCGGTAGTGGATTGACCATCGGACGCAAGGGAATGGACCCGATCTTTCAGTTTATCGATAAAGCGATTGAGCAGAAAAAGCCGTTTTTCATCTGGCACGCGCCGCTGTTACCGCATGATCCGCATAATCCCCCCGAAAGGTTGTTGAGCAAATATCGTGGCAAGGGCCCAACTCCGCATGCCGAATCCTATCATGCCATGATCGAGTGGCTCGATGAAACATGCGGTGAGATGGACCAGTGGTTGGAAAAAAAAGGACTTAAGGAAAACACCGTGATATTGTATCTCGCCGACAATGGCTGGGATCCCGAGCATGGATATGAAGGCGGCAGGGCTAAGCTCACACCTTATGAAAATGGCATCCGTACACCGATGTTCGTGCGTTGGCCAGGTAAGGTGCCTCAAGCACGCGATGAGGAAACGCTAGCATCGATTCTGGATTTCGTGCCAACGATTTTGAATGTGGCGGGTGTAAAACCACCGGAGAAACTTCCCGGTCTCGACCTGCGGGATCGCGTCGCGATGAAGGCGCGCAAGTCACTGGAAGTGCAGGCTTACAGTCACGACATCGTGGATCTTGAGGATCCGCTCAAAAGCCAAGTAGCGCTCACCGTGATCGACGGATGGAAGAAATTGATCGTGCCAGGTCCTGAAAAGCCTAAGGATGATAAACGAAATTTTGCCAAACTATCGGATGAAATCGAATTATTTGATTTGAAGAACGACCCAGCAGAAAAAGTCAATTTGGCGGAAAAGATGCCCGAGGAAGTGAAGCGGTTGAAGACATTATTGGACGGATACAGCCGAGATCCGAAGTAGATCGCCAGAAAGAGTCGGCTAGGCTTCGAAACTGGGATTACAGGAAAGGAATCTGCGCGTTTGTTGTCTTGCCCATGATCGCAAAGGCTCTGCAAGGGGCGCCGTCTCCCCCTTCTATTTTTAATGGCGCAGCAATAAAAAAGACCTTCTCTTGGGTAAGTTGATCGAGATTCGTTAGGCCTTCCACTATCGTAATGTTCGCTTCTAACAAAATTTTATGAATCAACGTGAGTTCCTGTTTGTGATTCACATCTGCCACCGAGGGAGGCTCTACGCCGAGGACGTTGACCTGTTTTTCCACACACCAGCGGGCCAGATCTTCAGAAATGCGTGGTAGCCGATCACGGTAGCGTTGCGGGTCGTCAATGTGCTTTGACCAATCGGTGCGCAAGAGCAAGCAATCGCCAGCAGGAAACGTTTCTGCCAGCGCGCCCAGATCGTCGATGGTGATGAGCGCACGGTCAGCAATGCCTGCGAGATGAACGACCCATGCAACACCCATGCAGCGTTCCAGTGGAGTGTGATCGATGGTTCCAGGCCCAGCAGCAAAATGCGTTTGCGCATCCATGTGGGTTCCGGCATGGGAGTAGAGATGCAAGTTTCGGGTATTCCATCCGTCGATTTCAGTGCTTTTCGCCTGTTCCCAAGAAACGCCACGCATGCTAGGACGCATGGTCAATGTGAGATCGATAAGGTGTTTCATAGTTGGGTAAGATAGGCTCGCCCTTGACGATAGAATGGGCGTTGGTTCGCTTCAACCTGAAATCCCCATCTGCAAAGGAAATGATGAGTGCTTGCCAAATGAAGCAAAAAACCTAGAATGTTTTTCGTGAGTGAGATCAACGCACAAGCGCAATGGGAAAACCATGCACGCCGCACGGCCCGCATGGTGAATTTGGCTTGGTGCTTGGAGGCTATCGCTGGTCCGGTTATGCTGCTCGGTCTTGTTGCCACGTGCGTCGTACTCCTTTTGCGCCGTCAAATCCCCAACATGCCATGGTGGCAGCCTGCATGCTTTTCTTTGCTCGCCTTGGTCTTGCTCGGGTTGTTGTGCGCATTTCTTTCGCGCAAGAAATTTGAGTCCGTGGATCAAGCGTTTATCCGCATGGAAGCCGCCATGCGTTTGCGCAGCGCCCTATCGGCTGCTCGCGCAGGTGTGTGCGTATGGCCACCATGTCCGGATCAAGTGCATGCCGGCCTGCGTTGGAATTGGTTGCGTAGCCTCTATGCGCCGCTGTCAGCACTGCTCTTGCTTGCGGCGGCTGTTTGGATTCCCATGGATCGCATCATCCCACCCGTGGCTGTGCCGGATCAGCCGCAATCTTGGCTTGCTACCGAGGGCGAACTGAACCAGCTCGAACAAGAGCAAGCGGTCGATCAAGAATACATCGAACAAGTCCGCAAAAAAATCAACGAACTGCGCTCTCAGGATCCGCAAGAATGGTTCAGCCATTCCTCCATGGAGGCCACGGATACCATGCGCAAGCAGCATCGCGAGGAGTTGAAAAAACTCGAAGGTGATCTCTCACGCGCCGCGAAAGCTCTAGGATCGTTAGAAAAAAATACGAAGATGTCTGATGGCGAACGCGCACGTCAGGCGAATGAATTTGAGCAAGCACTCGATGGCATAAAAAAAGGTGCCATGAAGCCCAATCTTGGCCTGCTTGATCAACTCAAAGGATTGGATCCCCAACAACTGGAAAAAGCGCTCACTCCCGAACAAATGCAGCAGCTCAAAGACAATTTGCAAAAAAATGCCGATCAACTCGGCGAAGCAGGCGCAGGTGGGGAGGATTGGTCGGATGAATTGAATGCCGATGGTAGCCATCCTGGTGACAAAGAAGGCGAAGGTGAAGGCCAGGACGAGGGGGATGTAGGCGAAGGTGAGGATCAAGAAGGCACAGGACAAGGTGCGCCAACCCGCGGCCCGGGGCACGACCCGAACTTGTTAGGAAAAGGTTCGAAAGAATTCGAAGATGGAAAAATGCAGGGCTTGCAAGCACAAGATCTCTCAAAAGCCTTGCCGGGCGATCTTTTGGAATTGCAGGATGGCGAGCACGATGTCGAGAAATCCGCGACTCAACTCAGCAGTGGGGGCGCCACCTCGGCAACGGGCCGTGGCGGCGACCGCGTCTGGCGAGATTCGCTCGATCCAGAAGAGCAGAAAGCATTGAAAAAATTCTTCGAATAACAAAGCCAACGACAATCACCCAAAAGATTCCCTATTTTTCCCAACACTATGCATGCGTCAGAAACCGAGGTCATCGAGGCCGCCAAACACATCCGCTCACTCAACCAAGCTCTCAACCAAGTTCTTTTCGGCCAACAGGATCTGATCGACCTTGTGATCACCGGTGTTTTGGCGCGTGGACACATTTTGTTAGAAGGTCTTCCAGGGCTGGGAAAAACGGAGTTGGTCAAAGGCTTGTCGCGCTCGCTGCACCTCGGCACCAAGCGCGTGCAGTTCACGCCCGATCTCTTGCCCGGTGACATCACAGGAAATCCCGTGCTGCAGGAGGTCGATGGCCGCCGCGAATTTGTTTTCCAGCCAGGCCCGATGTTTACCAACATCTTGCTGGCAGATGAAATCAACCGCGCGTCTCCCAAAACCCAGTCCGCTCTGCTGGAGGCGATGCAAGAACGACGAGTAACCGTGCTTGGTACTACGCATCCGCTACCAGTGCCGTTTTTTGTTCTCGCCACCCAAAACCCCATTGAGCTCGAAGGTACTTACCCGCTTCCTGAAGCACAGCTCGACCGCTTTCTTTTCAAGCTTGAGGTCACACGAAATAGCGTCGAAACTCTCCAACGCATCGTTTCGCACCGTGAACTCGGTACCGAGCCACACGTGGAGGCCATCATGACGGCGGAGACACTGCAGTCCGTTCTGGAGCTGGTGAAACGTGTCTATTTGCCTGACCCTGTGGCGAACTATATCGCTCGTCTCGTCGATGCGAGTCACCATGGACAATCTGCCGCGGCTCGAGGGATTCGCTTTGGTGCTTCGCCTCGTGCGGCACTTTCGCTTGCATCTGCTGCGCGCGCCCGTGCGGTGATGAATGAACGCACACATGCCTCCTTCGAAGATGTGCGATCTGTGGCACCGGCCGTGATGCGCCACCGCATCGTGTTGGAATACAACGCTCGCATCGAAGGACTTACCGCTAACGACATCATTCAAGCCATTTTGCTAGAAGTGCCCTTCCAAGCCAACGCCACGCCTAAGACTCTCAGCCAAGGCTAGTCCATCAAAAACATAACTTTTCCCCGCCGCTCCTCCGTCGCATTTCTTTCTAATGCTGCTGTGGCGTCGCTTAATCGATAGCGAGAATCGACGCGTTGCTCTAACATTCCAGCTTCCATCAACGCCAGCAATTGGGAGTAAACATCGCGCACCTCTTCTGCCGCTGCGCCCTTCATCCACGAAGTCAGCCAGAAGCCTTGGACGCGAATGTTTTGAAAAATGAGAAACTTGTTTGGCACAGTCAGCGGCCTACGCGACATCGCGCCGTAGGTCAAATGCAGTCCCTCTGGCGCGAGTAAGTCCAGCAGACGCAGCGCACTCTCACCACCCACCGCGTTGAATGCAAGTACTGCATGTAAGCCCTTTTCCCGAAGGTAACAACGCGCTTGTTCTTGCCCGTCTGCATCATCGGAAAACACCGCCTCGGCTCCCAAGCCAAGCAGCCATTCATGATCCTCCTTGCGGCGCAAAAAATGTACGCAGGGTATGCCTAGAGCGCGGGCGATTTGTGCCACGCATTGCCCCACACCCGAGTTCGCTGCATTTTGCAAAACCGCGCCGTTCTTTGGTAAGGTCCCGAAACTTTGCAGCATGAGCCAGGCCGTGGCTGGATTGACCTTCAGCATCGCGAGCTGTTCTGCCGCTAGGGTTGACGGTATAGAGAAAATCTCCTCCTCCCGCGCGATGCGTTCTCCTTGCCAACCATGGGCATAGCCCAAAAAAATCACCCGCGAACCCACCGCGTGCAATAGCGATCGCGATTCGATCACCTCGGCGCAAGCCTCGCTGCCCGGCGTTTCTGGCAAGATCGGCTTCACTCCGTAGGTGCCCTCCATCCAGTTCGTATCCGCCGGATTGATCGGCGAAGCAAGGATCTTCACACGTACTTCGCCCACGGCCAACGGGAGCCGCTCCACATCTTCCACGATCCTCTCTCCCACCTCAGTTGGCGCGCCAAATGCGCGAATGATCAATCGCTCATTCATACGGAATCTGTTGTTTCGCCCCATGCAAATCCACGTGGACAAATGTCACCTTCGTCGCAAACAACAACGCATCCGGTTGGTGCAACACATCGCGCACTTCTACCGCATAGGTGACGGAAGTGTGTCCAAGCCGCAGTCGCTTTGCTGAAATCGCCAGAATTGTCCCCTCGCGCACACTGCGGCGGAATTCCACTTGATCCATGGCCACTGTCACAAAGCGACAACGCGGGAAATCCATCGAAGCGGCAATCCACGATGCCTCATCCACCCATGCCAGCAATCGGCCACCAAAGAGGTAACCAAATTGATTCAAATCCGCAGGCAGAACCAGGCGTTGTGTTTCCATAGGTTTCTCGCTTAGCGAAACATCCGGCGCTTTTCTCGGTTGAGGCGCGCATCAATAGCAAAACTACCACCCCCCGTCAGCAACAGAAACACCGCAGGTACGACATACAGCACCGCCAACTCCTTGAAACCTCCCGTCATGCCCGGATGGTAAAATAGCGGGTCAGCGGCATGAATCGAAAATGCTGCAACCAGCATCACGATGGCAAGCATCGCTGCGCTCCAGCGCGTCGCGATTCCCAAAACCAGAAACGCGCAGCACAACACCTCGGCAAAAATCACCAAACCTAAGGAAGTCGTCGAGTTCATCCAACGCGCGAAAATCGCAGGCACGGGAAACTTCTCACTCATTTCATCAAATTTCTGGATCTTCGGCAAACCATGGCCGAAAAACATCAGCATCGCTACCGCACAGCGCAACAACAACAACGCCACCGACAACAAGGATTGCGGCAACTGATTGCTGAACAGCATCTTTTTCATACAATTACGATTGTTTTTGTTGGAGAGTGATCCGCTTCAAGCGCGACTCACCGCTCGGAGAAGTCGCTTCGATTTCCGAATCATTCAGCAGAAACTGATACACCAAGCGCCGATAGTACGCATTGAGTGGACGCATTTGAAATGGCCTGCCGCTGCCCCGAACCTTATCGGCGAGCGATAGCACTTCCTCGCGCAATTTTTGCTCCTGCATGCTGCGGAAGTGATTGCAGTCCACCTTGATGCGTGGTGGTTCCTCGTAATGTTTGCGCAGCAAGCGATTCACCAAATACTGCAAGTCATCCAAGCGATCCCCTTCGTGACCGATCAGCAAGGCTGGATCTGCCGTTTGGATTTGCAGGCAATGACCCTCGGCATCCTCTTCCAACTCAATCGTGGCCGTGAAGCCCAAATGCCCCAACATGGTATCCAATACTTTTTTTGCAGCGTCTTGAGCATTCATTCGGGCAAAATGTATCGAATCCTTTTACCAAGGTCAACCCTACGCCGAGAATTCCTCACACAGCAACGCAGATTTTTTCATCAACGCCGCTTTCTCCTCTTCAGAAAATTCATGTGGGCAAGTCATGCCGATCCCCAAGACCCCAAGCACCGTGCTGCCATCCCGCGCAAAAATTGGCACAGCCAGCGAGCCAGCCACAGCGGTCTTGCGTGCGTCCGGCTTCGCCACGCCGCCGAGATCTTCTTGCAAATTGCAAAGCTCCACTGGCTCCCGTGTTGATGCCGCCGCACCAGCAATGCCTTTGCCGAAGGGAATGTAGCGAATTTTATCGTGCAAAAAATCCGGCACCCCGCACTGCGCCACCAAGCTCAAATGCGCTCCGTCTTCCGCGGTTCGATGAATGGTTCCCGTCTGACAAGAAAACTCCGCCAAAACCCCAGCCAGCCATTCAGAAAAATCCGTAATCATGCCATTCTCTACGACGACAAGCAGTAAAATATTTCGTATCATCCTCCAAAGTCCACAGCTCGCAGTAAGGTAAGAAACTCGTTGCCAAAAAGGAAGCAAAGTGCTACCATCTTGTCACCATGGCAACGCTCGTCATCAAATCTTTCCCTGAACATCTTCACGACAAACTGAAACAGATTGCCGCGACGCACCGACGCTCCGTCACACAGCAGACGATCCATCTCCTCGAAGCCGCGATCGCGAGCGAGGAAAATTCTCCGCCCCCCGTTGGTTCCACGCAATCGAAATGGGCCAACCGCAAGCTACTTCCTGAATATGAGGCGATGATGGCGAGCGGAGCTTTTAGCGGCGGCACAGACTCCACCCAGATCATCTCTGAGGAACGCGATGCTCGATGAAACCTGCCTACTATGACACCAACTATCTCTTGAAACTTCAGATTGCTGAAGCAGGAAGCAGCGATGTGCGGGCTCATGCGGTTGCCCAACGGGAGATCCACACAGCACAACATGCGCGAAGCGAGTTCGCCTCAGCTGCCTTCCGAAAAGTCAGAGAAGGGGCGGCGACTACAGCAGACTATCTTCTTCTTATGGCGCAACTGAAGGATGACATCGCGTCAACGGCGCTTGTAATTCTTCCGCTCACCGAGGCCGTCATTGACCGAATCGAAGCTGTCTTCGCCTCGGCACCAGCCAGCACCTACCTTCGCGCAGCCGATGCTCTACATCTGGCTACAGCAGCGGAAAATGGCTTCGCCGAAATCTATTCCAACGACAAACATTTACTCGCCGCCGCCGCGCTGTTTGGGTTGGTCGGTGTCAATGTGATTTCCTAACTCCTACATCAACCTTAGCTCTCGGGAGTCATGCCGAGAACGATATCGAAGTTGGCAGCTAGCTCACCAGCTTTGGAATTTTTTAGTGGCACAAAATCGACTTCTAACGAGGCACGGGCTTTATCGTCTTTCACCCTTTTGAATAACATATCCTTGAGATTGCGCTCATCGCCTTTGATGTAACATTGCGTGACTAACAGATCTTTCCCCTTGGCTTTGACTTTGACATGGATATGAGGCGTGCGTCCGGGATAGCTGACAGGCTTAATGGTACGAAACAGATATTCACCCTTGCTGCCCGTGAGAAATCGTCCGAAACCTTGGAAATTGGCATCGCGTTTCTCGCCGCTCTGGCCTTTGCTGTGGAGGTAGGCGCCCTCGTGATCACATTGCCAAATTTCTACTTCTACACCACGCACAGGCTCACCTGAGGCGTTGAGAATCCTGCCGCTAAAGTAGGTCACCTCGCCCACAGCGGGAGTGGTGTTGTTGTTGAGAATGATCAGGTCGTTGTCGGTATCGAGAGGCAGATGGTCAGGATAAAAGGGCCCTTCGGTTTGTCGCGGTGTTTGCGTCAACGCCTCCGCAAACGCGCCAGGCGTGGTGAAACATGCAGCGGCCATGATGCTGCGGGCGATGACATTACGGCGAGTCATCAGGGATTTTCGAGAGGTCAATAGTTCCATAACGTTTTTCGTTTTGCTATTGTCGAAGATGGATCATTTGGTTCCCGGCAGCAACCAGAAAAGTAGAATAAACCCGAAATCCTAAAATTAACGGCGCTATTTGCCGCTAGGCTTTCTGTCGCTCTACTTCGGAACTCGGGTTTAATCCGTGTTCATCAAGACTGGTTTTTCCAAATGCTACCAACGTTTCATGGGTTGGTGTATCATTTGAATCCCGTGAGTTGGTGAATGTAGGCAGCATTTTTTTGCATGCACTCCATAACGCTATTCTGCTATTTCTTCTGCTTCGTTTGCTCGAACATGAATCTCAAATTGGGCTAGGATGCCGCGGTCAGGATGACACAAGTGAATTTCCCAAGTGTTGCTAGGGTATTCCAAGTGATTTTCATCACTGATGGGTAAATCTGCAGGTAGGCGGAACGCAAAGGGAATGGAACGCGTTGTATTCAGCAGGTGCATTTCTGGAATGACAATCCTTTCCTGCCGCCAGAGAATGGTCGTCTCTCGGCTGTATCTCCTTCCTGGCATACGAATGGTTTTCTTGCATCGAATGATGAGCTTCAAGGACGTGTTAGTATCGATGGTATTCGTGATATCGATGCTTCCTTCGATCTCCTCACCGAGGTTAGGAGAATTCCGCAAATGCAGGAAACAACGACCAGCGAACTTGCGATGACGCATGCCTTTGACAACAACATATACCAAATAACCGCAAAGGAGGATAGGGATCCAAGCGAGGTAGGTTGCGGGATCGAAATAATCCAATCTTTCGGTGATGAGAATATGGAAATACGGCAACAAATAGATGATGGTCACGATCGCCCAAATCAATTGCATAAAAGAAGCTCGATAGAGTTCATCAGCAAAACCCCGATCGGACCAGTCGGCGTGGTGTTTCCATTGTTCATCGGGAAATGTCTTCTTGAGTTTGGCGATCTTTCGTTGCTGAAAAAGAGACACCACGAGCGAAATGGTGAACGCGCTTCCAGCTAGGAAAAAGAAATAGCCGAGAACGAGCAGATTCCCCATCTGGGAAAGATCAAATGACTGTGGGGAAATGATGTTCTGTGAATGTTCGATATGCCATTGCCACCACGCATGCACATAATCAGAAGTGAAAGCATATCCCGCAAATGCAAAGATCGCACAAAAGGCTAGGCCGAATACCTGCCAGAATAGCGGCCAGAAGAATGATGTTTTTCCAGACATAGAAGAGACGCTTGCAAAAGTCGGATTCAAGCATCTTGCCGCCGATATGGCAAACGTTGATCGACTCGAACGTCAATGCTTTGCCTAGATCTGTTAGAACGTCAAACGAATGCCAGTGATCACGCCTCTTCCGGCAAGTGGTGCTACGTCTTTGAGAAATGATGTGCTCAAACGTGCTTCTTCATTGGTGAGATTCACCCCGCGGAGGTAGCAGAGCGAATCCAGGCCAGCGAGTCTCGTTTTGTAACTGATGCCGGCATTGATGAGGAAGAAGCTGTCTGTTGGAAGCTCGAAGTCCGCGGTGCGATTCTGCTCTGCGGAATATTGTCCTTCGACACTGGCTGTCAGCGGGCCTCTTTCGTATTCGAACGCAGTGCTGAGACGGAAGGGCGGAATGCGTGGGAGTGCATCACCCGACGAGCGATCTTCTGCATGGACGAAGTCGGCGCGTAAAATCATGTCAAGACGATCCTCGCCCGCAGTAGCGGCGGTAGTTTGCTGATCGTCGTCAGGGGCGGTCACAGCACCGAAAAGATGGAAGACGGATTCGAGCTCGAAGCCATAGAAGTCGGCATCGGTCGCCGCAAAGGCAAAGATTGGCAAATCATCGATAGGATCCGTAGCGCCAGTATTGCCGAGATTGATGTAATCATTGAAGCGATAGAAGAATGTGCTGGCAGTGCCTGTGATCCAGCCCTGCTTTTTGCGAATGCTAAGATCCAGTGAAAAGGACTGCTCTTGATCAAGATTCGCATTACCCACTTCAAACGTCCCAGTAGCCGCGTGAGGGCCGTCAGCAAACATTTCCACATACGTCGGTGGTCGCTGGGTGTAGGCAGCAGAGGCCGTGGCGGCGTAGTTTTCCGTTAGGTTGTAAATGATGCCAGCAGAGGTGCTAAAGACACCCATGTCGCGGTTCAACCCTGGTCCAAAGGCTACGCTGGTCATGCTCTCATTGCTATGATGATCGTAGCGTGCGCCAAATTGGAATCTCGCTTTCCCGACTTGCTTTTCCTCAAAGAAAAACAACGAATGTTTCTGTGTTTCTACCGATGGCAAAAACGCCTCGTCGCCATTAGCAGAAAAATCCGTGGACTGAATTTCGTATCCAAATGTCCCTTCGAAGCCAGCAATGGCTTGGTGGAGGAATTCGAGCCGACCATTGAATCCATCGGTGTTAAACAAGGTCCCTACATCACTACCCTCAAACTCGGTGTGGGTGTAATCGGTGTAGCCGAAATTGAAACGCATCTCGCGCAAAAAAACATTTGGCTCGTAAACGGCACCGCGCACGTCCCAGCGCCGTTGCTCGAGGTCGATGAATACATCGGGCTCGCCGACAGTGCCATAATCTGAGTTGATGCCAGAATAGGAAAATCCGAGGAAGCCTTTGTCAAAAACATGCGAAACACCGAGACCTAAGCCTTCGGAGTTGGAGAAACTGTTAGGAAGTTTGCCAAATGGTTGTGGATCGCCTGGATCGTCTAGAGCTCGTTGTGCCGCAGAGCGGGCAAAGCCGGGGATCTCGATGTTTTCCGTTTCACGATGAAAGATATCCAAGTGATACACCCATGGTCCTGTGCCCCAGTTGAACTCGGCACTTTCGGTGAGCGAGTTGTCAGCGGTGCCGCCCATGACGTCGATGCGCCCCTGCGGATAGCTTCCAGTGAATCGCTTTTCCGCGATCCGGTTATCGATCACATTTACGACTCCGCCTATCGTGTTCGGCCCATAGAGCAGGGTGGCAGGACCGCGAACGACCTCGATGGATTGCAGTGAAAGCGGATCCACCGTCACTGCGTGGTCGGGACTGACTTTGGAAACATCCAGCAGCGAAGTGCCATTTTGCAACATCCGCACGCGGTCATCTCCAAGGCCACGGAGGATGGGGCGGCTGGAGCCGGGCGCAAAATAGGAAGAGCTAACTCCAGGGAGGCGATTGAGTGTCTCACCGAGCGAGGGTTCGATGCGCAACAGCAATCGATCTTGCGAAAGAACATTGGCAGGCAAAATTTGCTCATACAAAGTTTGGTTTGAGCGGTTTGCCGTGACTACGATTTGTTCTAACATCTCTGCTGAAACAGGCTCTACTTTTGCCTCTTCTGCGGCATGCACACAGGTGAGCGACATGGTGAACAGAGATAGGATTGACAGCGAGAAACGAGTTTGCATCAAAGAAGTGCTAATGTAAAAGATGTGCTCCTACAAGAAAATTGAAGAAATATTTCGTTAGCGCAAGTCTCCAACGAAAAATCCACATGATACCGCGCACATCAAGATATTCGCCCAAACACCTCAAGCACTGGCGCGATGACCTCATTTTGAAACGCGGTTGGAAAGAGCCATGGCAAAGGGATGCCGACGGCAAGCAGCGCGGGGATTTTGCCGATGGGTCGCTTGGATTTTCCTTCCCATAAGGTCAAGATGCCATGCAGGAAAAAATACAAGGTCGGGAGTCCGTAGCCCGCGCGCACCGGCACAGTGATGGCGATTTCATGAAGCAATCCCGAAGCCATGAAAACTGCCATGACTCCGGCACTTTTTCCATACATGTCCTCCACGTGTCGGCCCACGAGGCGTTGCATCATCTGCGAGTAACCCACATTCCAACGACGGCTCCAAAAGTCCGCTACGCCTTTTGCTTCGAGCAGATTCGGAAATAGTGTCCGCACCGGAAATCCGCTGCGCCGCAGCAGGCCCTTGAGAATCCGTAGCACTCCGAAGTGAAATCCAAGGCTCAGCGGCACAAACATGACGAAAATGTGTCGCCATCCCATCAGCCATACTGCCCACGAACCAAGGATGCCGAGCAACGTCAACCCCGCGCCGACTACCACATCGTTTTTCCATGTGAGACCCACGCGGCGCGAGAGGAAAGTACCCGGATCCATGCCAAACCATAAGAGCGAGAAGATTGCATAGCGGCGTAGCAGCAGTGTTTCCCTGCACGCCCACTCGGCATAAACGAGGCCTTTCATTCCACCCAACAACACGCAGCAGAAGCCGATCATGCGCAGGAAGGGCGCTTCGTTTTGCATCGCGAAATGCGTTGCCAGCAAGAGCATCATCACGATCAACCAGCCGATGCTTCTCAAGTGGACGGCTTTGCGTTTCGCAAGCACAGGCCCGCAGGCGATGCCGATCAGCACGAGAATGGGGATGCTAGCAATCATGGCGAGAGAAGACCGATGTTCCAAAATAGCAAGCTAGCCAGCAGCACAACGAGGCCGATGAACAACGCGGTCAATACATGTTTCGCAGCACGATGGAAGGCGCTTTCAGCAAGATCTTGGAAATCAAATCCGAAAAACTGCAACCACAATCGCACGCCCCACCACAGCAACATGAAGGCATTCATCGCTATCGCCGCGCCCGATCCCGACATCAGCCATCCGCCATAGCACAACAACAGCACCGAGAAAAAAACATGACTGCTCCAGACATAGAGCGAATACGTCCACCAAAGCTCGCGCATCAATGGCGGTAAACTCGGAAGATGATTTTTCCATCCCAGCACCTTGGGAATCCACAAGCTGCCGATGCACAATGCGACCAATGACCAACCACCGATCTGAATTCCGATTTCCAATAAGGTCTTCATGGTTGATAAGCAGCGACCCCGAAGATCAGGGCGAGGGTGAAAAATACGGCGAGAAAGAAAACATCCCAGCCGCGATCCTTGCGACGTAACTTTCGATCATAGTAGGTCATCTGAACGATCACCCGGCTCAACCAAAATAACGAAAAATACCCTGACAACACCCGCCCCATGCCGTCCTGCAAAAGCAGTTCTGGCCAACCGAGGCAAAGCATCGCAAGCGCTGCGATGATCGCGACGATATATGCGCAATGCACGTAGAAAATTTGACGAACGATCGTCGCCACACCTGCGAGGTTGTCCGCATAGTTCCAGCGCCTTGCCGCGACAAAATTCGCGACCACTAAGCCCGTGAGCATCGCTCCGGCGAGGCGCAAGCCGTTTTCTATCATCTGTGTTTCCATGGCGTTTTTTTCGTTAGATTATTTTGTTAGGCAGAAGTCGCTTGTGCATTTCGGCGTTGCCATTTCATGCAAAGTTTGGCGCACCGCTTGATCTTTCTTCCGAAAAAAAACCTTGCTCAGCGCATGTCGGTTCGCGGCGAGCACGCGACAGGCGCGAATCGCCACTGGCAGCAAATGCGGGCTGGCAAGTCTTCGCGCTGCGACTTGATGATTGGCACAACTGAAGAGGCACATCACCCAGGCTTCCGCTCCTCGAAATATCTCTCCTTGATCCGTCCTCACAATCATCTCACGCGCTGGATCGAGCGTGCCGATTCCAGGAAACACATGTTCTGCGCGCTCCGCTTGGTAAGGAATAAAATCTATCGCAAAGGCTCTCGGTTGTTGGTTAATCCATTCATGGAACGTGCAACACATGCCGCAACGCCCGTCATAGAAGACTTCAATGCTCGTTGTTTGTTTCGGTGTTTTCATGATAAACCTTTCGGTTGTTTTCAGTATTTACTGAAAGTTCAGGACAAGCAAGAAGAAAATAGGAAAGTTTTTACTTTTGCCAAGAACACCGTGTTCTCTGCCTCCTTGGTGTTCGAAATGGCCGCATGCAACGACGAAGTCCAGTCCTTTTCACGGATTCGTAGGGACAACATGATTGGTTTCTCTCTTGCAACGTTTCTAGGCCTAGCTAGGATCTCAGCATGAAACGCAGGGCATTTCTTAAAGTCACCTTACCGCTCGTTTTTGTAAAAAGTTCTGCTGCCGTGGAGCCCGATGCAGCGGAGCTTTCCTTCGCGGTCATTGCTGATCCGCAATACGCCGATGCCGATCCCATCGCGACGCGATTTTATCGCAACTCCTTGAGCAAGCTGGAGACCGCAATCACCGACCTCAATGCACGAAAGTTAGATTTCACCGTGACTCTTGGCGATCTCATTGATCGAGATTTTGTCAGCTTTTCCTCGGTGATGGAGCGCTACACGAAGTTGAAATCCACGCACTATCCCATCCTTGGCAACCACGATTTCAGCGTCGCCGATGCCGATAAAACCAACGTTCTTGCCGCCATTGGTTTAGAAAAATCCTACCATTCCCAAGTGATCAAAGGCTGGCGTTTGGTGTTCCTCGATGGCTCAGACACCAGCGTGTGGCGACATGCTGCGAATGATCCGCGCACTGCTGCTGCCAAGAAAACGCTCAACGAAATGGCAAAGAAATTGGGCCGAACGAGTAACCCCGGAGATACTGCCATCGGAGCTGTGCAAATGGCGTGGTTGGAAAAAGAACTTGCTGCCGCCAAGGAAGCAAAGCAACGAGTCATCCTCTTCAATCACTACCCGATTTTCCCCGCCGTGCCGGCCAACTTGTTGGATGCGTCTGAAGTCATTTCGTTGATTGATCGCTTCGATAACGTCGCCGCATGGATGAACGGACACAACCACCAAGGCAACTACGCGCAGAAAGCACATTGCCACTACGTGAATTTCAAGGGCATGGTCGAGACCGAAAAAGACAGTGCCTATGCCGTCGTGCATTGCTATGCAAACAGAATCGAAATCGAAGGCAACGGCCTAGAACCAGACCGGAAGCTCGATGCGATGTAAAATACAGAAATTTTCAAACACTAAGCATGCATTCACTCTTGCGCGCCAAGGGTGCATGATCATACCAGCCTAGTGCTACGCGCTAGGTGTTAATGTGAACAAATTCACGAGGGCTGAAAGCACGCTCCATGGCGGAATGTGGCGTTGCGTAATGCCGCAAGGGTCGAGTTTTCAGCCCGTTTGAACCAGAATCCCTAGTTTGATTCCGCATTGGCATGGCGCTTGGAAATCTCCGACAAGCTGGTAATATGAAGGCGTCGAGCAAGAGTGGTTGGTTTCTAAGCCAAAATGATGCCGTGAATTTTTGGACGTAATCTCGCAACATTCCCCATTTTTTTTCATGGAGAAATCCATGGATCATTCAGTTTTCAGGTATCTCTTCTACTTAGAGATTGAAGCTTATATGTTGCTTCGGTTAGAATGCATCACACTTCGAAAAATCGAAGAATTTTCCCATTGATGAACAAGCAGATTTCACAGAGTCTCACGACATGAAATTTTGTGAAAAACTTATGACTGGGGCGCCGACTGATGCAGGTAGTCATTTCCGTATGATTCTTCCTTTAGCATGGAGAGAGAGTGGCGATGTTGCATGTTCTGGTTCACGCTTCCAGCTATGGGAAGAAATGAACTGTGACCCATTACTTACAAAGCGCAAAAAATACTTCACCTATGAGACAGCCACCCTTTTGCTAGAGAATACGCTATGGCTAGAACCGGAATCATACTGCGATTTTCCTTCCGAAACAACCGTGCCGTTTATTGTCTCCGCAAGCGAGTCTCGCTCTGTCAAAGTAGCACTTTCCAAACCAAGATTGGTCATTTTTGAAGCGAGAGCTAGGAGGAAAAGTGAACAAGATGTGGATTCACCTTTGCATGTGGCTTTCATGGTCATTGATGCATCATTCCCTGAAGCAGTAACTATGTCAGATTTCTTGACCATCGCTGAAGTTCTCCGCTACTGGGAAGAGCCCTTCGCTACATTGTATCAAGAAAGAGGTATCGGATCTACGAAAGATAAGAAGGAAGACGAAACAATACCATGGGAGCATTATACCAATATCTGGGGGCGCGCTTTTGCCTTGGTCAAAAATGTAACCTATAGAAATCAACATTTTACGCTATCAACTCCAGAAAACGCAGATTTCCCCTTAAAAAAATACTACGCAGACAACCGAGCTTTTGTTTGTTCTTTTTGTCATTTTGTCCCAGTTACGAAACATGACGGTCAACAAAATGATGAGCCTTTGTCAAAGGCCTGCGAGCATGCCACAAACTCAGATTGGACGCAGCATGCGAATTCCATGGCACCATGGATTAAACTTCTGAATGTTGATCATCATTCCGGCAACTCCTTTTCCTCGTCGCCCTTTGAAGCGGATTGGGCAAAAAATCGCACCTATACACGCTGGGCGCATTATGGAACCTTACATGGCTTCACGACCCATTCTTATGTTTGGCTATACAAAAGTAATAGTGATTCCTGGAACAAAGAAATGAGCATGAACTTCCTTTCCCACTACACGGATTTGACACTTTACTGCTTTTATTTACGCCAAGTCCTCATGCGATTCAATGCAAAACTCTTTAACATAAGCAGCGATTTAAGCTGCTCTGCCATGAACGATCGATACGAAAAAATTAGAAGCGAGTATGGCACTTTGCGTAAACAATATCTCATGTTTGAAAATCTCTATCGCTTTCCCCTCCTCTCTACTCAACAACAACCACTAGAAATGTATGCCATACAGCAACGCGAGTTAGATGTTGCTGTGCTTTATGAAGAAATGTCTCAGCAAATTCAAAACAGTGACGAATTCTTCGCTTCATTGATTTCCGAGAATCAAGCCGCCAGCCTAGAAAAAATCAACTATCTTGTCATCCTCTCTACAGTCCTCTCAGTAATTTCTGCTGTGGCGGCTCTTGCAGATCTACCGGATAACATCGCATGCACAGCGTTCATTGGCTTACTGCTTGGCATGATTCTAACCTGCGCTGCCTATAACACTAAAAATTTCAAAAACGATATTTAACCTATGTCAGAAGCTCAAAATACTTCCAACTACCTCCTTCGCGTCGAAGGCGTGAATTTGTATGCCTTCATCGAGGATACCAATGATCTTAATACCCAACGCGGCGCTGGGCTGATCTTGCTTGATGCCGTGAAGAAAGTTGTGCCGAAAATTTTGAAGGATCATGGCATAAATCACGAGATCATCAGTCGAGGCGCTTCCGTTGGGCTTTACCAAGTCGCAACAGTTGATTCCGAGGAGCTGGAAATGAAAATCGTTAAAGGATTACGGGATCTCCAAGAGTGCGCCACTGCAACGTTTCTCGTAGGCTTGGAGAAGATGGAGAATCCCAATGACTTTCTTCAAGTAAGAGAAAATCTGCTGGCACGCCTGCGTGCGCAACAATACCAAATGTCTTCTCTTTCGTTTCCCTCGCCATCGGATCAAGAGGGAATCTGTGAATTGGACGGCATCAGACCAAAACAAGGAGACCTCGCTTCCCCAGAAAAGGATCGAAAGCAGAAAAATTGCTCCTCTTCCGTCCGCATCCGCCGCAGCTATGGACAAGACCAGAAACAAGCGTTCTATAAGGAATACACAGATCAAGCAGGCTTAGGCCAGTTCGCCCAGTCCTTCGAGGATATTGCTACCGATGCTCCCAAGGAATTTCCAAACCTCAACAACAAACTGGCAGTCTTCTATGCCGATGGAAATTCTTTCTCCAAAATATTCCGTGAAGAAATCGAAAACGCAAAAGTTCCGTTCGTAAGACAAAAAGAAATCGATGCGTGGGTGCAAGGCAATCGCGAAAAATGGCTCACTGATTTCCTTCTCAAGGAGGTATTAGAAAACACAGAAGGCTGGATGGGGAAAATTCACGAAGGTAAGCATCAAGGAATCGATTGCTACCGCTTCGAGAACCTCCTCTGGGGCGGCGATGAAGTCATGTTCGTCATGCCGGCATGGAGAGCCTGGGCCTTTGCCCGACATTTTTTCTCGATGGCCGATGATTGGAAATTGCGCAATGATTGGAATCTAAAATACACCCGCCTTACACACACCGCCAGCTTAGTCTTTTGCCATCACAAAGCTCCGATTTCACGGTTAAAGTCCCTCGCCCGTGAAATGGTGGATGCGGCAAAAGATCGCGAGGGAGGTAGAGAGAGCGACGAACTACTTATCACCGTCCTAGAATCCTTCGATCATCTGGGCGGCGACTACTCCGCTGCCATCACTCGCCGTTACAAGCACAAACTCGGTTTCGCCGATGTCATTTTGCGCGGCGAAAAACTCAGCGCCTCAATCGCAGCCCTCGCCGCAAGTCGAGCACTCCTCGCCGAAAGCGAAAACTTCCCTCGCTCCCAACTGCGCTCGCTCGTCCGTGGCATCATCGATGGCAACAAAACCGCCGCAGATCGCTCACATGCCTTCCGAAATGCCACAGAAGCTGACAACAAGGCACTCACGGCATGGATCAAAGCCACCGGTTGCGAGAAGGAACAAGCCGCACTCATCTTATTAGAAGAACTCTGGGACTACGCATTGTCATGAAACGCCACACCTACCACATCACGCTCACACTCAAGGGCCCCATCCTCACCAAATCCAGCTCGCCATCAGACTTCGGTGTCGATGCCGCATTCGCCCGCGTCGCCATCGGCCCAGCTCAAGGGAAATGCTGCATTCCCGCCACTCATATCAAAGGCAAACTCCGCGAAAGCCTTACCATGAGCGGTCTTGATTCTACCAAAGTTGAAGCACTTTTTGGCAAAGCCAGCCTAGAAGAAACACTCTATGAGACCCATCCCGGCAGCTTGCGATTTTCTGCTTTCATCGCACAAGACACTGGCTCCCCTGCCCTCCACACCCGCATCAAGGTGAATGATGATACTGGCTCGGTCGAGCGCGGTGCCTTACTCGTAGAAGAAATGCCCTTCGGCTTCGGCCAGCAGGCCATATTTACAGGGTGTGTCAGCAGCCTCAACGATTGCCCCGATTTGGAAAAGATCCTCCACCGCGCCTTTGGGTTCCTCACACACATCGGCTGCAATCGCAGCATCGGCTATGGAAAATTCCTCTCCGTAGAAATCAAGAAAATCACCACGCACCAGCCTTTTCTCTCCATCCCTGATGGCGACATCCTACTGCCGCTCACCATTTCCCCCGAGGGATTCTTGTGCATCACCAAGCACAAAATCGGCGGCAATTTGATGGAATCCGAGGACATCATTCCCGGCAACATGCTGGCGGGTGCCATCATGGCCACGGCCAGACATCTTGGGCACGATGTAACCCTGAAAACCTGTTTCAATGACATCACCTTCCGCCACGCCTTCCCATGTCATGCATCCGCAGAACGCCCGCAAGCCATGCCACTCTCACTCGTGCAGCATAAGAAAACGATTTACGACTGCGCCTCCTGCACGGCCATCACCGCCCACAACGGGGAAGCACCAGAATTTGCCACAGATTGGAAAACTACCGCGCTTGCCGAGGATAAATACCCACGCGTCCGCCCCTTCCGCGAGCTGATCGTCCGCACTGCCATCGATTCCGAGAAAGGCACTGCCGACCGCGGCGAACGCGAGCGCGAGGGCAAGCTCTTCGCCTGGGAAGTGATTCACCCCTTCGATGGCGAAAACACCCCCATCGTCTGGAAAAGCCTCCTCAACATTCCCGCAACGATCACACCAGAGCAACGCCTCGCCCTTGCCGATACCCTCACTCACCTCAGCTACCTCAGTAAGTCGAAGGTCGATGCCACCGTCACCCTCGGCCAAGCCATCGCCCCGCCCGCAGTCGAATGCCGCCAAGGCGAAACTCTCAGCATCTGCCTGCAAAGCCCCGCTTTGCTCGCCGATCCCTGGCGGCAGGAGCAACAATCCGGCTGCATTTCCGCCGCTGCCATGCACGCTCTCTACACAAAGATTTTTGAGAAAACCCTCCCCGGCTTAAAGCTCGAGCGTTTCTATGCGCAGCAGCACATGGCAGGCGGCGCGTTCTTATGGCATCACTTCCAGAAAAAACGGGCTGACTACTACCCATGGATTCTCACTACGCCGGGCTCCGTCTTCACCTTCACCGTGGAAAATGAAACTAAAGCTCAAGCCGCCCTCACCGCCGCCCTGATCTCTGGCCTGCCCTTACCACCCCACCACGCAGACGACACTTGGGAGACCAATCCTTACATCCCCGCCAACGGTTTTGGCGAAATCCGCATTCACCAGCCACTCTTTCCCGCCTACCCACCACACGTATGAAACCTCCCGAATTCAAGACCCGCCACCGCATCACTGGCACATGGACCACGCTGACACCGCTGCACATCGGCGATGGCGAGGTCGCTGATCTCAGCAACCGCAGTTCCCGTGTGAAAACACCGAATAGCACCATGCCCGCCACCGTCTGCGTCGATCACCATGGCAAAGCCTGCATTCCCGGCAGTGGCATCAAGGGACCGCTGCGCAGCCTTGCCAAAAAAATTCTCGTCCCAGACATGGTCAATGCCCTCTTCGGCCATGAAAATGCCGATGAGAAAAATGCCAAGGCCGGCGCAGTGATCTTCTCCACCGCCTATCATCTCACCGGCTGCACCGCGCCAAAATATACCCCCATCTCAGACACCGACCGCAGCCGTCCCTACTGGGACCCCGCACGCCACACCGCCGTGGACATCCACGTCGCCATTGATCGCGCCACCCGCACCGCCGATGATCAAAAGCTCTACGCCACCGAGTATGTCCCAGCCGGTGAAACATTCCGCTGGGAGATCACCACCGAGGGCCTGAACGATGCCCAGCTCGCCGCCCTGTTGTTCCTCTTATCACAAGCATCCACTCTTCACTTTGGCGCGGGCAACTCCTGCGGTTGGGGGAAAATGGAATGGGTTCAGAGGTCCATCGAGGTCTTTGACAACCCCCAGCTCGCCGAGTGGATCAAAAATCCCACAGCCCCACTGCCATGGGCTGCCTATGCTCCCATCGCCCACACAGCTCCCGTTCCAGCCCCTCAGTCGATCGCCATTCACATTTCCATCTACATGAAATCTCCCTGGCTCGTGCGCGATCCTCGCCAGCGCGAGCGCATCGAGCACAGCACCAAGGAACAACGTCTCACCATGTCCCACGCACTTCCGCGCCATGGGCACGATGGCAGAGCCTATCTCTCCGCTTCCTCGCTCAAAGGCGTGTTACGCAGTCACGCCGAACGCATCCTCCGCACTGTCGGCTCACCCTGCCCACTTGACCCCAATGAAGAAAATGCAGAAGCCCCCTCCCTCGCCGCTCAGCTTTTCGGCCACAGCGGTGCCAAGGCCTTACTGCAAGTCCCCGATCTTCTCGCCTCTGAGCTTGCCGAACAAAAACGCGAACACGTCGCCATCGATCGCTTCACCGGCGGCGCGGCAGAGGGTGCCAAGTTCACCGAGACCTCCGCCTCAGCCACCACCCTCACCGGCACGCTCCTTCTCGATACCTGGCGGCTTAGAAATCCCGCCGCCCTCGGCTTACTCGCCCACCTCTTGCGCGACCTCACCGAGGGCGAGATTCCCCTTGGCTCCGGTTCCGCCAAAGGACGCGGCTTTTGCACCGCCGCAATCACCATCGCCGGGCAGGAACCTTGGCATCAGCATCCCGCTATCCAAGACGGCCTCACCGCATTTCATCAATCTCTCACTCCCACAACCCCATGAGCCAATTCCTCAATCCTTACCACTTCGTGCCGTTGCCATCTGCTGCTCCGCACACCGAGACGTTAGAAAGTTCCTCGCTGCATCATGCTCACCAGCAAGATCGGCACTCGGGCAGCATCACCTTCGATGTGAAAATCATCAGCCCCACCCTCTGTGGAAATACAACAGAGAACCGCGAGCCGTGGACAAAGCTCATTCACCCTGCCGTTGATCAAAGGGACAATGGCATGATTCCTGGCTCAAGTTTGCGCGGAGTCATTTCCTCCATGGTAGAAGCTGTCACCCACTCCTCTCTGCGGGTTTTGAAAAATACGGCTCTCTCCCAGCGCAAAATCGCTCGCGGTGGCGGCATGTCTGCCATTGGCATTCTCGTCAGCCGTGAGGGCTGTCTATATCTACGCCCACTCACCCTGCCCACTTTAGCTGTGGGTAATCGCACCCTAGAGGACAAATACCGCCCTTACTTCCGCCACGAGGCATGCCCCCTACTCAAAGCCTACTTCCATCATTACAACCGCCATGCTCACCAGCACCCTCTACAAGATAGCTACTCTTCTGAATCCCTACAGTTTTTCTATGCCCGCCTGCCTCATCCTCCCAGTTTAGAAAACAACACTTTGCAGGTTGATGCACCTATTACGGATTCGCGCACCAGCAGCTTCATCTTAGCACAGGCTCTGAATGGTCATCTCCTTTCCGAAGCGGCTTACGCCAAACTTCCCGACGATCAAAAACAATCCTACACCCGCGGCATCCTCCGCATTCTTGGCAAACCTGGCCGCGACTTACCAAACACCAAAAAACACGAATACTTCATACCCTATCCGCCCGAAGCGGAGAACATCCCCATCTTTCCCGTGCAAGATGCCGTGGATCGTTTTCATCTCATTGCTGATCTCCGCACCGAGGAAGACTCCCTACTCCCATACGAACTCAAAGGCACCAGTCGCAATTCCCCGCCTAACTCCGACTTGCTGCGCCTGCGCGAAAACGATCTGGTGTTTTTCCGCCCTTCGGAAGATGGCAGTGCCATCGAGGAAATCGCCGTCTCCTCCATTTGGCGTTCCTATCAGGGCACGGTTCACGAGTTTTTCGCCAGCGTTCACCCCGATCTCCTGCCACAGCACGGCCAACGGCACAACCTCACCATGGCGGAGAGCATGTTCGGTATTGTGGAAGATTTGGATAAAGAGCGCACTAGTGACGCGCCTGCAAAAGCTCTCGCCAGTCGCCTGCAATTTCTCGACTGCCATGTAAAAGAAGAATTTCGCAAAAATCAATGGATCGCCGCCCGCGAAATGTGGAGCCAAGCGCAAAGGGACGCGTGCGCCACACACCACATCTCCGACATCCCCTTGAAAAACCTCGCCTCGCCCAAGGTGCCTTGTCCTAACCTCTACTTCACTATGCGCAAAGGCGAAGCAGCCTTCATTCGCAAAGGAGAACTTACCCGCGAAGATCACAAACCGCAGGGACATAAGTTTTACCTAAGCCGGAATCTCACGGACTTCAGCACCTGCTTCATCCATCCTTCACGGCTGAATGAGAAGAAAGAACTCGCTGGCATCGCCAAGCAGCATCAATCATTCACCCGCGCCCTGCGTCCAGATACCATTCTCCAAGGTGAAATCCGCTTTCAGCAACTTACCGCTGTAGAACTCGGTGCCTTGCTCTACTCCTTGATGCCCTGCGAGAACTTCCGCCATCTCATCGGCCATGGCAAGCCACTTGGTTTGGGTCAGTGTGAGATCCATCACTGCCAACTCACGCTGACCGACTACGCCGTGCGTTACCGGAGTTTTGAGAACAGCGGCAAAGAGCAAGCACCTGTGGAATCCTACCGTCAGGCATATCTTTCATGGTCTGATGAAACGGGCATTCATTCCGCACGCCATGCGTTGGAAAGAATCGGCACCAGCCACGTGAACTCGCCCAATGCACCCGTGCATTATCCCCAAGTGGACGGAATTGATACCCGCTCTCCCGAGTTCGAGCGAGAGCTTTTCCAGTGGTTCACCCAAAACGAAAATACGACCAATCAGCATCCGGCGGGGCAATTTCTCCGTCCCTTGGCCGATGCGGCTGGTCACATCGCGGCTGCCATTCCCAAATTAGAACGCGCCCTCAGTGAAAATCCGCCAGCTACGAATTACCAAACGATCCCACGCAATGCCGCACCAGCAGATGTGAAAGAATTGTTGAAGAAAACATGGACATTCCGCGCCCTAGCTCCAGACCGCGACGGTCGAGTGCCTTTTGTATTTACTTGGCAAGGTCATATTCGCTTCGAGCAAGTGAGATTCTACGCAGAAGTCGTCAAGTCCCAAAGAGCGCCCTTTGCCAAGGCACATCCCGCAGGTTCCGAGTGCCAAGCTGAGGTACTCCAAGCGGACAAGAACAATCGTCAAATCAAGCTCACCAATCCTTAACAAACCTAAAGTGTATCGAATTTTTGAAAACCTCCTCGACTTTTTCCCCTTTTTGCCAAAACTCGTAGGGGGTTTGCAAAAACGGCTTCTGGAGCCTATATTCCACAAGTGTTCCACAGACCCCCTCCCAAACCATATTGCCGCCCCGTGCGGCCGTTGTGACCAATAAGGTTAGCATCCTTACATTTTTTAACCCAAACCATATTGCCGCCCCGTGCGGCCGTTGTGACATGGTATTATTGTAAGTTAGTTTTTAATCCCAAACCCTATTGCCGCCCCGTGCGGCCGTTGTGACGATTGCGAG